>JAFAZN010000106.1 GCA_019239775.1 Chloroflexota bacterium
CTGCATTCGTCCCGCCGCGAGTTGATCCATGAGTACTGCCGCGTCCTGCGTGGCCGTTTTCCCAGAATCGACTACCTGTTCTGCGGCTTTGGCGGCGCCAGCTATTTTCCCAACTGTGTGCACGTGCCGGGCAAAGATGATCTGGCGGTCGCCAGAGCGCGCGAGCTCTACTTTCTGCACAACTTCGCGCTGATCGCCGACCAGCTTCGTCCAAAAAACGCGTTTCCGTTCGCCGCGCACTTCGTGCTGCCGGACGAACAGAACTGGTGGATGAGCGCGCTGCGCCTGCGAATGGACGCCCCCTCGGTGATGTTGCGATCCCTTGCCCCGAACACGTCGACCGAGTTTCACGACCTGCGACCAGGTGACTACGTCGAGAACGGCGCAGTGCATGCCGCCCCGTTCACCCGCCCCGATCCGCCGGAGTTGGCACGCCAGGCCGTCCTGGAACGCTACGGAGCGCCACCTGAGCGCCCAATGATCGACCCCGCCGCTTTCGACGATCTCGTCGCCGCGATCCGCGCCCGCCTTGCAGAACGCCCGGATCTTCCCAACCTGGACGCGGCCATCGTTCTCTCCGACTATCCACTCCAGGTCATCCGCATTCGGGTCGCTTCGAATTGCAGCTTCGTTGAACCCATTGAAGCCAGCGCCGTCCCTGAGCTCGGCGCGCAGCTCGTTGTCGAGACCCGCTCCGATCTCATTCGCAGCACCCTGCGCTCCGCCTTCGGCAAAGACCTGATCAGCATCGGCTATGGCGGCCAGTTCCGCCTCCGCTCAGCCGCCGACCTCGCCGGATCACCCCATGATCGGATCCTGCAGTTGCTCTCGCCCGTCCAGCCACGCTGGCGTCAGCACCTGCGCGATCGCCCGCTGCGCACGCTGCGCTATCTGATCGGCGACCCGAGCATGCGCTACGCCGTCACCCGCCGCGTACTGCGTCGCACGCGGACGCTCCCGAACGAGCCCGCCCCCTACGACATCCGCGACTGGGTAGCTGTCCCCGAATCCTGATCTCACTCCCGCAATCGCCCAGCGCCGCACCCAAGCTACCGTCTGACCACTATTTGTCGCGGCCAACTCGTACCATGCCGCGTAGGTGTCGATGACCCCAACCGCGTGAAGCGCTCTCTTTTGGCCTGGCTGCGCTGCCCCATTTGCCTGGCAACGCTCGAGCCTGACTCCGCAAAGCAGGAGATCATCGAAGGTCGGCTCACCTGCGCCAATGCCCATAGGTTCCCAGTGCGCCGCGGCGTCCCACGCTTCGTTCAGTCCGACGCCTACACCCAGAGCTTCTCCTATGAGTGGCAGCGCTTCCGTCGCACGCAGCTCGACAGCGCCACAGGCCGCACCGATACGCGTGACCGCTTGCAAGCGAGCCTGAACTTTCCGATCCAGCAGCTCAACGGCATGCTGGTCCTGGACGCCGGCTGCGGCATGGGCCGCTTCGCCGAAGTCGTGCACGCCTGCGGCGGAACGTACATCGGCATGGACTTCAGCTATGCCATCGACGCGGCGTTCCAGAACGCGGGGCACCTGCCCAACGTGCATTTCGTCCAGGCCGATCTCTTCCACACCCCGTTCGGCGACAACATGTTCGACCTGGTGATGAGCCTGGGCGTGCTGCACCACACGCCCGATCCGCGCCGCGCTTTCGCCAGCCTGCCCCGAGTGCTCAAGCCCGGCGGAAAGCTGACGGTCACGGTGTACGACGCGGGCAACAAGGTGTACGTGGCGAATTCGCGCTTCTGGCGCCGCTACACGACCCGCCTACCCAGCCGCCTGCTGCACGTCCTGTCCTACGCGGCGGCCCCGCTCTACTACCTCTGGACCCTGCCTATCGTAGGCGGCCTGCTGCGATCGGTCGCCTTCCTGAGCCTGGAACGCGACTGGCGCTGGCGCGTGCTGGACACCTTCGACTGGTACTCACCCCAGTACATGTCCTGGCACACCCACCCCGAAGTCTTCAGCTGGTTCAAAGAGAATCACTTCGAGCAAATCGACCTGCTCGCCCCCAGCATCTCGCAAATCGGCACGAAACCCTCCGGCGTACAGATCTAGGGATTCAGGCGGCGCAGCCGATTGCCTCAGCGCGTGAGAGCCCGAGTCTCGACGCGGTCTGCTCCCACGCCGACCATGCGCCATCGAGCAGCGACAGTGCAGCGGCGGCATCACCCGGCGGCAGCCGATCCAGCCGATCGCGATAGGCTGTCAGCGCATCGCCAACGGCGCCGATGTCGTGGACGATATCGGCCAGCCCGCGCTGGTCGCGCCACAACGTCGCATCAACGGTGGTTGAAGTGACCGCTCGAAACAGCTGATCGGCCCGCCCCCGCAGCCCGTGCGCAACGTGCGTGGCAAAGTCCCATTCAGCGCCAGTCGGCGGATCCCATAGCAACTCAGTGGCAGATCGTCGGTCGGAGCTCGGTGATATCGAGACGCGATACGCGGCGAAGGCTTCGAAGGTGCGAAGTGTTTGCAGTCCGTCGGCGAGCATCGCGTCCGCCTCAGCGCGCCACGCATCTAGTTCAGGCATGGCTGCTGGTGTCGGCGCCTCGGGTGCGCGCGGCGGCACTCGAGCGCACGCGGTGAGCACCGCAAGCGTTGCCGCACCGAGCAGCAGCCGACGCCGCCCGATTGCAACGAGTCCCAGTGTTAGCATCCGACGGTCAAGCTTCTATGCGCGTGACGCTGCAGGCCGTCGGCACCTGGTTGTTCGCGATGATCGTGGTTGTGATCGCGGGCGTTGTTCTCCTGTCGTTCGTCATCAACGCGGCCGCAGGCGATCTGCACGCCAGGACTGAGACCCTCCGGGGCGGCCAACCCGAAAGTTCGCGAACGCCAGTCGGGGCGTGGCTCTCCGCTCGGATCGCCTCTGATGTCGCGCCGACGGATGCTACGGCACTGGGAGAGCGCGCCGACGCCCTCGATCATCGCGCCGATCGCATGCGCGAGCTGGCGGCCGCGGTCTCCGTAGCCGGTCTGGTGCTGGCTCTCGGAACAGCGAAGCCAGAAAACCGTATTGCGCGGGCCCAATCGGCAAGCAGTGGGCTCGCAAACACCAGGAGTAACGGCACGGTCTGAGTCGCGCGGTGTCGGTCGGCGTTGCCAGGCGCACCCGGCACGGTTAGTAGAGCAAGCGCCGTCCCGGCCACGATGCAGAGCGGGAACAGCCACTCCGATGCAGGTAGCCTGCGGCGGACGGCCACTGTGACGGCCAGCACCAAGAGCGCGTCCCACACGAGCGCGATCGCGATCCAAACGGGGCTGGTCGGGTCACTCGTTTGTGAAAGGCCGCCCAGGTAGCTCAGGAGATTCGGTCCAACCCACGCGAAAAGTTCGAGCGGCGGCAGACTCGTTGATTGAAGGGGCAGGAGCTGGTCGACAGGCACCACGCGGATGGACTCGTCCGTAAACGCCACCCGTGCCTGGGCCTGGTTCGGCAGATCCTGCACGACGCCACCGAGCACCCAGCCTGTATCCGGGTCGGTCAGTCCGACGGCAACGCCAGGTCGGATCGGCTGGTTGTAAACCTGGGGTCGATCATCCGTATACAGTCGCCCGAGCGTTTCGATGCGTGTGACGGTCTGGCGGTAGACCAGCTCATGGGCCGCATAGTCGAGCTGCCGACTAAAGGCGACGGCCGTCGCAGCGCCGGCCAGAACGATCGCCGCGGCGGCAGTGGCCAGGTAGCGTACGCGCGCCCTTCGCAGGTGCGGGTACGCCGCCCACAGCGCAACGCCACCAAGGATCGCGCCGCCCAGGTACGGTCGCAAGCTGATACTGATCACCAGGCCGAGCCCGATCGTGCCCAGCGTGCGAAACCAGCCGAGTTCGCGCGCTCGGCCGAGCGTCCACCACACGACCACGACCGTGAAGCCGCCGAGCGTGTCGCGCAACATCGTGGCGGACCAGAGCACCAGCGACGGCCACAGCGACAGCGCCACGCCGGTCAGAAGTCCAGCACGTGCCCCGAACAGCCGCCGCGCCCCGAGCATGCTGAGCACGACTACGAGGCTGCCAAGCGCGGCGTTGATGACCCGAAAGGTGTTGGCATCGGCCACGCCACCCCCGAGGACCGAGAGCCACGTGGTGACGCCGAGGTAGCCGTCGCCGCCGAGATGGTCGAGGCCAGGCGGTAACGAACTCCCAAGCGGATCGCCCAACAGCGCTTGCGTCGCGAGGAAAAAGGAAGCCTCGTCGTTGAGCCACACCTTTGTGACGTGCGCCTGATCGGCAATGGTCGAGACCACGAAGGTGGCCAGGAGCCTGACCGCCAGAGCAAAGGCCGCGACCCCAACTACCTGCCGCCGCGCATCTCCAGCCGCGAGCCGCCACGCGACGCCGATGACCGAAACGATCGTTAGCGGCAGCGCGATCAGCACGAGCTACCTTGCCGCCACCGGACCATCGACACGCCTGAGTGTAGTCGGTCCCGCCGCGCTTTCCTCGGCTGCACGTGATGTACGCGTCATCGCGGTGTGGCGCGCACTCCCGGTCACTGCGCAACGCGTGTCGGGGTAGCGTGACTGATGCATCGCCACTGAGAACGGCTCGCAGTTATCGCGTCAACGTGATCGATGACTAAGCAGGTGCTCAGCCCTCGCGGTCGACCCCCACAAGCCGGCCTGCCAGCTCATCCTCGAGCAGCTGAATATCGGCGTCCACCATCCGCGCAACGAGCTCGGGAAAGCGGACTGAAGGCTCCCACCCGAGGATGCGCGCGGCCTTGGAGGCATCGCCACGCAAGTGGTCGACCTCCGATGGTCGGTAATAGCGTGGATCGATCTCGACGTGCTGCGTCCAATCCAATCCCACGCGGCCAAAGGCATGATCCAGAAATTCGCGCACGGTGTGCGATTCGCCAGTGGCAATGACGAAATCATCAGGCGATGGCTGCTGCAACATCATCCACATCGCGCGCACGTAATCTCTGGCGTATCCCCAGTCGCGTTTGGCGTCGAGATTGCCTAAGTACAGGTGGTCTTGAAGTCCAGCTTTGATGCGCGCAACGGCACGCGTAATTTTGCGAGAAACAAATGTCTCTCCACGTCGCTCACTCTCGTGATTGAACAAAATCCCGTTCACGGCAAATAAACCGTACGCTTCGCGGAAGTTGACGGTGATCCAGTACGCGAACACCTTGGCCGCGCCGTACGGGCTGCGCGGATGAAACGGCGTTTCTTCGTTCTGTGGCGGCGGTTCTGCGCCGAACATCTCCGAAGACGAGGCTTGGTAGAAGCGCGTATGCACGCCCGAGGCGCGTATGGCCTCCAGAATCCGCAGCGTCCCCAGCCCGGTCGTCTGGGCCGTGTAATCGGGAATGTCGAAGGAAACGCGGACGTGGCTCTGCGCGCCGAGGTGATAGATCTCGTGCGGCTGCAGATCGCGAATCAGATTGGTGAGCGAAACGCCGTCCGAGAGGTCGCCATAGTGCAGCACGAGGTGGGCGCCCGCCTCGTGCGGATCGCGGTAAATGGCATCGAGCCGATGCGTATTGAAGCTTGAGCTCCGACGGATCAGCCCGTGCACCTCGTAGCCCTTGCCCAGCAGCAGCTCAGCAAGGTAAGAGCCGTCCTGGCCAGAGATCCCGGTGATCAGCGCGCGAGGTCTCGAATTCGTCAAATCGCGGTCCCTCCCGACCCAGACATCGAAACGAGCCAGAGCATAAACCGTCGCGGGACCTGGCCCTGCAGTTCGATCAGTGGACGGGACAATTCAGACCGTCGCGGCTTGACGGGTATCCGACTCGCCGGCCTGATGTGCCCGGTACCAATCCATAGTGGCTTGAAGCCCCGCCCGGAAATCGGTTCTGGCCTGCCAGCCAAAGCGTTCGAGTGCGCGCGAAGTGTCAAGGCGGCGCCGTGGTTGGCCGTCTGGTCGCGACGTGTCAAATTGGAGCTCGCCTTGAAAGCCAGTCAGCTGCGCGATCAACTCGACCAGCTCACGGATGCTGATCTCCATGCCCGAGCCGAGGTTGACAGGGTCGGGGTCGTTGTACCGGTTGAGCGCAGCAACGATCCCCTCGGCGCAATCACGTACGTACAGGAACTCTCGCGTTGCTCGACCGGACCCCCACACTTCAACGCTGTTGTCACCGGCGTCGACGGCCTCAACACACTTGCGGATCAATGCCGGGATGACATGCGAACTGCTTGGATCGAAGTTGTCGCCCGGTCCGTACAGGTTGACCGGCAGCAGGTAGATTGCGTTGAAGTCGAACTGCTGTCGATATGCCTGCGCCTGGACGAGCAACATCTTCTTGGCCAGCCCGTATGGCGCGTTGGTTTCTTCGGGGTAGCCGTTCCAGAGTTCGTCCTCGTGGAAGGGCGTTGCTGTGAACTTCGGGTACGCGCAGATTGTCCCGATCGCAACGAACTTGCCAACGCCAGCCAGGCGGGCCTGCTCCATAAGCTCAACGCCCATGATGAGGTTCTTATAGAAGAATTCGCCCGGGTGTTCCTGATTTGCGCCGATGCCGCCAACGACCGCGGCGAGGTGCACGATGGCCTCGGGCCGTGTATCACGCAGGCACGCTGCGACGTCGGCCGCCTGCGTCAGATCGTAATCTGCGCGTCGTGGCGCATCTACGTCTCGATGGCCGTGCTCACTCAACACATCCAGCACGTGTCTGCCGAGGAACCCGCCGCCACCTGTGACAAGTAGACGCATGTCTGGGAGCGGATTGTATGCGCGCGAGGCGTGCTTGCCTCAAGTAAGATAGCGCTGGCTTCCGAACATGAGTGCTTATCCGGAGGAGCACCCTGAGCTCGCCAATGTGCGGCGCGACGCGCTGATCAGCCTCGGCGACACGCCGCAAACGGACGTCGCGCAGGTGGAGTACACCCGTGCCCGCGTTGCTCATTGGGACCGGGTGGCGCGCAGTTTCGATGTCGAACGGACGTGGGCGACCGCGTATCACCAGCGGCTTGCCCACGTGTACAGGACGCTGATCGCGCCCGGTCAGCGCGTGCTCGAGATTGGCTGTGGTCGGGGCGACCTGCTCAATGCTGTCGAGCCGAGCTACGGCATTGGCATCGATTTTTCAGGCGACATGATCGATCGCGGCTCTGCGCGTTACCCCCACTTGCAATTCATCAAGGCGGACGCGCACACACTGCGGCTTGAAGAGCGCTTTGACGTGGTGATCCTCTCGGATCTGGTCAACGACCTCTGGGACGTGCAGGCCGTGTTTCGACGTTTGCACCGCGTGACGACTCCGCGATCGCGCGTCATCATGCACTTTTATAGCCGAGTGTGGGAGGCGCCACTGCAAGCACTCCGCAAACTGGGTCTGGCACGCCCAGTTCTTGAGCAGAACTGGCTTACGACCGAGGACGTCTCAACCTTGTTGCGGTTGGCCGACTTCGAATTTATGCGGCACTGGGAGGAGGTGCTGCTGCCACTCGAGCTGCCCGCGATTGCCAGCATCGCTAACAAGTATCTTGCTCGCCTCTGGCCCTTGAATATCGCGAGCCTCGCGAATTTCGTGGTCGCTCGACAGACGCCTCACCCACGGCCTGCCCAACTCGAACCGACCGTCTCGGTCATCGTTCCTGCTCGCAACGAAGCTGGCAACATCGCCAACATTTTTGAGCGCACGCCAGAGATGGGCGCCGGCACTGAGCTGGTATTCGTGGAAGGCCATTCAACCGACAATACGGCCGAGGTCATCGAGCGCGAGATGGTCCGCCACCCAGACCGCAAGAGTCGCATGTTCCGCCAGACTGGGCGCGGCAAGGGTGACGCGGTGCGCCTCGGATTTGCGGGGGCGGGCGGAGATGTCCTGATGATTCTCGACGCCGACCTTACCGTTGCGCCTGAAGACCTACCGCGCTTCGTCGACGCGCTTCAAGCGGGCACGGGGGAGTTCATCAACGGCGTGCGCCTCGTGTATCCGATGGAGAAGCAAGCGATGCGCTTCTTCAACTTCCTCGGCAACAAATTCTTCAGCCTGGCCTTCTCGTGGCTGCTCGGGCAGCCAGTGAAGGACACTCTCTGCGGAACGAAAGCGCTCTGGGCGTCCGACTATCAGCGAATCGCCTCCCAACGAGCCTACTTTGGCGACTTCGACCCATTTGGCGACTTCGACTTGCTGTTCGGAGCTGCCAGGTTAAACCTCAAGATCGTCGACTTACCGATTCGGTACCGAGAACGCACTTACGGTACAACGAACATTCAGCGCTGGCGTCATGGTCAACTTCTGCTGCGAATGGTCGTCTTCGCGGCCCGCCGCATCAAGTTTGTCTAGACCACGCTCATCCTCAATGGGCGTCGATTCGTAAGACCACTCGATGGCCCAGCTCTGGCAATATCGCGGTTGGATATGGACGGCGGCGTTGGGCGATCTCCGCTATCGCTATGCGGGGTCGGGGCTCGGTGTGTTCTGGAACGTCATCAGCCCGCTCGCAATCCTGTGTGTGTACTTGTTCGTGTTCACGCAGCTATTCGGTTCGCGTACAGGCATGCTTGATAGTGTCGCGATCGCGTTTCCGCTGTATCTGAGCTCGGGCTTCCTGCCATGGATCACGTTCTCGGAGGGCTTGTCGCGCTCAACGCAGGCATTTCTTACGAATTCAGTGCATTTGAAGCGACTGGCCATTCCCGAGATTGTTTTTGTGGCTCAAAGCTGTGTCTCAACGACAGTCAGCATGGGAATCGCTATCGTGCTTGTGCTGGGTGTGGTGTTGGCGTTTGGGATCACTCCGGCCTGGTCCTGGCTGCTGGTGCCTCTCGTTCTCGTACTGTGGCAGGCCTTTGGCCTTGGGCTTAGCCTGGCGCTGAGCACGATTAATGTCTTTTTTAGAGATGTCGGCCAGATTCTTGTCGTAGTTCTTCAGATCTGGATGTGGTCCATACCTGTCGTATATTTCGAGGACATACTGCCGCCAACCTATCGTGCAACGCTCCCGTTCAATCCAGCGTATCCCTTCCTGACGGCCTTGCGCGAGACGCTGTTCGAAGGCGTTCCGCCTATTTCCGTGTGGGCGGCGATGCTCGTATGGGGACTGATCGCTTGCGCGGTCGGCCTGTCCGTGCTCGCGCGACTGCGCACTGAGATACGCGATCTGCTGTGAGCTCCAGGACCATCGTTGAGGCTTCGCACCTGAGCAAGTGCTTCAAGGTGTACGCGACGCCGCGTCAGCGCTTTGCCGATTGGCTGCACTTGCCGGGAGGGCCTCGTTACCACGAGTTCTGGGCACTTCGTGACGTCTCTTTCGGTCTGCAGGCTGGCGAGTGTCTGGGCATCATCGGTCCAAATGGTGCGGGCAAATCCACCTTGCTAAAGCTCCTGACAGGCGTGCTCAGCCCGACTTCAGGGCACCTTGCAATGCATGGACGAGTCCTGTCACTGCTCGAACTGGGTAGTGATTTCAGTCCGGAGTTAACGGGCCGTGAGAATGCGAACGAGAGCCTGCAGTTGCTCGAGGTGCCACGCCCACTGCGCGTTTCGTACATCGACGAGATCGAGGCCTTCGCGGAGCTCGGCGATTTTTTCGACCGTCCGGTCAAAACCTACTCGTCGGGTATGTTCGTGCGCCTGGCTTTCTCACTCTTCAGCACGATGGATCCTGAAGTTTTTCTGGTGGACGAGGCGCTTACGGTGGGCGACGTACGCTTTGCAGCGAAGGCCCTCGGGCGTATCCGCGAGATGCGCGCACGCGGCACGACGCTGCTGTTTGTGTCACATGACCTCGAGGTTGTATCGCAGTTGTGCACCCGCGTGGTATGGGTGCATGCCGGCCAGGTTCAGGCAGATGGAGCACCCCGAGCCGTCACTTCAGCCTATTTGCAGTTCATGTTGCACGGGGGCGCCACACAGCTCAGCGAAGCGGCGGATCGGCAGAGCACCGCGGCGGACCCCGCTAAGAGCGCGAACCTGGTGCCGCCGCGGATGGAGCTCGGACGTGGGTGGCAGCCGTTGGAGGCTTACGGCGGGGATGTGTTCCGCTGGGCCGACGGTGTCGCGGAAATCGTCATCAAGTCACAGTCGAGCAATGTCGGTGATCTGGTTCTCGAGCTCGAGCCAGGCCCAATCGCAGGGCAATCTGCGATGACAGTGTGCATTGACTCCGGAAACAGTCCGCTGACGCACGTCCAACTCGGCGAACGCCAGCTGGTGGACGTGCCACTACCAGCATCGCGCAATGAAGACGTGCTGATCCGCATCTGGACTCCTGACACGGTTCAAGCTCTGGCGGGCGACGGGCGCACCCTCGCGTTCCGCCTGTTCAGGTGGGGCTTCAGCGGTTTGTCGCAGCTCGAATCCGTGGAACAGCTCCATGCGGAGGAGGTCCAGGTCGCGAATCTGAGCCTGGCATACGAGGAGCGCGCCTCACGCAATGCACTTGCACGCTTTACGCCCGTGCGCGGTGCGCGAGCGCGCATCGTCAAGGTCGTCACACGCAATTACCTCGGCGACGAGAGCGTGCGGTTTTCCACGTTCGATCCGCTGACAATAGAAGTGTGCGTTGAGGCGACGGAGACAGTGCCGGGTCTGGTAGTCGGCATCGAGTTGAAGGACGTCTTTGCGCGATCGCTGTATCGGGCCCGTAACGACGTGCAGGATGAGCATCTGCCGAAATTGCTGGCCGGTGAAACGGTGAGCATGGTTTTCGAGTGCGCGCGATTGCGTTTGGGCCGAGGCATTTACGAGATTACTGTCGGCGTCGGCGGCGAAGGCCGCGAAAGTGAGATCTGGCAAATTGTCGAGCGCGCCTGGACCTTCGAAGTACTTGCGCTCCCGGAGATGCCTTTCCATGGCACGGTCGACCTCGAGTGTCACTATCTTGGCGCCCGCACACTTGCCCTGAGCGTGCCAGTTGCTACGGGTACGACGCGATGAAGACGGTTATTCTGGCTGGCGGCGCGGGTACTCGTCTGTCCGAGGAGACCGATGCCAAGCCGAAACCGATGGTTGAAATCGGCGGACGGCCCGTGCTCTGGCACATCATGAAGCACTACGCGTTCTACGGGTTCAACGAATTCATCGTCGCACTCGGTTACCGCGGGGATGTGGTGCGCCGCTATTTTCTGGATTTCGCTGTTTTCCGAAATCACCTGACGATCGACCTGGATAGTGGCAGCGTCGCATCACGCCAGAAGGTGCCGCTGGAACCGTGGCGCGTCCACCTTATCGAAACCGGCGAGTCGACCAATACGGGCGGACGCCTGCTTCAACTGAAGCAGCTGCTCGAGGGCGAGCGGTTCTTTCTGACGTACGGCGATGGCGTGAGCAACATTAATCTGCCCGAGCTCCTGGAATTTCATGCGGCGCATCGCCGCGCCGCCACAGTGACCGCTGTGCGGCCGCCGGCGCGGTTTGGCGGTCTCGAGCTCGAGGATGATCGCGTCATCGCATTTACTGAGAAGGCCCAGGTCGTCGAAGGCTGGATCAACGGCGGATTTTTCGTATTCGAGCCGGCCATATTTGAGTACTTAAATGCGGACTCCGACAGTCTGGAGTACGACGCACTGGCGGCCCTGGCGGCGGACGACCAATTGCGAGCGTATCGCCACACGGACTTTTGGCAATGTATGGATACGCTGCGCGACGTGCGATACTTGCAGGCGCTCTGGCATGCCTCCAATCCGCCGTGGAAGCTGTGGGATTGAACACTGAGTTTTGGCGCGACCGGCCAACGCTGGTCACTGGTGCCACAGGACTGGTCGGTGGTTGGCTGGTGCGCGGTCTTATCGAGCGTGGCGCCAACGTCATCTGCCTGGTGCGCGATTGGGTGCCGCGCAGCATGCTGCTCGCAACCGATCTTAGTCAGCGTGTGTCGCTGGTGCGCGGATCAATAACCGACCAGGCCGCGCTGGAGCGGGTGCTCGGTGAATACGAGGTGGAAGTCGCTATCCACCTGGCGGCGCAGACGCAGGTGCTCGTTGCGAATCAGAACCCCGTCTCTACCTTCGACAGCAACATACGCGGAACCTGGGGGTTGCTCGAGGCGTGTCGTCGATCGCCCACGGTCCGGAGCGTGGTGGTGGCGTCCTCGGATAAGGCATATGGCGATCATCAGGCACAGGCGTACACGGAAGACATGCCACTGCGGGCGCGGCATCCGTACGATGTAAGCAAGGCCTGCGCCGATATGATCGCGCAGACGTACGCTTTCACATACGAGGTGCCCGTGGCTATTACACGCTGCGGCAACTTCTTTGGTGGTGGCGATTTGAATTGGAACCGGATCATTCCCGGAACAATCAGATCGCTTCACCGGCGGCATCGACCTGTCATACGTTCCACCGGCCGGTTCACGCGCGACTACTTTTATGTGGAGGATGGTATCGCTGCGTACTTGCTGCTCGCGGAGCGATTAACGCATCAGCCGGAGCTGCGCGGGCACGCCTTCAATTTTTCTTACGAAGCACCCGCCACCGTGCTCGAGCTCGTAGCAAGTATATGTCGTCTGATGGATGTACCCCTGGAGCCCGAGGTCCGGGGCGAAGCATTGCATGAGATTGCTCACCAACAGTTGAGCGCGCAGAAAGCACGGAGGGAGCTCGAGTGGACACCGGCGTTCTCGATGGAGGAAGGGCTGCGCCGCACGGTGAATTGGTATACCGCTTTCCTGGATCAGCACGATCACAAACGTGTCGCCGTTTAGCTGTCGCTCGTGCGGCCGTCAAGCGATCCTGCCGGTTTTATCGCTCGGCCAGCTGCCGCTCGCGAATCGGCTGCTAAGCGAAGATGACCTGATGCGGCCCGAACCGCGTTATCCGCTGGATGTGGTGATGTGCACCGACTGCGCACTGGTGCAGATCACGGAAACTGTCCCGCCCGAGATTCTTTTTCGTGACTACGTGTACTTCTCCTCCTACTCGACGACGATGTTGGACAGCTCCGAAGCGCTTGCCAATCGTCTCGTAAACGAGCGAGCGCTGGACGGCCATTCGCTGGTTATCGAGATTGGCAGCAACGACGGCTACCTGCTGCAGTTTTACCAGCGCCACGGTGTATCGGTCCTCGGAATCGATCCGGCGCTGAATGTGGCGGAGATTGCACGCCAGGAACGCCAGATCCCGACGATTAGCGAGTTCTTCGACCAGTCACTGGCCAATCGTCTCGCCACCGCTGGGCAGCGGGCGGACGTCATCCACGCCAATAATGTACTCGCGCACGTGAGCGATCTGAACGGTGTCGTGGCAGGTATGCGCACGCTACTCGCCGACGACGGAGTGGCTGTCGTCGAAGTGCCATACGTGCGTGAGCTCGTTGAGCGCGCCGAGTTCGATACCGTGTACCACGAGCATTTGTGCTACTTCTCCGTTCTGTCGCTCGACTACCTGTTCGAGCGGCACGAACTCACGCTTCAGCACGTTGAGCGGATACCCATTCACGGTGGCTCGTTGCGATTGTTCGTCGGGCGGGAGGGTGAACCGTCGGATGCGGTTCGGGACCTGGTTGCCGCGGAGCGGAGCCTGGGAATGCAGCAGCACACGTTCTATGCGCAGCTGGGTGAAAGAGTTGCGCAGGTTAAGCACTCGGTTCATAGGCTGCTGGCGGAGTTGCGCGCCGATGGGCGCCGTATTGCAGCGTATGGTGCAGCGGCCAAGGGCGCCACCCTGCTAGGTTACTGTGGCCTGGGGCCGACAGACATTGAGTTTGTCGTCGATCTGAACCCCCACAAACATGGCAAGTTCATGCCGGGTGCGCACGTGCCGATCGTTGCGCCCGAGTACCTCGAGAGCGCGGCGCCGGATTACTTGCTCATTCTCGCGTGGAACCTGAGCGACGAAATTGTCGAGCAGCAAGCAGCATTTCGTGCACGTGGAGGTCGTTTTGTGGTTCCCGTTCCTTACGCGCGAATAATCGATTGACTGTGAGGGTCCGGGGTGATCGATCTGAGCGACGCGTGCTCGTAACCGGCGGGTCAGGTTTTGTTGGGACCAACTGCGTGGCCGCGCTGACCACTCACGATTACGAGGTGCACGCTGCCAGCCGCCGACCGAGATCGACACCCGGTGTGAACTGGCATCAAGCGGACCTGCTGAACGCCTCCGAAACTGCTCAATTGTTGGCCGAGGTGCGCCCCTCGCACCTGGTTCATCTGGCATGGGTCGTGGTGCCGGGCGAATACTGGTCTTCTCCATTGAATGTTGCGTGGGTGGTTGCCAGCCTCGAGTTGATTCGGCAGTTCGCCGCAATCGGCGGTCGACGAGCGGTGGTGGTGGGAACCGGAGCCGAGTACGACCCAGCGTTCGGCCGGTGCGTCGAGCGGCAAACGCCGACCAGTCCAACGAGTATCTACGGTGCGGCCAAGGCAAGCCTGGGCTTGCTGCTGCCGCCAGTGGCGGCAGCCTGGGGACTCGAGAGCACGGCCTGGGCGCGCCTGTTTTATGTTTTTGGGCCGCATGAAAGCCCACGCCGAGTGGTGCCTTCGGCCGTCCGTGCCCTGCTCGAGGGCAAGCGATTCCTCTGTTCGAATGCAGACCAGGTCCGTGACACTTTGATGATCGAGGATGCGGCGGATGCGCTGGCGGCGCTTTTGGTTAGCGAGGTAACGGGGCCTGTCAATATCGCATCTGGCCATGGTCTTGCCATGCGAGCCCTGCTGAGCGCTGTTGGCGATCAGATGGGTAAGCGCTCGAAGTTGGATTTTCAGACTAGTGGCTCAACATACAGAGAGGCTGCCTGCCAGGTGGCGGATGTGCGACGCCTGACGGACGAGGTCGGCTGGCGGCCGAGTTTTACTCTTGAAACTGGCGTCGCACGCGCGATCACGTGGTGGCGCGACCAGGTAGGGATCGATGGCTGAGCTGGCGTGTCCGGTGTGCGGAGGGTCAGAGTCGGTTGGAGTGCTGGAAGAACACGCGGTGCCGGTACACCAGAACCTGATATGCGCGACTCCAGAAGACGCCCGTGCGGTTCGCCGCGGTGATCTCGACATTCGTGCGTGTGCGGTCTGTGGATTCGTCTCTAATCGCGCCTTCGATGAAAGTCTGCTGGAGTACGGTCCGCGATACGACAATACTCAGCTCGCATCCCCGTCTTTCCAGACGTACGTTGCGAATCTGGTTAGCACCCTCCTCGAACGGGACGACGTGCGGAACGGGACGATCGTGGAAGTCGGCTGCGGCAAGGGAGCGTTCATCCGCGCGTTGGTCGAGGCGCCCGGAGCGCAAAACAAAGGCCTGGGCTTCGATCCGAGCTATACAGGACCGCTCTCCGTATTGGGCGGGAGACTTCGCTTCGAGCGGCGCTTCTTCGAGGCTTCGTCTCTCGACGTACGTGCCGACGTGCTGATCTGTCGGCATGTCATTGAGCACGTCACCCGCCCAATGGATTTATTAGCCACATTTGTTGCCGCGCTGCGCGAACAGTCGGGCGGCCGCGTGTTTCTCGAAACCCCCTCGGTTGAGTGGATCCTCCGCAACCGTGTTATCTGGGATCTCTTTTACGAACACTGCTCCCTGTTCACTCCGACGTCGCTTGCAAGCGCGTGCAGCCTGTCTGGTTTGAGCGTCCAGACAGTGTCGTCGACCTTTGGCGACCAATACATCTGGCTTGAAGCGACGACTGACCTCCAGCCGCGGGGCCGTCTACAATTGGATGCCCACGGAGTGCCCGACGTCGCGCGGGCGTTCGCGGCCGAGTACGATACGAAGGTCTCACGGTGGAAGTGTGCCCTTGACAATCTGCAGCGCGAGCACAGGCTTGCCTTGTGGGGAGCGGGTGCGAAGGGCAGTACGTTTGCAAACTTGGTGGACCCCGACCGCGAACGGTTCGTATGCCTGGTGGATATGAACCCTGCCAAACAGGGCGCCTTCCTCGGTGGCACCGGGCATCCGATTGTCAGCCCGCGCGAGTTGGCGCAATACGGCGCTACAGCCGCGTGCGTGCTGAATCCCAACTACGTCGAGGAGATCCGACAACTGGTCGATACATCGAATCTCCGGGTTGAGGTGCTCGAGTTGGGCGACGTATGAAATTGACCATTGACACACGCGCCCAAACGCTGGAAATCGATGATGATGACGGGGCTCGCCAGCTTCTGAATTTGTACAGCGCGGAGGCCTTCGATGCGCTCTCGCGACAATGGCTCCGCGTTGGCTGGACACAGAAATACTCGTACCAATTCTCCTGGCTCGGCAGGCCAGTCGTGCAATTGCCTGAAGACTTGCTAAAGATTCAGGAGCTGGTGTACTCACTGGCGCCCGAAGTGATCGTAGAATCGGGTGTCGCACACGGTGGGTCACTTATCTTCTTTGCGAGCATATGCAACGCCATCGGCAAGGGCCGAGTTATAGGCGTGGACGTGTCGATTCGACCGGCGAACCGCGCTGCAATCGACGAGCATGCGTTGTCGTCTTACATCTCGCTCGTGGAAGGTAGCTCCATCGAACCGTCGGTAGTACAGCGCGTGCGCCAGTTGGTTGGAGAGGCCGAATCAGTGATGGTCGTGCTTGACTCGAACCATTCTCGTGACCATGTTGCGGCGGAGTTGCGCGCGTACGCACCCATGGTCACGCCTGGTGGATATCTGATCGTGGAGGACGGCATTATGCGTGATCTAGCAGATGTTCCGGGAGGCAGGGCGGCCTGGCGGGAGGACAATCCCGCCGCTGCGGTGGCGGACTTTCTGCGCGCGCACGACGAGTTCAGCATCGAGCGACCTTCGTCGCTATTCACTGAAAGCACAACAACGCAGCCGCTCACGTACTGGCCGGATGGATGGCTTAGAAAACGAAGTCCACGCGCTGAGTGACCGACCCACTCTTTTCGATCGTCATCCCGACCCGGAATCGTGCGCTGCTGTTGGAGCATGCCCTACACAGTGCGCTCGGGCAGCAGTTCGATGACTACGAAATTGTGGTCGTCGCCAACAACTGTGCAGACCAGACACGGGATGTCGTGC
>JAFAZN010000145.1 GCA_019239775.1 Chloroflexota bacterium
GGGACGTCATGGTTCAGAACGGAGCCGCCGATGGTCTATAGGTGCTGAAAATCGCCCGGTCTATAGGTGCTGGCGAAACTTCCCTACGGCTGGCCTATAGGTGCTGAAAAACGACAACCCAGCTGTCTTTGTCTCTCCGGCCTGCGGCCCGGGCAGTGGTAGGCCTGAGGCATTCGCGTCTTGGGCCGAACGGCCGTTGAATGCACGCCTGAACGTGTTGCCACCGTCAGTCATTGCGCGCGATATTGCAGAAACTCGCGCGTGGCACCTATCTTCGGGACGCCGACGATCGGCGATTCGGTTACTGGCTCCGGCAACACGCTGTACTGGATCCTTCAACACCTGCTGGAACACACGCGCTTGGCTGCGCATCGGATGTTGAGGGCTACTAGCGAAACAAGAACAACCGCTCGATCATTGGATTGCCCATCGATTTTGTCCGTAGCGATTACGTGCAGCCGCTGAGCACACGCCAACTGGCAAAGGATGCGCTTCTGGTCGGCAGTTATCGCGCCGCCGTGGGGGGAAGCGTTCGGTGCATCGGCCGGGCTCAGTTTGCGCCGCGCGGAGCTACCGGTGTATGAGATCCTGGACACGTTCGGTGTGCATTTTGCCGCGCCGATGCTGTTCGCCATCCAACTCGTCCGGAATACGGTGGCTGAATCGGTGGTTGAGCTGTCGCCGCAGTTCGAACGGTCCGCGCTCCACATCTATGACTCCGAGAAGTTGGGCGGCAATCGCTATGGGTTGCTCATGGGGAGCCGCGGGCTGGTGGCCCTCGCTCGACGCCTTGGCAAGCCTTACAACCAAGTCTTCGTTGACAGCTATCTAATTAGATAGTAGTCTAATCAGCATGGCGAGCACTGCTGCGGCTGACATGCCCCTTGCCTTCTTCAAAGCGCTCGCGGATGCGAGTCGTTTGCGGCTGCTCGGAGTGCTCGCCACTGGTGAACGCAGTGTCGACGAGCTCGCATCGCTGCTGGAGCTGCGCGCACCGACCGTGTCGCACCACCTCGCGCGATTGCGTGCGCTTGGCCTGGTGTCGCTGCGCGTGGATGGCAACGTCCACTGGTATCGGCTCGATGAGGACGCTTTGCGTTCACTGGGTCGGGAAGTACTGAGTGTGGAGCGCGTTAGCTCGTTCGCGGATGATATCAAGGCTGAAGTTTGGGAAAAGAAAGTCCTACGCGACTTCTTCGACGGTGAGCAACTCAAGGAAATTCCCGCAAGTCGCAAAAAGCGCGAAGTCATCCTTCGCTGGTTGGCGACGCAATTCACGGGTGGGACACGTTACACGGAGAAGCAGGTGAACCAGGTGCTGATGCGGCACCATCCGGACTCCGCCACCCTGCGGCGTGAGCTGGTTGGCGCCGGGCTCCTGCAGCGCGAGCAAAGCGTGTACTGGCGAACCTAGAAGTTCGGCCGACAAGCCGCTCCGCTGCACGAGTCGCAGTCGGCTGAACTTCTGTGACAGATTGCGCCCAGGAACGCGGCAGGACATTGATGACCAGTCCAGCGGGTTTTCGGGCGCGTTCCTAGGGTGCCATTCGTGCGGGTGTGTCGAGAGTTCGAGTTCCCACGGCGCACTGGTGGGACAACATCTGGTGAATTGACCTGTCGTCGGGGCCCCGCAGGATTCAAGCAGTCATGCGATTTACCCGACTGAAGTGCAGCAGAAGACGACGACGTCAGACCTGGGGATTGGGCGCGCGGGTGGGCCGGCCGTCAGGTGTCGGCAACGTGGTCGGATTCCGCACGGGCTGCTTCTGGCGGACCTTAGAGTGGGATCGCCTCAGCGGGGCGCGGGAATGTGATGGGCTGTGCGCGGCGGCAGCCGCTGGAACTGCGGATGGCATCCGGAGGCGCAGTCAGCGGCTGCACGGGGCGTTGGTCGTGGACTGACTGAGAGCATCGAATGCCTTGAATATGCCTCGGACGCAACTGGGGTGGCTAGGTGGGCCAGTTGGGGTACGGCGGGCGGGGATCCTTCGGCAGCAGCGATCGGATTGCGGCGAGGTCTTTTTCGGTGTAATCGGGCTCGTACAGGGCGGCGCGGCGGGTGTGATCGGCTTTGACCAGCAAGATGTCGTCGTAGCCGAGGTCCGCCAGGAGGCGCAGACGGCGCGCGGCTTCGTCGGGCTCGCAGCGCAGGTGGAAGGATTCTTCGTCGCCCAGCGGAGTCGTAGGCGCAGTCAGGTCCACCGCGCACGTGGAGACCATCGCGCGTTTGCCGCCGAGCGCGCGGTAACGCGCAATCGCGTCGGCTAGCGTCTTCAGGTTCGTGCGGCCGGCGGAGGACATCCAGCCGTCGTAGTCCTTGGCGGCTCGCTTTAGCCAGATCCCGCTGTACCACGCGCCGACCACAAAGCGCGGCCCGCCTTTCACGTCCGGCCACGGATTCAGATTGGCTGCGCCGACCGTCTCACCGTTGCACAACCGGCGGATGACGTCCATGTTTTCCTTGAGCAACGCGAAGCGTTTGTCGAAGTTCACGCCCACAGAATCGTGGTTGGACTTTGTCGACCCGGCGCCGATACCAACGGTGAAGCGGCCGCGCGTGAGCGCCTGGAGGGTGAGCAAGCGCTGTCCCAGTTCGACCGGATTCCGCAACGGAATTTGCAAAATTGATGTCCCGACCTCGATCCGGTCGGTGCCCGCGGCTGCCACCAGCAGCCACATCAGCGCGTCCGGACGCGTCATGTTCGGGCTGATGCCATCGCCCATCCAGATGCCATCCAGGCCAGCATTCTCCACCATCCGCGCACGGCGCATGATGCCTTTGCTGTCCAGCGGAACGCCGGCGAGGTCCTTCAGTGGCATGTTGATGGAAATGCGCATATCCGGGTGGACCTCCAAGTCCGAGCAACACGAATGGTAGATGCTGGCGTCCACGACACGTTCGGCGTGCTGACGCAACTGACGCCGGCGGCGCAGATGTCGCTCAGGGCGCCCACACTGGGACCGGCCGTCGGGTGCCGCACACTTTGGGCGCGGCGATCAGCTGGATTGGCGGGCGAGCGCGTCAGCCGCTAATCGGGTGGACGGTCGACGTGCTGCCGGTGGACTACGCCAACCTCGTGACGTACGAGGGCACGGACGGTGGACCTGGTCGGGGCTCTTGACCCACGCGGCGCCCGACGGAGTGGTGGGATGGCGAAAATGGAGGCCGTGCGCACACGCGGCGCGGTGATGTGCATTTGACGCGGCAATTTCAGAACTCCGCTGAGGCTGGCGTCAAGTGGTGATATTGACCATCCAGTGGACACCGTATCTGTCCGTCAGCATGCCGAACGTATCACCCCAGAATTGCTTTTGGAGCGGCATGTCTACTTTGCCGCCGGCGGACAGGCCATTGAAGTACGTCGTGAGTGCGTTCGCGTCGCTGCCTTGTAGGCTCAGGTGAACGTTGTCACCGAAATTCACACCGAGGTCCGGCCTGCCGTCGCTGGCGTAGAGCACGATGCCCTCCGCTGACAAATAGGCGTGCAGCGTGCGCTCTTTGTCCTGATCGGACTGTGCGACGCCGGCTTCGCCGAAGGTCTGGACCGTCAGCTCACCGCCGAGCACGGATTGATAGAAACGCATCGCCTCGGCGGCGTTGCCGTTGAAGTTGAGGTACGGCGCGAGGGTGCCAGCCATGGCCGGCGAGTATAGCGCCGGTTCAGTGTTGGTACGTGATGTGGTCGCCAAGGATCGCAGCGGCGGTCCGACTGGGCCACGCCGTGCGCCCGCCGAGGACGTCGGCCGTGGGGTGGCCATACTATGGCCGAGCGTGGTTACTGCATCGGCGCCAAGAGCACGAGGGCCTCGCGGGCGCTTGTTGTTCGGCAACTTGCTGGACGTCGGCCGCGACCAGTTGGGTTTTCTGCTGAACTGCGCCCGGACCTACGGCGATCGCGTCGAGCTGCGGTTTGGTCGGCGGCGGATCGTGGTGTTCAACCATCCAGCGGATGTTGAAGAGGTGCTGGTCACACAGCAACGGAACTTCATCAAGGGTTACTTCTATCGCATCCTCGGACCGTTGCTCGGCAACGGCCTACTGACCAGCGAAGGTGAGTTCTGGCTTCGTCAACGACGCTTATCCCAGCCCGCATTTCACCGCGAGCGCATCGCCGCATACGCGCGGACGATGCGTTCATACACACAAGAGCTGCTCGGGTCCTGGTCGGACGGCATGGTCCGCGACGTGAACGACGACATGATGCAGCTCACCCTACGCATCGTCGGCAAGACACTTTTCGACGCCGACTTTCAGTCGGAAGCAACAGAAGTCGGCCAGGCGCTACCTGCTGCGCTGCACGAGCTCAGTGCGCAGATGATAGGTCCAGAGTTCATCCTGCCCTCGTCAATTCCTACTCCCAGCCGGGCGCGACTCCGTCGCGCCATCAGCCGCCTCGACCCGCTGGTGTTGCGAATGATTGCTCAGCGACGCGCAGCCGGCGACGATCGCGGTGATCTGCTCTCAGCGTTGTTGCGCGTGCGCGACGCAGACGGCAGTCGTATGACGGATAGACAACTGCGAGACGAAGCCATGACGATCGTGCTCGCCGGACACGAAACAACCGCTCTGGCGCTGACGTGGGCCTTTTATTTGCTCGGGCGACATCCCGCCGCCAACAACCAACTTGTGGCAGAGCTCGAGAGCGTTTTGAACGGCAGGGCGCCAGGTCCAGAAGACATGTCGCAACTGCCCTATACAGCGAGCGTCTTGTCGGAAACAATGCGACTCTATCCGCCGATCTTCGGAATCGGACGGGAAAGCGTCGCAGATTGTGAGATCAATGGCTTCCGCTTGCCAGCCGGCACCAACGTGTACCTGGTTCCGTACGTAATTCAGCGCAATCCACGCTGGTTCGACGATCCGCTTAGCTTTCGTCCGGAGCGGTGGCTTGATGGCCTGGAGGGCCGGCTGCCGCGCTTCGCATATTTTCCGTTCGGCGGTGGTCCACGCCTGTGCATCGGCCAGCCGTTTGCATTGCTCGAGAGCACCATCATCCTCAGCAGCATCATGCAGCAGTGGCACCTGCGGCCGATCTCGGACCAGCCTGTCGAAATGGCCCCCGCACTCACATTACGGCCGAAGCACGGCATTCGATTCCAACTCGAACGTCAATAATCAAGACCGGCGAGCAGTTTTTGGACCCCGGCTGCGAGTACTGCTGAAGACGCCGGCGCGGGCGGCAGCGAGCGCGGCTGCGGCGGCAGTATCGGCCGCGGCGTCGGTCAGCGGTTCGCCTGAGACGAGGAGTCGGAAATAGAGCGGCGCGGCAATCGCCCCGATCAAGTCCGCCGCGTTTGTGCGGGCTGGCAGTTGGCCACGCTCAATTGCGCGCTCGATCAGTGGTCCGACCGCCGCCTGACGACTACTCCAGAAGCGGCCAGTGATCTCGCCACGCGCCTGGGGTGAGCTCACCGCCAGCGTCGCTCTGACTGCGGCAGCCACCACCGGCTGAGCAAGCGTCACCGCAACCGACCGCGCCAGCGCCCGGGCATCGCGATCGATGTTGCTGGTGTCGGAGACCTCGAGTTGGCGTTCGGCGGTGTTCATGAAGGCTGCCGCGACAAGCTGATCGCGGGTGCGCCAACGACGGTAGATCGTCGTCTTGTGGACACCGGCGCGCGCGGCAATGGCGTCCAGCGAGAGCGCTGCGTACCCATGCAGTGCGAGCTCTGCCAGGGTTGCCTCGAAGATGGCAGCGCGATTGCGCGCGGTCCGCCCGCCCGGCCGCAACTCACCGGGGGCGGCACCCGGGCCGCGTGTGGCGGCACTGGCCTGGCGACGCGCGGCGGAGGCCGGTCTGCGTGGAACATCACCCACTAATGCAAATTCTATTGCATTACTGCGGCCGCGCTGGTAGGGTAGGGCGTAGCGACTAAATGCAACTCTTATTGCACTAGTGAGGAGCGCGCGCGTGAGCTATCTGCTCTCTTTGATCCTGCTTGTCTGGCTCGGCGGCTGGCTGGATGCCCGCCTGCCGTGGCCGCGACCGCGCCGGGGCTAGGTGCATGGTTCCGGGTCATTTCGGCCTCGCCGCCGGCGTCAAGTCCCAGGTTCCATCCGCGCCGTTGTGGGCACTGATGCTGGCCACCCACTGGCTGGACGTGGTTTTCGTTCCGCTGTTTCTGCTCGGTATCGAAACAATCACGCCGATCAATCCTGCCAATCCGAATGCCTACGGCGGTGGAGTCATACATGCTATCTACACACATTCATTGGTCGGAGCGCTGCTGCTTTCTGCACTTGCCGGGGGCCTTGCCTGGCTGCGCTGGGGTCGACTGGTCGGCGTGACTATCGGGCTCGTGGCCTTCTCGCATTGGCTGCTCGACCTGATCGTGCACTACCCGGATCTGCCGATCTTGCCCGGCAACATCGGTAATCTGCCACTACTCGGTTTCGGACTCTGGGGACTGCCGACGGTTGCCGCGTTCGTGGAGCTCGCGCTTGTGCTGGGCGGAGCCTACCTTTACTACCGCTCCGCCACGGCATTGCCCATTGAGCCGCCGTTGGATCCAGCTCGGCAACGCCGGCGTGTGTACACCGCGACGGGCGTCGTTACGGCATTGATGTTGGTTTCGTTCGTCACAACCGTATTAGGGATTGGCTGACAGACGTATGTGCATTTTCTGTGGAACTCCGGATCCTTCACATGACACCTTGCTCCTGCGTGGGGCCGTGCTCGTCTCCGGGACGGGCTTCATTCTTACGCCGCGGCACTGGCTTGCGCAGATGAAAAACTCAGTTCTGCGCAGATTGGGGCGACATACGTCAGCATGCCCGCGGTAGGCGGGCGGCCAGGTGTTAGGCGGCGGCGCGGGCGCGGCGCAGCAGTTTTTGGAGTCGCTGCAGCGGGTTGCGGCGGCGGGGTTGGCGGTTCAGGCGGTACACGCGGCCGGACTGGAGCAATGTGCGGCTCATCAGGCTCAGGCCTCCGTCGCCGATAGCGGCGAAGTCGTTTGGGAGTCGATGCGGCTGCGCACGATCAGCAGGCGGGCGAACTCGCGCTCGGTGAAGGGAAACGGCGCGCGACTGTTCGGTCGGCGACCAAAGCGGTACGGCTCGTCGTACGACGGTGCGGCGGCGATGCTCGCATAATCCAGCGACGCGGGCCTGGCGGCGTTGGCTTCGGCAGTTCCGTTGAGCTCGAAGGAATTGGTGGCGTCCATGCTGGCTGTCTCCGTTCTGCGTCCTGCAGCGATGCCCCAGTTTCTGGAAATCCGCGGGTCGGAAGCAGATGCGCCGGTACTGGCACGGATGCACGGAGGTACCTCGTAGGGTAGGAGCGTGCACTTCCCAAACCAGCCGACCGGCGCAGCAAGCGTGCGGGTAAGCCGCCTAGCATGACCAAACCTCCAATGCGTACAACGATCGCCATTTCGCGACTGATGCTGAGCCTGCTCGCGGTGCTCAGTATCGCCTTGCCGCCCCTCGCGCTGGCGGCCTCAGGGGATTGGCAGCCAGGGCCCGACGCGGTCCTGGACAACACCTATGTCGGATTTATCGATCTCCCGACCAGTGGGTCCACAGTCGGCTCGAATCAGGCGGTCACGATCGCCGGATGGGTGGTGGATCGCGCGGCCGATGGCTGGGCTGGCATCGACAACGTGCATGTCTACGACGGGCTGGCTGGCCAGGGCGGGACGTTTTTGGGCCAGGCCACGTTCGCGGAGGCGCGCCCCGACGTGGCACAGGCTCTTGGAAATCCGTTCTGGACGAATTCAGGATTCGCGCTGACGCTCGGGCCGGGCACACTCGCGGCTGGTCCACACACCCTGAGCATTTACGCGCACACTCCGGCTAAGGGCTGGTGGTTCAACCAGGTGTCTGTGACCCTCGCCCCGTCGGCGGCGACACAGCCGGTCGCGACCTCTGCAGCGCCGCCAATCAACGTGCTGGTCCGACCCAGCATGGTGACCGTTTCGAAACAGACGGACCACTACACAATCAAGGGCTATGCGCTGGATCCGGCAGCGACCGTCGACGCGGGCATCGACCATGTCGATATCTACATGGACGAAATGCGGGGCATGGGCGGCTCAACGTTCATCGGACGGGCATCGCTTGGCCAGGATCAACCGGAGGCCGGAGGAAGGTTCGGTCCGCGCTTCGAGACCGCCGGCTACCAGCTCGACTTCAAGCCCGTCAATTTCAACATAGGCAACCACCACATCTACGCGTACGCGGTGTCGTCGATTACCGGACTGGAAACGGTCGCGGTTACGGGATTCAGCATCGCGCCCTAGCAAGCTCTCGCATGAACTTCGGCCGACTGCGACTCGTGCTGCGAACCAGCTTGTCGGCCGAACTCCTGACAACCGCGTCACCACACGAAAGGAATCAGGCGTTTGCGGCCGCTGGCGTAGGCCGCATAGGTGGTGCCGACGGCGGCGGAGAGCGCCGCCTCCTCCACTCGGATGCGATAGAGCAGGCCGATCGTTGGCAACACGAGCAGCGCAATGAGACTCAGCCAGTTGCCGAAGCAGACGCCGAGACCTGTCAACGCCAGCAGGACGCCCGCGTAACTCGGGTGGCGCAGTAAACGGTACGGACCGGAGGTAATGACCGGTTGATCGGCGCTGGTCATCACCGCAAATGTGAAATAGCGACCGAGCGCCCAGAAACTCCACCAGCGCAGGCCGATACCGCTCCAGAGCAGCAGCAGGCCGATGCCCAAAGTGAACGAGGTCTCAGCAAAATTCGCGCCGATCACGCGGAGGGACAGGACTGAAAGGAACACTCCAAGTGTGATGCACCCGCGCAGGATCGTCAGACTGAAGCGATCGGTGTTCATGGCGTTGGAGCGACGCCGGAGCGACGCCGCCACCTCGCTGATCACCCATAGGGTTACGGTGACGCCGAACAGGACGTTCACCAGCGGATCGGCGGCGAAGGCGGGCCTCATCGATGGCTGCGCAACTTCTCAGGGTTGAGGCGGACGGTACGTGCCGTCTGCTGCTGGCAGGTATTGACGGACTTCAATGACGGCGTCCAGGTTGAGTGGACCGTAAATGTGGGGGAACTCCTCACCTCCGGGTGTTGCCGGCTCCGGGCGGAGTGGAGCCTTCAGAAGATCCGGATCGATTTTCAGGAGCACCAGGTCACGCTCGCCTTGATAGATGGCATTGGCTACTCCGGCGACCTGATGCGCGTAGCTGCAGTGGATGAAACCGACGTCCCGGAGTGTGCGCTCGCGCGTGGAGAGTTGATAGATGCCCTCGCGGCGGGCGGACTGCCAGTCGCGGGATCTGGTGATGTGAAAGATCGGCGTCATTGTGGTGCTCTCAAGTGGGGCATACCAGCGAGGTCCATCCTGCCGCGTTCATGCCCACGGGAGATTGGCGTAACTCTGGCGAGTGAGGGCATAGATGTACCGATCGGCGGGTTTGTCGGCGGCGTCGATGGAGGCGTTGCGAAGGGTGCCTTCAAGGAGAAATCCAGCGCGTTGCGCAACACGTTCACTCCGGACGTTGCGGGGGTCCATTCGGATTTGCACGCGATTGGCCGCGAGTTGGGCGAACGCGAGGCGTGTGAGCAACTGCACCTGGACATGCGCTTTCGCCCAGAGCATCCAGGGCGCGAGGTGGTCGCGGGATTCGTCGACGGCTTCGAAGAGGTCTTGCGCATCGCCGTCCTGGAGTAGGCGCAGCAGAACGCGCTCGCCTGGCAGTTCGGTCGGAATATCGATCAGAATCGGATCGCTCGGCATCGCACGCTCGATGACTCAGGCATGTGCCAGACAACGGTACACTGTTGGCGTAGCGTGACCGTCAAACTGCTCGTGTTCAGCGATTTTATTTGACCGTGGTGTTACGTCGGCCAGGCTCGGGTCGACAAGCTGCGGCAGGCGTACGACGTCGTCGTCGAACATTGTGCCTTTGAGCTGCACCCGGGCATTCCGCTCGAAGGACAGCAGGTGCCCTGGCCGCCCGAGCGCATCGCCGCGGCGCGGCAGCGCTTTGCTCAGGTTGCCGACGCCGAAGGGCTGGCGTATGGCGAACGCACCCACTGGTACAACTCGATCCCCGCTCATGAAGCGGCGTTGTGGGCCGATGCCCATGGCGACGGCGAGACGTTTCGTCGCTGCGTGTACCGGGCGTACTTTGCGGATGGACTGAACATCGCGCAGCCGGAGATCCTGGCCGACCTCGCACGCAAGGCCAACCTGGACGGCGACGGGCTCCTTCGTGCGCTCGCCGACGGTGAGTTCCGCGAACAGGTCCAGGAGCAGTTCGAATACGCGCGATCGGCGGGCATTACCGGTGTGCCGGCGTACGTCGCCGGCAACTACCTGATGGTTGGTGCACAGCCGTATGAGGTGTTCTGTCAGCTCATCGAAACGGTGCAGGGGTGAGTCACTCGGAACCCAAGTCCCTCCGGGGGTAAGTCACTCCAAGGGGAGTCCCCCTGGAAGGTAGACCCCTCGAGGGTAAGTCCCTCGGAAATCAAGTCCCTCTGGGGTTAATCGCTCGGACGCAAAGTCCCTCTGGGGGTAAGTCACTCCAAGGGGAGTCCCCGGGGTAACTCACTCGGAGGGGAAGTCCCCCGGGAGGTGGTCCGTCCGAGGGTAGCGGCATCCTGACCCAAGCACGAGTGGCACGCCGGCTGCAGCGCCGGGCGAACAAAAGAGGTACGCCGTGGCAGTTGCGCTCACACAATCTCAAGAACTTGCCGACCAGGCGACCGCACATCTGGTGCAAAAGTACAGCCCCAGCGGTGCGCGCATCGGCTGGATGATGATTGCCTCGATCTTCATCGAGGCATGGGACCTGTACTCGATCTCATTTCTGCTGGTATTTCTGACCGCGCAGTTTCATCCGCCGGCACTGCTCTTAGGACTGGCATCCGCAGGCACCCAAGCTGGGGCCATTGTTGGATCGCTGTGCGGCGGATGGCTGATGGACCGCGTCGGCCGTCGCCTGATGTTCCTCGGCACGATGGTGATGTTCATCGTCTTTGCTCTGGCCCAAGCGTTCGCACCCAATATGGAGAGCCTGGCGATCATCCGGTTGCTACTGGGTATTCCGCTCGGCGCCGATATCGCGGTTGGCTACACGTACATCATGGAGTCCATGCCAGCCGGCAAACGCGAGGCGATGGGAAACCGGTGGCAAGCCATGTTCGCCATTGGCGAGGTCGCCGCGATTATCGTGATCACCGCGATGTTCGCGGCCGGAATCATGCCAGAGCTGTTGTGGCGGATCGCGCTTGGGCTCGGCGCAGTACCGGCAATCTTGCTGCTGCTGCTGCGTTTTGGCTTGCCTGAAACTGCGATCTGGTTGATCCAGAAAGGCCGTTTCCGAGAAGCCAAACGCGTGACGCGTGAGCAGTATGGCGATGACCTGGACATGCTGCCAGACAATGACGTGCAGATGCCGACAGGTCGTTTCACCGATTTCTTCCGCGACATCTGGTCCGATCCAATCAAACGGCGGGCGAGCCTTTTCGCATGGATCGCATCATGGGCGCAGGCGCTGGAGTTCTCGACGTTTGCGTTCTATTTGCCCGTGCTGTTCGTGTTGCTCGGCGTTTCGGGCATTTTGATGTCGAACCTGCTGACGCTGGCCATCTACTGTGTGGCGATCGTTTCAGGCCTGGTTGGACCGCAGATCGTGCATCGCATTGGACAGCGGAATTTGAGTATTTATGGATTCGGCATTGTGCTGATTTCATTGCTGGTTGCAGGCGCGGCCATTGCCGCGAACATTCTGTGGCTGGTGCCGGTGGCCGCCGCGGCGATGCTGTGGGGTCACTACTGGGATGCCGAAAATGTGATGACCATTCCGTCGATGGTGGCGCTGCCGCGCTACCGAGGTGTGGCGTCCGGTTTCAGCTACATCCACACCAAGTTGCCACAGTTTCTCGGAATCTTCCTGTTCCCGGCCTTCTTCAATGCGATTGGTCCAGCAAACGCGACGTTCTTTACCGCCATTTTCCCATTGGTCGGACTGCTGGCGGCGATCGTGATCTTGCCGGAGGTCTACGGCTTTATCGAAGTGCGGCGTACCACGCCGGCGGCTGCGCCCGCGGGTGCAGTCTCGGTTAGCGCGTCGCAGGCAGCCTGAGCTCGGCCGCGAGCTCGTCCAGATTAGCAGCGGCGAGCTCGCGACGGCCGTCTTCGATCTCGTGAATCATCTCGATCATTCGACGCAGCAGCGGCACCTCCAGATGGTGCTGCTCGGCGCGTTCGACGATGGGGATGAAGTGCGCATCGACCTCAGTCCGTCGCTTGCGGACCGCCAGGTCGCGCCAGACTCCACTATGCGTCTTTTCATCCGTATGACGTATCGCAATCAGACGGTCAAGTGAGGCATTTACCTCCGCTGGATCAGAAGACATCACGACGTCTGGTTCGAAGCCATCGAACCCGAGTGGCGTCACATTCAGTGCACGCGCAACGCTGAGGACTTCGCGTGCAAGCGCAAGGGTCACCTCGCGGTGTTGATCAATTGCATCCGCCATCGAGTCATTGGTTAGCGCGGTCGCAAACAGCATTGCGCCGTACGCCTGTTTGCCCCAGAGGTAGCCCCAGATGTTGTCGGTGAGCCGGACGTCGCCCCAATGGCCGAGCGCCCGCTGGAGCGTGTGGAGGCGGGGTGTGATCTGGCCATCCAGCTCGCCGATCACGAACGTGCCGCGGCCGGCGAAGTGGATGAGGCCTGGCTCCAGGTAATCGGCCGAGAAATTGACGAATGCACCGAGGGTGCGCTCTTGGCCGACTTCTTTCGCGATGACCAGTTCGTTGAGGCCATTCTGGAGTGAGACCACGCAACCTTCGGGGCTGAGACGGTTCGCGAAGGTGCGCACGGCCTCCTCGGTGGCAGGCGCCTTGCAGGCCAGCAGCACGGTCTCCAGCTGGTCGGGCAGGGCATCGGGCGTGGTTGCCTCGGCTGGCACGGTGAAGGTCTCGGCGAAGCCTTTGATGGTGAGGCCCTGGGTTTGCATCGCATGGACGTGGTCGAGGTCCTTGTCGACGAACAGGACTGATTCGCCGCCGCGCACCATGTGGGCGCCCACTGTGCCGCCGATCGCACCTGAGCCAAAGACCGTATAGCGCATCTGGGGGGACAGGCTATCACCCTGTGGTGCGTGGTAGCTGACGCAACCTGAACCCACGGAGGTGGCAACGCGACAGAGGTGCGAACCCCACGGAGGTCAGAACCACGGAGGTGAAGCACGTCTGTGGGTAATGCAAACCTCCGGTTACGATGGGCGTTATGCCTCGCAGCGTAGTCGTGACTGGTGCCGCCGACGGTATCGGCCGCGGGATTGCCTCACTGTTTGCGCGACGCGG
>JAFAZN010000157.1 GCA_019239775.1 Chloroflexota bacterium
CGCGCAGCTCGTCGCCGAAGCCACCATCGCCGTCGGGTCGGGGTGCCGGCAGTGCGCCTTCAGGCATCGTAGTTGGCACCAGGTCAAAGCCCGCGATGCGGCCCACTTCCTCCGCGAGGTCGGCTGGACCTTCGACGTCAAAGCGTCGCCAGCCAGGCACGGTCACGCGAACGGCGTCGCCAGCTCCGGCAGTCGGGGAGAAACCGAGGCTGTCGAGTGTGGCGATCACCTGTGCGCGCGGGAATGACAGCCCTAGCAGTGCGTCGATTTGACTCGGCTCGACGTCGATCGTGCGTAACGGCTGCTTGCCCGGATATTCATCGGCGATACCGGCCGCGGCTGCTCCGCCCGCGAGCTCCAGGGTAAGCTCAGTCGCGCGCGCGACACCGACGGTTGTGAGGTCCGGGTCGACGCCACGCCCGAATCGCCGCGAAGCCTCCGACGACAACGTGAGTGCAGCCGAAGTCCGTCGAATGGTGGCGCGATCCCAGCTCGCACCCTCGATGATCACGTCGCGCGTGGAGTCCGCGATCTCGCTGTCTTCGCCACCCATGATGCCCGCCAGGCTGCGGGCACGCTGGCCGTCGGTCACCACCATCATCTCGGGGGTGAGCGTTCGATCCTCGCCGTCCAAGGTTCGCAGCGGCTCGGCTGGATGCGCCCGCCTCACCACGATCGTGTTCGAATCTAGCCGTTGCCAATCGAAGGCGTGGAGTGGCTGACCGACCTCCAGCATGACGTAATTCGTCACATCGACGACATTGCTGATCGGCCGCACGCCAGCGAAGTGCAAACGCCGTTCGAGCCAGCGTGGAGATCGGCCGATACGGATCCCGCGCACTACCGAGGCACTGAAGCGCGGACAGCCGACTACATCCTCAATCTGGACTCTCAGCAGCTCACCAACCGGAGGCTGGCCAGGCGTCCCTTCGACGCGAGCCGTCGTCGGATCAAGCAGGTGCAACATCGCGGGCGTGTAGGCGCCCCCGAAGAGCGCGTGCACCTCGCGCGCGATCCCCATCATCGACATGCAGTCGGGGCGGTTCGCAGTGATGTAGATGTCGAGCACGACCTCGGCGAGGTAGTCCTGCAGTGGCCGGCCGACTGGAGCATCCGCTTCGAAGACGTAGATGCCGTCCTTGTCGGGTGAGATGTCCAGCTCATCACCCGAGCAGACCATACCCTCAGAGGTGATACCCGCGAATTCACGTCGCCCAACCTCGCCGCCAGGCAGCCGGCCACCTGGTGCCACGTGCGGCACCAGGTCGTCCTGCTTGAGATTGGTCGCACCTGTGACGACCGTCACACGCCGATCGCCCAGATCCACCTCGGCCACGGTCAGGGCTTCCCGACGAGGGTGCGGCTGGAGGTCCACCACACGCGCGATCTGTACATCGCGCCAGTCCTGGCCAATCACGTGGAGATCTTCGACCTCGAGCCCGGCCATGGTGAGCCGTTGCCGCAGCTCGGGCAGCGGCACATCGATCTCGACCAGCTCGCGTAGCCAGCTCAGTGGCACCCTCATGCGAACTGCTCCAGGAACCGAAGGTCATTTGCGTAGAACAGCCGGATGTCCTCGATGCCGTATTTGATCATCGTGATGCGCTCGACGCCCATGCCCCAGGCGAAGCCCGTCAAGCGCGTCGAGTCGTACCCGACCCGTTCCAGCACCCGCGGATGAACCATGCCCGCGCCAAGGATCTCTAGCCAGCCTGAGCCATGGCAGATCGAGCAGCTCGCGTCGGCTCCGTCGCACCGAAAGCAGGAGATCGCGAAGTCCACGCCTGGTTCGACGAATGGAAAGTAATCGCAGCGGAAGCGCGTGCGAATCTTCGGGCTGAACATCCTCTGCGCGAAGGTGGTCAGGGTGCCGCGCAGGTCGGCCAGGGTAAGGCCTTCGTCCACGGCAAGACCATCAATCTGGTGGAACATCCACTCGTGGGTGGCGTCAGTCTGTTCTGCCCGGTAGCAGCGCCCGACATTGATGATGCGCACCGGCGGTGGCTGGGTCGTCATCACGCGCGCCTGGTATGCCGTGGTCTGCGTCCGCAACACCAGATCAGGTACGCGTACATACAGGGTGTCCTGCATGTCGCGGGCGGGGTGCCAGGCAGGAATGTTCAACGACTCGAAGTTGTAGTAATCGCTTTCAACCTCGGGCGTTTGGGTGATCTGGAAGCCCATGCCGCGCAGGATCTCGACGCACTCCTCGATTGTGCGGGTGATCGGGTGCAGGGCCCCGGTGCTGGGCGGGCGGCCTGGGAGGCTCACGTCGATGCGCTCGCGCTCGAGGGCCTTTCCAAGCTCGCGTGACCGCACCGCGCCTTCGCGCACAGCAAACGCCTGCTCCAGCGTGCGCTTGACGTCGTTGGCGGCGCTGCCGACGGCCCGCCGCTCCTCGACCTGGAGCTTGCCCAGCCCGCCGAGCAGATCGGACAGCGCGCTCTTGCGGCCGAGATGGATAATTCGCCACTGCTCGAGCCCGGCCGCGTCGCCCGCCTGCTCGAGCTGGCTCAGCGCCGTCGACTGAAGCGCGTCCAGCCGGCTGCGCCAGTCGGTGTCCGGGCTCGCATCGGTTCCGGTCATACGCGAATGTGGACCTCCACGAAGGGTAAATGAAAGGAGCGGCCCGATTCGGGACCGCTCCTCTCGACATGACAGGGATTTCTGCTCGCGCCCGTTTCAGGGCGGCCCTGTCATGTCGACTGGCTAAAGCTAAACGACGCGTACGCGCAGTTCATGGCGTTGCCCGAGTATACATCGGGCCTGACGGCGGCCTCGCGGCGCGGTACCAGTCGACGGTTGCTTGCAGACCCTCCCGGAACGAGGTCGTGGAGTGCCAGCCGAACGCGTCGTGCGCCCGCGAGGTGTCTAGCTTGCGCCGCGGCTGGCCGTCTGGCTGCGAGGGGTCAAAGCGGATGTCGCCGCGGAACCCGCACACCTCGGCGATGATCCGCGCCAGGTCCGCAATGCGCAGCTCCTCGCCGCTCCCGAGGTTGACCGGCTCGGCGCCGTCGTAGCGTTCCATCGCCGCGACGATGCCTTCGGCACAGTCGCGCACGTACAAGAACTCACGCGTGGGCTGACCGGTGCCCCACACGGTGACCTGGCTCTCGCCGTTGTCGACAGCTTCCAGGCACTTGCGGATCAGCGCCGGGATCACATGCGAGGTGGCCGGGTCAAAATTGTCGCCGGGGCCGTAGAGGTTGGTCGGAAGCAGGTAAATCGCGTCGAAACCGTACTGCTGGCGGTAGGCTTGAGCCTGCACTAGCAGCATCTTTTTCGCGAGTCCGTATGGCGCGTTGGTCTCTTCGGGGTAGCCCGACCACAGCTCATCCTCGCGGAACGGCACGGGTGTGAACTTGGGGTAGGCGCAGATCGTCCCAATGGCGACGAACTTCTGGACACCGTTGGTTCGGGCCTGTTCCATCAGCCCCGCGCCCATGACCAGGTTCTGGTAGAAGAAGTCGCCCGGCCGAGCCTGGTTGGCGCCGATGCCGCCTACCACTGCAGCGAGGTGCACGATCACTTCGGGGCGAAGATCGCGGATGCAGGCCGAGACCTGGTCGGCGTTGGTCAGGTCGTACTCCGCGTGCGAGGGCGCCACGACGTGCTGGTAGCCGTGCTCGTTCAGCACGGCCAGTACCTGACGTCCGAGGAAGCCTGAGCCACCAGTAACGAGCAGGCGCGGCTGGCCGTGAGGTGGGGAGCTAAGCGGCATAAAGGTCCGAAGTTATACCTGGCACATCCTCGTGCAATACAGTCTGGCGCCGGTTGGCTCGCCCCATCACGGCGTGAGCGCGGCCGGCCGGTCGAGCACGCCCTGATAGAACTCCTCGAGTCGCCGCGCCAGGACGCCAAAGTCGAAGCGCTCCAGGACCACCTGTTGCCCGGCCTGGCCCAGCCGTTGGCCGACGTCCGGGTGGCGAAGCAAGTACAGGATGCGCTCAGCCAGTTGGGGCACATCGGCATTGGCCACGATCAGACCGGTGGCGCCGTCCGTGAGCGCCAGCTTGACGTCTTCGGTGTCGAAGGCGACGACGGGCTTCCCCAGAGCAAGAGCTTCGAGGACGGTGATGCCGATGAAGCCCTCGACGATGCCGGGTTTGACGTAGACGTCGGTCGCCGAGAGCAAACGCGGGATATCTTCCCGCACACCCGTAAAGGCCAGCTTGCCGTCAAGCCCGCGCGCGTTTGCCAGGGCCTCTAAATCCGCACGCAGCTCACCGTCGCCGATGATCAGAAAACAGGTTCGCGGCTCGGCGGCGGCGACGCGGACCGCCGCCTCAATGAACAACTCGTGGCTCTTGCGTGGGTGCAAGGCGCCGATGGTTGTGACGACGAGCGCGTCTGCGGGGAAGCCGAACTCCCGTCGCACCGACTGGTGATCGTCATCCGATGACTGAAACGTCTCGACATCCAGACCGACAAAGTTGAAGTCGACCAGCGCCGCGTCGCGCGCGCCAACGCGCTTCAGGTGACGACGAATCTCGGGTGAGATGACCAGGATCTGCTCGGCCCCAAGCGCCAGGAACCAGTTGCGCAGCCATGTCGTCACCGGCAGCTCGCGCGGCGAGTTTTGCAGGCCCATAGGAGAGCTAACCACACGCACACCGTCGCTGCCGTTTGCGGTTTTCATGTTGCGCATGGCGAGATTGATCGCCACAGAGGCAGTCGCCGAAAACGAGTGCACCAGGTCAATGTGATGCTCGAGGACGGCACGGCGGATCTGCCGCGCCGCGTGCAGCACGCCGATGGGCGAGGTGATCTCAAGGGGCGCCACGATGTGCTGCGCCCCGGCGCGGCGCAGATCATCAACCAGTCCGCCGCCCGAGGACACCACCCAGACCTGGTGCCCGCGGCCGTGCAGCTCGCGAGCAAGAGCGACCACGATGCGCTCCAGCCCGCCGACGCCCATGGTTTTCGCGGCGAGCAGAATCCTCATCGCCCGCGGCCGATTATAGGTGGCCCGTTCGCGCTAGACCGAGCGCGCCAACTATCAGGGCAATGGGCAGGAACTGCTCAACCAGGCGAGTTGCTGAGGTCTGGACTTCGATCTCGGGCGCGGTCGAACTCACCAGGAACGCCACGAGCGTGCCCACTGCCTGGACCACCACGACAATGGCGAGCAGCCGCAACGCAGGTTGGGCCAAGGTGCGCGCGGACACAATCCAGGCGGAGACGGCAACGGCCAGACCGCCACCGGTGCGCACGCCCGCGAACACGCCGACCAGAGCGAGCAGGACGCCGCCAATGGCGAGCGGTTGGAAGCCACCCAGGTGCTCGGCATTGGCGGGGATGCCGCGGGCGAGCTGAAACGCCGTCCACAGGAACCAGGCCGCGGCCGTGGGAACGAACAAGCTCAGGAGCGCGGGCACGTGGCGCCAAATTGCGCGTGCGATGACGCCGTCGACGATGAGCGCAACAGCGAGCAGAGCGACGCGCGGGGCGCCCTCAAACTTGGTCAGCGCGGCGGCAGCTCCGAAGATCACCACTTGGACCAGCCAACGTCCGTCACCGGCGTGCTGCCGATGCCATTGCCAGACTGCGAGCGTTGCCAGGCACAGGTACGTGGTCAGGGCCAGATCGGCTTGACCGGTCCAGAACCCGTCGAGCAGCTGGGGCGTGACAAGGATGACGCCGGCTGCCACGAGCGGTGCGAGCCAGGCGGCAGCGGGCCGCAAGCTCATCCGGACGTGCCAGGCAAGGCAGAGTCCGAATCCGCCGCCAACCAGGGCCCAGAGTGTCTTGGCGAAGTCGATCGAGATCTGACCGCGATGCAGGTACAGCCAGGCCTCGAGCAGCGGCACCAATGGCGGGTAGTACTCGTGCTCGGATTGAGCGTTCACGATCGTGCCTGCCTCGGCAAAGGCCTGCGCGCGCAGCCCCCAGTGCGAGTAGGCGTCCCAACCGCTTTCGGGCACCAGCAGCGAACGCACCAGCGCGGCTGCAAACACGACCAGCAGGACGGCCCAGCCGAGTTGCTCGGGGGCTGCATAGCGTGGGGGTGCTGCGTCCTCTTCGACGGGGCACGACACCGGTCCGATTGCGCGCACCCCAAGGCGGACGGCAAGCGCTTCCGTCCCGGCCAGAAGCAGGACGCCTGGCACGAAGCCGAAACCGATGCCGACCAGGGCAAGGCTGAGCTGGGCGAGCCCAACCAGAAAGCCGCCTACGAGCAGGCGCAGACCCCACGTTGCGGCAGACGCGGGCCAACTGGCGAGGTCGCGTTGAGGGCTGAGGCCTGGGAAGCCGAGCCCGCTGAGCCAGCCGAGCGCGAGCCATTCGGCGCCGACCAGCACCAGCGCGCCAAGGTCCAGCGGATCGAAACGCATCAATCGATCAAGCATCGCCGCGCTGGCCGGTTGATTCGACCGCCAGCTCAGGCCACCACGGCAAGGACGTAGCGGTTGGCGTCCAGTTCGATGCGCCGCAGCCAGTCGCGCGGCTGGCGCAGCCATGATTGGTCCGAGTACTGGCTGGCATCCGGCACCACCACGAAGCCCAGGCCTTCGGTGCGCATGAGCTGGCGGACCGCGGCCTCGTCGACGGCGGTGCGCACATCGTCGTAGGTACGCGGGTGCAGCTCATAGCGCAGCCGCTGGCCTGCGCCCGTGTCGGTACCGAACGCGCCCGGCTCGACGTACAGGTAGCCAGCCGAGGCCGGGATGCTGGCCCTGAAGAAGTCGAGCGCGGACACCAGGTCGGCTCCGGGCGGCGGGTCGGGAGCATCGATCAGGCGGCTGAGGCGCGCCAGGCTGACCAGACCCCAGATGCCAAGCACACCGAGTGCGGCACGGCGCCGCCACAGGCTCACGCTGGCGAGTCTAACTACTGTTTGGTTGGAAAGGTGCGGTTACGCGACGAGCATCGCAGAAGGGGCGTCACGCGAAGCGTCACGCGGCGCAGAAAATGCGTCATCGGGACGTCACAAAAAGCGTCACGCGGCGCGGATTTGGCCGTGTGACGCAAAAATCTCGCGGCGTGACAGTCCGTCGCCACCACCGACGTGCAAACACACCCGCTGCGGGCCACAAAACCGGCGCCGGATATGATCCGCTGCAGTGAGTTCGGCGGCTCAGCTCCGCATCCTTGCGGTGGTGCCTGCGCGCGGCGGTTCCAAAGGCATCGTGCGCAAGAACCTGCAGCTGCTCGGTGGTCGGCCGCTGGTCGCGCACGCGGTCGAGGCAGGGCTCGGGGCGAAGCCGCTCATCTCACGTGTGGTGTGCTCGACCGATGATCCCGAGATCGCCGAAGTGGCCAGGTCCGCGGGTGCAGAGGTGCCGTTCATGCGCCCTGTCGAACTCGCGCAAGATGGCACCGAGGATTGGCCGGTGTTCGTGCACACGCTCGACTGGCTCGAAGCGCACGAGGGTTGGGTGGCCGACCTCATCGTGAACCTGCGGCCGACCTCGCCCATGCGCACCTCGCAACATGTCACCGATGCCATCGGGTTGCTGCTCGAGACGGGGGCTGACTCGGTGAAGGCGGTTTGTCTGGCGCGCCAGCATCCGCACAAGATGTGGTTGCGCGGCAACGGCGGCGGGATCGAACCGTTCTTGAAGACGCCGTTTCGGCGCAGCCGCGGACCTGACGTGCCGCGGGCGGAGCTCGAAGACGTCTACTGGCAGAACGGCGTCGTAGATGTAACTCGTCGGCAGGTGATCCGCGAGCAGCGGGCCATGATCGGGAAGCGAGTGGCGGGGCTGGTGACCACGCCCGAGGAGTCGATCGATATCGATACGCCATTGGATCTGGCGCTTGCGGAGCTGTTGTTTGCGCGGCGCCAGGTGCGGGCATGAGGCGCACTTCAATAGGTGCGAGCCGCGCACGTGCGAGTGCAGGCTAGATGCGCGCCGTCGTCGTCGGGCTCGGCTCGATTGGGAGACGCCATGCGCGCAACTGGGCCAAGCTGGGACTCGGATCCGTGGCGGCAGTTCGACGGCGCAAGTCGCCGTTGCCTGAGGCACTGGACTTCGACATCGCGGAGTACACCGACCTCGATCAAGCTCTTCGTCTGGAGCGGCCCGACGTTGTTTTCGTTACGAATCCCACGAGCTTGCACGTCGAGACCGCGTGCAAGGCGTTGCAGGCGGGTGCGCATGTGTTCGTCGAAAAGCCGCTTGGCAGTGCGCTCGATGGTGTTGCCGAGCTGCTTCGTACGGCCCGTCTCAGCAGCAGGGTGCTCATGGTCGGCTACAACCTGCGTTTTCACCCGGGGCTGTGGCGGCTGAAGACTCTGCTCCAGACGGACGCTGTTGGCAACGTCATCAGTGCTCGGGCTGAGGCTGGCGAGTATCTGCCGGACTGGCATCCCTGGGAGGACTATCGCCTCGGCTACAGCGGGCGGGGCGAAATGGGTGGTGGCGCGGTGCTCACGTTCAGCCACGAGCTGGATGCGCTGTGCTGGCTGCTCGGGCCGCCCCGCCGCGTCACCGCCGTGGCTGCGCACGCGAGCTCGCTCGAAATCGACGTCGAGGACGTAGCGGAGATCGCACTTGTGTTCGAATCTGGCGCCGTAGGCTCGGTGCACGTCGACTACGTCCGCCGGCCACCGCGGCGCACGGTAGAGGTCGTGGGCGAACGAGGCGTGCTGCGCTGGGAGTACGAGCGCAATCGACTCGAACACTATTCGGTCGAAACAGGCCAGTGGCGCATCGAGCAAGGTGACGCCCGGTACGACCGTAACCAGATGTACCTCGACGAGTTGCGGCATTTCGTCAAGTGCGTGCGCGGCGAGATTGCGCAGGCCCTGATCGACGGCGACCAGGGGGCTGCCGTGCTTGCGGTTGCGCTGGCAGCGCTGCGAGCGGCGCGTGACGGCGTGACGGTGGACTTTCGTCAGGAGGACGCGGCGGTCCGCGGTTGGCTGAGTCACCTGGGAGTGCAGATCGCGAATGCATGAGTTCGCGCCGGATCTGTTTCGACTCGATGGGCGCGTTGCGTTGGTGACTGGCGGCGCGGGTCTGTTGGGGAGGCGCTACTGCGAGGCCCTGGTGCAGGCTGGTGCACGCGTGGTCGTCGCCGACCTCGATGCCCAACGCGCGCATGCGCTCGCTTCCGAACTCAACGCGGACCACAGCTGCGCCGCGGGATGCGGATTAGACGTCACTGATTCACGGTCTGTCAGCGACTGCGTCGAGTCGGCCATCGCGGCCTTCGGACGCCTCGACATCCTTGTTAATAACGCCGCGCTCACGGTGCGCGGTGGATCCGAAACGCCGAAGCCCGCCGATTATTTCGCGCCCTTCGAGGAGTACTCGCTGGAGGTCTGGAATAGCGCGCTTCAGACCAATCTCACGGGCATGCTTCTCTGTGCCCAGGCGGCTGGCAAGCAGATGCTACGCCAGGCATCGCCCGGGGGCGTCGTCGTCAACATCTCTTCTACGTACGGGGTGGTGGCACCCGATCAGCGGCTCTATGACGGTGTGAAAACCCCGTATGCGGATACGGGGTTCAACACGCCCGTCAGCTACGCCGTCACAAAAACCGCCGTGCTAGGCTTGACGCGCTATCTGGCCACCTATTGGGCGAGCAAAAACATCCGCGTCAACGCGCTCACGCCGCACGGCGTGTTCGACAACCACGACGAGACGTTCGTCCGCAACTTCGTCTATCGATCGCCAATGGGGCGCATGGCGCGCAACGATGAGTACCGCGGCGCGTTGTTGTTCCTGGTATCGGATGCGTCGAGCTACATGACCGGCGCGAATCTCATCGTCGACGGGGGCTGGACCGCATGGTGAACGCGCGCACGATCCGCATCGGCCAGCGGGTGGTCGGTTACGGACAGCCCTGCTTCGTGATCGCCGAAGGTGGCGTCAATCACAATGGGGATCCGCGACTCGCCACCGAGTTGGTTCACATTGCAGCGCGTGCGCAGGCCGACGCAGTCAAGTTTCAAAAGCGCACGATCCAGGAGCTGCTCACTCGCGAAGCGCTCGAGCGACCCTACGTGCACCAGAATTCGCTCGGCGCGACCTATGGCGAACACCGCCTGAAGCTCGAGCTGTCCGAGGCCGAGTGGTACCGATTGCGCGATGTCGCGATGCGCCTTGGCCTCGAGTTCATGGGCAGTGCCTGGGACCGTGGCTCGGCTGACCTGCTCGAAGCGATGGATACCCCGGCGATCAAACTGCCGTCCGCGGTGCTCACCGACCTGGGGTTGCTCGAGTACGTCGCACGCAAAGGCCGACCGATGATCGTGTCCACGGGCATGAGCACGCTCGAAGAGGTCGATCAGGCTGTCGATCGCATCCTGCGTCACACGGACCAACTGGTGCTCATGCAGTGCACGTCGGCATATCCGAGTGAATTCGTCGACGTGAACCTGCGGGTGATGGAGACGTTCCGCAATCGCTATGGCGTGCTGGTTGGCTATTCGGGCCACGAGCGCGGCATCTCGGTGAGCGAGGCAGCGGCCGCTCTCGGTGCCTGTGCAATTGAACGGCACTTCACCAAGGACCGCACGCTGCCGGGTCCGGATCACGCCGCGTCCTTGGAGCCGCAGGGGCTTCAAAAGCTCATTCGCGACATTCGGCAGATCGAGATGGCGTTGGGTTCTGGCGAAAAAACGATTTCGCCCGCGGAGCTGCCTGTTCGGGCGCGACTTGGGAAGAGCGTGGTGGCGGCTCAGCCAATCGCCGCGGGAATGGTGATCACTGCTGAAATGCTGATGGCGAAGAGTCCGGGTGACGGCATTCCAGCCAATCAGCTGGATAACGTGATTGGTCGCGTCGCACGGGTCGATGTTCCGCGTGACGTTGTGATTCCGCGTGACGCATTGAGTTGGGAGCAGCGCGCAGAAATTGCGGTGGTACGTGACGCTACTTGAGCTACCCTGAGAGCCAGCTCCGGGAGCGAGCGCGGCGGGTGCGGCTGCTGTGCGTGGATGTGGACGGGGTGCTCACCGATGCGGGCATGTACTACGGTCCGGATGGCGAGGTGCTGAAGAAGTTCAACACACGCGACGGCATGGGTATGGCGCGGGTGCGTGCGGCCGGCGTAGCGGTGGCGATCATCTCAGGCGAGGACAGCGCGATCGTGCATGCACGCGCGGCGAAGCTGCAGATTGATGACGTGTTCTGCGGCGCCTCGGACAAGCTTGCCGCGGTGGTGGAGTTGTGCTCACGACACGGGTTGCAGCACTCCGAGGTGGCGTTTGTCGGGGATGATCTCAACGACCTCTCGGCACTCGCGCAGGTTGGGCTTGCCTGCGCGGTATCCGATGCCGCCGAGCCCGTGCAGCAAGTCGCGCACTACGTGACGCGCCGACGCGGCGGTGACGGCGCGGTCCGTGAGGTGTGCGAGCTGCTGATCGCTGCCCAGGGCGATGGCGATTAGCGCGGAGGGCGGCGCCAGTGCTGCTCCAGTTGAGGCGCTTCCGCCCGAACAAGACGGCGCAACAGAGGCTGAGTCGGTCTCCGATGTCGGTCGCGCCCACGCGACCGGGCGCAAGACCCAGTCGGCTCGGCTCGCACGCTGGCGCGAGATCCTCTACATGCTTGTGCTGCGCGATCTCAAGGCGCGCTCCAAGCAGGCCTACCTCGGCTATTTGTGGATCCTCATCCAGCCGCTGCTGCTGACGGGCGTGTTCTCGGTGCTGGTTCAGCAGGTGCTCGGCCGGGCCGATCTCTCCGAGATTCCCTACCCGGTCTTCCTCATGGCCGGCGTCATTCCATGGCAGTTTTTTGCGAACAGCCTCAACGAGAGCACAGAGAGCCTGGTCAAGAACGTCGACCTGGTGCGCCAGGTGTACTTCCCGCGCGAGATCCTGGCGATTTACCCGGTGTTCGCGCGACTGGTCGATGTGGCGATTGGCTGCCTGGCGTTGGCGGTGTTTGTCTTCGTATGGCACGTACCGGTCTCGGGATGGGCCGTGCTGGTGCCTCTGATTCTCGTCGAAGAAATGCTCTTCGCGATGGCGTGTGGCCTCTTGCTGTCAGCGGCGAACGTCGCCTGGCGTGACGTTTCGCGGGGGTTGCCGCTCGTGCTCTTCTTAATGCTGTATGCGGTGCCGGTGCTGTACTCACCTGACCGGATGCCGCGCGCCATTCGACCATTGTTCGATCTGAACCCGATCGCGCGCCTGGTCGACGCCTTTCGGACATCGGTGGTGGGAAGCCAGCCGCCGGATCTTGTCGCTCTGGCGGTGCTCGGGGTGCTTGGCGTGATCGCGCTGTTGGTGGCGCAACGGCTGTTCGCGGTTTTCGACGGGGTCCTGGCAGATGTCATCTAGCGGCCTGGCGGTGCTCGAGGATGTCAGCAAGCGCTACCTGCTCGGTCAGGGACGCGGCGCCAGAGGGGTGCTACTGGACCTTCTCAAACGCGGGCGCCGTGACGTCCGCGATGATGTCTGGGCGTTGCGCGATCTCAGTTTCGCGGTTGACCGCGGCGATGCGTTGGGGTTGGTCGGACGCAACGGCGCCGGCAAAACGACCGCGTTGCGACTCCTGGCTGGTATCAGTCGGCCGACGCACGGGCGCGTCAGCACACGGGGACGGATCGCATCGCTTCTAAACGTTGGAGCCGGCTTTCATCCCGAGCTGACTGGTCGAGACAACGTCCAGCTCAACGGGGTAATCCTCGGCCTCAGCCGGCGCGAGGCGTGCTTGCGCTATGAGCAGATCGTCGACTTTGCCGGGCTCGACGCCGCGTTCATGGACACACCGGTCAAGCACTACTCGTCGGGCATGTACGCGCGCCTGGCGTTTTCGGTCGCGGTCCACGTCGAGCCGGACGTGCTGCTCGTTGATGAAGTGTTGTCCGTTGGCGACGCGGAGTTTCAGGATCGATCGCTCCGCCGCATGCTCGAGTTTCGCGATCGCAAGCAGGCGGCGATCGTGTTCGTTTCGCACAACCTGGCCGCGCTGGAGCTCATGTGCCCGCGGGCGATCTGGCTGGAGCGCGGGGTCGGCCGCGCGGCGGGTGCAACCTCAGGCGTCTTGCGGGCGTACCTGGATGCAGTGGACTCGGCCGCTGAGGATCTGAATGACGCACATCTCGCGATTTCAGATGTCGAGGTGCTCAATGCAGCTGGCCGCGTGACGGATGCGTTGGCTGCGGACGAGCCGTTCACGGTGCGCGTGCGCGGCACCGCGGCGCAAGAGCTCGCGGAGCCAGTTTTTGTCGTGACGATTCGTGGCGATCATGGTCCGTTGTTCGCAGGCAACATGCACATCGACGGAAACTGGCCGCGCGTCCTTGCGCGGGGGCCCTTCGCGCTGGAGTGCGCGTTTGGTCCCCCGCGCCTGCGACCAGGTCGCTATCGGGTAGAGCTGAAGATCAAACAGAACGTACGCACCAACTACTTCGAGCCTCGGGTGATGGCGAACTTCGAAATCGACCGTGAGGGCCTCGGACCTGGCGGTGGCAACGTGGCGTACCGCATGATTGGCCGCGCCTCTTGAGTATGCAGACGGCTTCGGACGACGACGCGGACATCCTGTGCTACTGCGAGTGGTTGACCCGAGCGGAAGTCATCGCGGCGATGCCGCGCGTGCGCAACCTCAAGGAGTTGCGCGAGTTGACGCGGGCGTGCACCACGTGTTTTGGCTGCGAGGGGGACCTGGATGATCTTGTTGCCGAGTACGGTCACCTCTTTGGCACCGCACTTGGCTGAACGTGCCTTTGAATAGGGTGCTTAGAACGCTGGGAATGGCTCGTCGATGCTGATCGCGCATGAGCTCCTGCAGCGCTATCCACGACTGCGCCAGGCCTGGCCGATCCAACAGGCGCGTGCCTGGCGTGAACGACAGAACTGGCGCAGCCACCCGCGTCGGATGGCGTCGTGGTATCGGGACGCGCCTGATATGCGGACGCGGCTGATCATCTCGAATCTCGAGCTGCCCGAGGCGCCTCAGTTGTGCGAGCCGACTTCGCTTCGACTGGGGCTGCTCGACCAGGATGGCGCGGAGGTCGCAAGCACGCGTTTGCGGCTGGCCCGCAATGCGTCTGCCGTGGTGGAACTCGGCGAAGTGCTGCCGCCACAGCGGCGCGGTCACGTCGAGAGCGGTCAGGTTGTGGCCGACTTCGAGGGACCCCAGCTCGGCTCTTCGCGCGCGTATCTGCACTGGTACAACGACCGCAGCCTCACGTCATCCCACGAGAAGTACGGTCTCACCATCCCCGCCGTTGGCGGCTACTGGACTGTCCCC
>JAFAZN010000218.1 GCA_019239775.1 Chloroflexota bacterium
TTTGGCGCCACCGCGAAAGTCGTGGCCGGTGGCAGTGACCTGTTGGGCGGAGTCATGAAGGACTGGGTGCAGGGCAAAGGCATGCCGCTGCCCGCCCAGATCATCGACTTGACGACCGTTCCCAACATCAGCGGCATCAACGTATCGGCGGATGGACTGCACATTGGAGCAACGACAACGTTGACCGATGTGATAGAGCACAACGACGTGCAGTCGATGTGGCCATTGTTGTCATCGGCGGCTGCGACCATCGCCTCACCGCTGATTCGCAACTTCGGCACGCTTGGCGGCAACATCAACCAGCGGCCGCGCTGCTGGTTCTTCCGCGGTGAAAACTTCAACTGCTACAAGAAGGGTGGCGACTTCTGCTACTCCGTCACCGGCGACAATCGCTATCACGCGATCATCGGCGGCGAGCTGTGCTACATCGTTCACCCGTCCGATACCGCCACTGCCCTGCTGGCTTTAAACGCGTCCGCGAAACTTACTGGTGCCGGCGGCGACCGGACGGTCCCGTTCGACCAGTACTTCCACGGACCGCGCGAGGACGTTCTCACGGAAAACGTCTTGAAGCCGAACGAGATCATGACCGAAGTCGTCGTTCCTTCGCCCGCCGCCGGAGCCAAAATGGCCTGGAACAAGCTGAAGGACCGCCAGGTCTATGACTTCGCCGTCGTGTCGGTAGCAACGGTGTTCACCGTGGATGGCAACGGTGCGTGGCAAGACGGGCGTATCACCCTCGGTGGTGTGGCGCCAGTTCCGTATCGTGCCCAGGTGGTAGAAGACGCCATCAAAGGCAAGAACATCCAGCAAACTGCCAAACAGGCAGCCGCCCAGATCCGAACGGTGGCGCGGCCGATGAGCCTCAATGCGTACAAGATCGATCTTGTGCAAGGGCTGATCGAGCGCACCATCCTGCAAGCTCTCGGCTAACGCCCCGCATTCTTGCCAGTGTCTCCGCTCCGCGGTTTGTCCCTCACATGGACACTCCGCGGAGCGGTTGTCCTGGCGCTCCTCGCGCTGGGGCTCTTCGCGGTCCTGACTCCTCAGACCTCGGCGCCCGCGGCAACCACGGTCGTGACTCCAACCGGGGTCGTTGCTCCAACTGCGTCAGCGCCACCTACCTCCGCGACTTCGCAGCCCACGCAGACGCCCCAACCAATTACGTCGATCATCGTCCGCCAGACGGAAGTCCCGTATCCAACCTCCACTCCATTTCCCTCCGGCCTGGCCTCAGTCAGCGTGGTGGATTTCTCATTCATGCCAGGCGCACTGCGCATCAAGGCAGGCCAGTCCGTGCTGTGGCGCAATGACGGGACCGAACAGCACGACGTTACCGGCAGTGATTGGCACTCGGGTCCGCTGGACCCCGGTTACACCTACCGACTGACCTTCGGCATCGCCGGCACGTATGCCTACCGCTGTTCGATCCACCTCGACATGACAGGTACGGTCGTCGTCACATAAACCGCGGCAGCATACCTACGGGTTCTCTCACCACGGAGGATGACTCTCTCACTGCGTGTCAGTGGAGACCTGTATCCCCTGGTTGAGGCGCGCGGCGCGATCAGCCGCCATCCTGCGGAGTGCGAGAATCGCCTGTGCAGACTGCAACAAGCGTCCGTGGATAACGGAGTTGGAGGCCACGTAGCCTCCGTCCGGCGCGTGGTACCACGAGCTTCCTGAGAAGTTCGTCAAGGTTCCGCCCGCACACTGCAGGATGACGCCCGCGGGCGCGACATCCCAGGGCCGGAGGTCCAGTGCAGAATACCCGTGGAGGCGACCGCTGGCCACGTAGCACAGCGCCAGTGCCGGCGAACCAATGATTCGCAGTGATGTCACCACCGGCAGAATTGTGCTGACGACCGAGAGCATCTCGCGGCGCATCTCCACGTCGCCGGGCCAGTCGACTGCTACCGCCGCGGCTTGCCACGCTTCGGCGCCGTCGGCGAACTGCTCCACGAAGATGCGCTTTTCATTGCGGAATGCGCCACGCCCATCGAGACCTGTCCACATGGTGTCGCGCTCAGGCTCATACACCACGCCAACCTTCCATGCACCATCCTGGAGATAGCCGATGCCCACCGCGTACTCCGGATCGTGGTGCATGTAGTTGAGGCTGCCGCAGATGGGATCAACGATCCACAGCGGATCGGCGCCCACCGGCATCTCCTCATCATCCGGCCCTTCTTCCGCAAGAATCGCCGCGTCTGGAAACTCGCTCCGAATCGCCGCGAGAATGGCCTCCTGCACCGGCAACGCCTGGGCCACCACCGGATCGCGCGAGCGCTTCCACGTGAAGTGCGCACTCGGATCATCAATTTTTTGCCGCGCGAGATCACCGCCTGTGCGCGCCGCGCGCACTGCAACGTCCAGTACGCGCTCGAGGTCGTCGCTCACGCCGCGACGGCGGTGTAGTCCAGCTCGTGCGTCTCGTCGGCGCCGGCGGGGGCGGAGGCGGCGCGGAAGACCCAGGTCAGGACCACGGCGACCACCAGGTTCAGGATGAACGAGTACAGCGCGGCATACCCGGGGATGACGGTGCCGAAAACGTTAAGCGGGTATACCGACGAGAAGTTTTGTGCCACCGCCATCCCAGTTCCGGAGAGCATGCCAACCGCCCAGCCAATCAGCAGCGCCCAGCGGTGCAGCCAGCGCGTATACAAGCCGATGACAATGGCCGGCAGCGTCTGGATGATCCACACGCCGCCCAGCAGCTGGAGGTTGATGGCGTACTGCGTTGGCAGGAAGATGATGAACACCAGGGCGCCAAACTTCACCACCAACGATGTCAGCTTGGCGATGTTGGACTCATCGCGGTCGCTCACCGCCGGATTGACGTATTCGCGCCAGATGTTGCGCGTGAACAGGTTGGCAGCCGCAATCGACATGATCGACGCCGGTACGAGCGCACCAATCGCAATCGCGCCAAATGCAAATCCCGCGAACCATGACGGGAACATCTGCAAAAACAGCCCCGGCACGATCCACTGCGCACCGTAGGGCGCGCGCGGTTGGATGTTGGCAGCAATGGCCATAAAGCCCAGCAGGGCAATGAGGCCCAGCAAGAAGCTGTACGCCGGCAGCAACGCGGCATTCCGCTTGATGGCATGGCGGCTGTTGGAGCTGAGCACGCCGGTGATGGAGTGCGGGTACATGAACAACGCCAGCGCCGAGCCAAGTGCGAGAGTGGCGTACGCCGAGAACTGCCCTGGCGCCAGTAGTACGCCCTGTGGGATGTTCTTGGCTTTCAGTCCGGCATCAGCAGCGGCAAAAATGTTGCCGAAGCCACCAAGTTTGATTGGGATCACGATGATCGCAACGAAAATCGTGATGTAGATGATGACGTCTTTCACGAGTGCGATCATCGCCGGGGCGCGCAGACCGCTGAAATAGGTGTAGGCCGCCAGGATGATGAAGGCAATGACCAGCGGCGCGTCAGCCGCGAGGCCGGTGCCTTCCACACCCATCGCCGCCAGCACCACCTGAATGCCAACCAACTGGAGCGCGATATACGGCATCGTGGCCAGAATGCCAGTGAACGCCACCGCCAGCGACAGCCAGCGGCTCTCATATCGTCCGCGTACAAAGTCCGCCGCGGTGATGTAGCCGTGCCGCCGCGCCACCGACCACAAGCGCGGCATCACCAGGAACACAAACGGATAGACGATGATCGTGTACGGAACCGCGAAAAAGCCATTGGCGCCCGTGCCGAATACCAACGCGGGGACCGCCACGAAGGTGTACGCGGTGTAGAGGTCCCCACCCAACAGGAACCACGTAATGACGGTGCCGAAGCGTCGACCGGCCAGGCCCCATTCGTGAAGCAGGTCGAGGTCACCGCGCCGCCACCGCGCCGCGAGAAACCCCATCACGGTGACGATCACAAACAGGAGGATGAAGACCGAAAGCGCAACCCAGTCGATGGTCATCGGTCAAGGTCCTCCGACGACAGCGTTTCGGCCATCGGCAGCGCGCCTTCCGGTTCGCGCGTGACGAAATAGACGATCGCGGTCAACACAGCCGAGATCAGAATCCACAGGAACTGATACCAGTAGAAGTACGGAATCCCGAAAACCGCGGGCTCGCCTGAGGCGTAGAACGGCACCCAGAGAATGGCAATGAACGGCACCAACAACAACAGGTACCAGCCGCGCGCGGGACGGGCCGACTCCGAAGTCGAACGCGTGTTCACTTTTTCCCCCTAGCAGACAGCGTGCCACCGAACGCCATATGCGTGCTCAGCCAGCGTACCACCGCCTGGGCGGCAAGCGTCCTCAAGCTACTGGCATGTGCTCCCGCATGAGGTCCTGCCAGGCCACGTGGCGATCGGCCACGACGGCCATTGAGCGGATGCGGTAGACCTCCGGCGAGTGGACCTGCGGCGGTTCTGCTCCGCGCGCAAGCGCTTGCGCCTGGCGCATGATCCTCCGCCGTGTGCCGATGACGCCGGTATCCGACGAACCGAGATGTTCGCGCGAGCGGTCGGAGATCGGTCCGCGCTGGTCCTCCTGGACCGCCATATCCTGCACGCGAACTCCGCGAATGCCCGTGTACGACACGGTCCTCTGCGCCTCGCGGTCGATCAAATAGTCGTTGCTTTTGTTTTGCAGCGGTACGAAGTCGGAGTCGACCTCCACGAAGGGTCGCTGCGGCACCGGATGCTGGCTACTCCAGGTCACCGTGATGCCAATCGTGGTGGTGTCGTCGCGCGGCACCGCGCCCGTGAATGTATATGCGTCACTGTAGGTGCCCGGAATGATGGTGTACGACGGCAGCATGAAGGGCGTGATGCGCCAGTAGTACTTGTCTGGGCCCGCGTCCCGGCGAGCCGCAATGGCCAGACCGTAGTCGGTTTCCAGCACCGAAAAGACCGGGTGGAGGTCTTCGTCGCGGGCATCATTGCGAATTGGTCTGCGGTCCGGCCCCAGCTGCGCATGCAAGAAGTTCGCATGCGAGGAGTCCACCTCGCCCTCCAGGTTCTGCAGCCAGTTGCAGGCCTGAATGCGCTTCGACGGATTCCGGTTCTCCGCCGGAACCAATGTCCATTCGAGTTCAGGAACCTTCGGCTCCAGGTCTGGAGGGCCCATATAGACCCAGATCACTCCGCCACGCTCGGCGGTGGCATAGGCGGTCTGCTGGATCTTCTCGTTAAACTGCGAGCGCGGCGGCTCGTTGGGCATGTCTACGCAGGCGCCATCGGCGTCGAACTTCCAGCCGTGGTAGACGCACCGCAGTCCTTCCTCCTCGTTGCGACCCCAGAACAGGTTCGCATTGCGATGCGGACAGTAGGTGCCCAGCATGCCGACGCGGCCGCTGGTGGCGCGGAAGGCAACCAGCTCCTCACCCAGCAGCTTGAGCCTGACTGGCGCGCAGTCCGGCTCCGGCAGCTCGGTTGAAAGCAGCGCCGGAAGCCAGTGGCGGCGAAAGAGATTGCCCACGGGTGTGCCCGGGCCAACCTTGGTGAGGTACTCGTTGTCCTTCCGACTGAGCATGTCCTTGACCTTACCGGAGTGCGCGGTAGCGGGCGAACTCCAGCCAGGCGATGCAGAACGCCAGCGGCACCAGGAACAGCTCGATCGTCACAGGTGAGGTGAAGGCAAACCCTGGATTTACCCTCGGAATGGGTGCGCCTTCGATGAGGTAGATGCTGAGCGACATTGCGCCAAGCGCGAACGCGGCCACACTGCTGCACAGCGCAACCAACGGCTCATAGACGTGTTGTGCACCAACCGGTGCCGCCAACCGCCTTCGGAGGACTTCCACGGCCGCAAGAACCAGGATCACGCCACCAAGCAGCTCGGTCCACCGCGCGATTTCGGCCATGAGGCTCGAGTTCGGCACGACGAGGGACTGCATCAGTCCGGCGAGCGGACCGCTCTTGGCGCCTGGGCTGCCCTGCACGAAGGCTTTGAACTGCGTGCCGAATTCGGCATCGACCAGCTTGCTCAGCCCAGCGAGGACGAACTCGGCCCCAATGGCGGCCTGCACCAGCGCGCCAGCAGCAAGAGCGGTGTTGCCGCTGCGCGGCAACCGAGCGGTAGTAGCGGCAAATCGACCAGACATTTGTTCGGGACCTCCCGTAACTTCTGTCACTACATAACCCGTGTCCGAAGTTTCAGATTTTTCTGAACTTCAGGAAGAGTGTAGCAGCCGGCGCTGCCGCGGCGAATTTTTTTAGGTGCTCCAGAGGCGTTTGGTGGCGATGCGCGCGCCCTCCGCGCTGGCCGCGAGCTTGGCCCACACGAGCTCGGGGTGGCCGACGCGCTGGCCCAGGCCGCAGTCGGTTCCGGCGATGACGTTTTCGCGACCCACCAGCTTGGCGTAGCGCACCAGCCGATCAGCCACCAGCTCAGGGTCTTCGATCAGGTCGGTGCAGTGGCCGACCACGCCGGGCATCAGGGACTTGCCCTCGGGCAGGCCGGCCGATTCCCACACCGTCCAATCGTGTTCGTGGCGGGGATTACTGGCCTCGATCGAAATGCACTCGGCCTTGACTGAGACGATCAGGTCGATGATGTGGCGCAGCGGAATATCGTTCTTGTGCGGCCCATGGCTCGAGCCCCAGCAGGTGTGAAAGCGGATGCGGTCCATCGGTAGATCGCGCAACGCGTGGTTCAACGCTTCCACGCGAACCGCCGCGTACTTGCGGTAGTCCTCGACCGACATGTCCGGATACATCTGCCAGCCATCCGGTAGATCGGGGTCGTCCAACTGCAGCATGACCCCGGAGTCCACGATCAGCTTGTACTCCTCACGCATGACCTCGGCGATGGCGTAGAGAAACTCCTCATCCGACTTGTAGTGGTCATTCCACAACCAATGCTCGATGGTGCCGGGGGTAATGGCGGGTAACCAGGGTTCGACGTCCAGACCGGCAGTGGCTGCCTTCAAGTTACGTATGTCTTGCTCGGCGCCAGCCTTGCCGACGTACTTGAGAGGAGCGGTGCAGAAGTGCAATGTGCGTTGGGCTTCTGCCGGGCGTTGCGCGGAGGCCCCGCCAAAGGTGCCCCGGGCGGCGCCAAAGCCACCCAGCCCCGCCGAGAAGAAGCCTGGAAAGTCACGCCGGTCACGGCCGTTCACGTCGCGCGGGGCCGGGCCTTCGCCAACGCCGAACGACCGCGGCTCGATGCCCTCCAAGCGCTCCTGGATGTAGCTGGAGAAGGTGCCACGCTTGGGGATCTCGCCGTCGTTGACCACATCCACGCCGGCTTCGACCTGTTTGCGGACGATGTCCTTGACCGCCGCCGGCAGCTTTTCGGCGAGCTCCTGCTTGCCAGCCTCGCCCTTTTGCAGCAGCGCCATGATCTCAGGCGGCCGAGGCAGGGTTCCGGCGTGGGAGACGATTATTCGGTCTGTGCTTCTTCTCATCGCGGGAATAATCTAGCCGGTATGGGTATTCAGAAGTTGGGTCACGTGGGCATCTACGCGCAGGACCTGCCGAAGATGCGCGAGTTCTACACCAGTGTTGTTGGCCTGCAGGTCGCCGACGAGACGTCCAGCGCGTGCTTCATGAGCTCGAACCCCGAGCGCGAGCACCACGAGTTTGTGCTCTTTGCCGGGACCCCCGAACAGAAAACCTGCGTTCAGCAGATCTCGTTCAGCTGCGCCTCCTTAGAGGACATTCGGCAGTACTACCACCGGTTCAAGGAGCACGGCGTGCGCTTCCGCAGCGTCACCTCACATGGCAACGCAGTGGGGCTGTACTTCTTCGATCCCGAGGACAACGTCTGTGAGGTGTACTGGACGACACCGTGGCAGGCGCACCAACCCTACGGCGTTGCCGTCGACCTCACCCAGGACCTGGAAGAAGTGAAACGGCTGATCCAGGACGACGTCGCGGTCCACGGGGCCACAGGACACCGTGACCCCGAATCATTCGAGCGCCAGAAGGAGCAGTTCCAGCGCGAGGGCATCAAGGTCTAGCCACGCCCGCGGCCCCTGCCCCGGATACGCGTTAGCCCCAGACGCGCCTTGCCGTCTCTGCGACCAGCTCCAGTTTGCGTTGCTGGTCGTCCCACGTCAGCAGGTTGCCGAGGAAGGTGCTGGCGAAGCCGCATTGGGGGCCGATCGCCAGGCGCTCTAGGGGCACGTACTGAGCGGCCTCGTCGATGCGGCGACGCAACGTGTCGACGGGCTCCAGCTCTGGTTCTTTCGAGCTGATCAGCCCCAGCATCACCATCTTGGGCGCGGGCACGAAGCGCAGCGGCTCGAAACCACCGGCGCGATCCGTGTCGTACTCCAGCAAGAACCTATCCACCTTCAACTGCCCAAACGCCTTTTCGGCTATCGGCTCGTAGCTGCCCTCGGCATGCCAGGCGCTGCGGTTGTTGCCGCGGCACATGTGCATCCCCACCGTGACGCCTTCACCCGAAGCGCCATCCAGTACGGCGTTGTCGATCTCGATCAGCTCGTCCAGGTAGCGCTCAGGATCTTCGCCCGAGGCAATCATGCGCGCGCGAATGGTGTTGTCCGCGACGCGTTCAACGTAGTGCAGCGAGTCCAGCTGGATATAGGCGCAGCCGTCCTGTTTCAAAGCAGCAATCTCGCTGCGCAGCATGGGCACCACATCCCACGCCAGCGCCTGGCGCGTGGGATAGGCGCCATCGGACACACCGGCCTTCCAAAGCTGTCCGGAGGCGGACAACGCTCCGGGCATCGTCATCTTCCAGGGACCTGGGGAATGTTCCTTCAAAAACAA
>JAFAZN010000231.1 GCA_019239775.1 Chloroflexota bacterium
GGACCCGACCCCGTATTGGTGGACGGTTACCGGTGGAGTGACGCCATTACCGGGAGGGTGGTCCCGTTACTGGTGGAGGTGACCGTCCCGATGGAGTGACGCCGTTCCGGTGGACCCGACCCGTATTGGTGGAGGTGACGGTTACCGGTGAGTGACGCCATTACCAGTAAAGGTGTTCCCCTGACGATGGAGTGATGCCTTCACTGGTGGAGTGACCGTTACCCGAGGACGTGACCCCGTTACCGGTGGACGTGACCCCGTTATCGGTGAGGTGACGGTTACCGGTGAAGTGACGCCATTACCAGTAGAGAGAGGTTCCCCTAAGTGGTGGAGGTGATGCCCTTCACGGGTGGAGGTGACCGTTACCGTAGATGTGATGGCCCTCCTTGGTGGAGATCCGCGCCTCTGCTACCACCGGATACATGACAGTCACCAGGGAAGTGCAGCCTCGTGGGGTTAGAGGCGCAGCTCCCAGGTTTCGGAGATTAGGTTCGCGCCGAAGGCTTGGTTTGGCTCTTCTGCGATCAGCTTGAAGCCGAAGTCGGCGTAGATGTGGCGGGCCGCTAGCAGGATGCTTTGCGTCCACAGCCGAATCGTGTGGTAGCCGCTGGCACGGCCGAACGCGATCAGCTCGGCGACCATGCGGCGGCCGATGCCCAGACCGCGCGCCTCGGGCTCGACCAGGAACAATCGCAGTTTGGCCACTCTGCGGCTCTGTTTCACCAGGAAGACGCAGCCCAGGCGTTCGCCATCGCGCTCGGCGATCCAGACGCGCTCGCGCTGGGGATCGTAGTGGTCCACGAACTTGGCCACGATGCTTGCCACCAGCGCCTCGAACGTCAGGTCCCAGCCGTATTCCTGGGCGTAGAGCGCGCCGTGGCGCTGCACCACCCAACCGAAATCGCCTGGCGCGGGCTCAGTGCGCAACTGGAAGTCCAAACGTGAGGACGGCTCCTCGAGCAGCCGCTCGATAACCGTCATCGCCTTGACCAGCCGCTCCTGGCGCGGCTGCGGAAGCTGCCCGAGCAACGCGCCGATCTGTTGGCGAGCGCCCTCTTCCAGAGGGGAAAATGTCTGCAGCCCAACCGGGGTGAGGCTCAAGTGCGTCTCGCGACCGTCACGTTCGGAGCGCAGCCGCTCGAGCAGACCACGCTCGTGGAATTTTCTCAAGATGCGGCTGAGATAGCCCGGGTCCAGTTCGAGCGCACGCGCGAGCTCTGAGGCCGTCGTACCCGGGCAATACGCAAGCTCGTACAGCACGCGCACCTCGGCCAGTGAGAAGGGGCTTTTGAGATAGCCCTCCTCGAGCACGCCGATGCGGCGCGTGTACAGGCGGTTGAAGCGGCGCACCGCATCGACACGGTCCTGCATCTGATCGGCCAATGTAGTTGACAGTGTCAAGGAAATCGTTGCCGGCGTCAACTAATGCGATCAGAGCTCCGGCTTCGGTACAGTCATATGACTTGCCGCAATGCCTACCCGAACCGCGCCTCCGCCTGCCAAGACGGCTGGACCACGCATCAAGACGCTGGTCAGCAACCGACAGGCGCCACACGAGTACCTGATCCTCGATACGGTCGAGGCAGGCCTCGCCTTGACCGGGACCGAGGTCAAGTCGATCCGGGCGGGCAACGCCAACTTGCGGGACGCGTATGCGCGGGCCGAAAACGGCGAGATTTTTCTGTGGAACTGCTACATCGCGCCGTTCGACCAGGGCAACCGCTGGAACCACGAGCCACGGCGGCCGCGCAAGCTGCTGCTGCATACGCGCGAGATTGGCCGGCTGACGTCCAAGTCGCACGAGAGCGGCAACACGTTGGTGCCGCTGCGCATCTACGAGAAGAACGGCAAGATCAAGCTCGAGCTAGCGCTGGGTAAAGGCAAACGCCAGTACGACAAACGCGTGGCGATCGCCGAGCGAGAGACCAAGCGCGAAATCGAGCGGGCCATCAAGGAGGCATACGCGCGCTAAAAAAGCGCGGCCCCGCGCCGGGTAGCGAAGTCCAAATGCGAACTGGGCTAACGGCGGCCGAATTCCTTTTCGAGTTGAGCGTGGCTGAGGAGGATGGCGGTGGGGCGACCGTGGGCGCAGGTGCGGCAGAGGGCAGCCTCGCTGAGGCGCCGCAGTAGCGCTTCCATCTCGGGCTGCGCCAGCACGTCGCCGGCCCGGACAGCTGATTTGCAGGCAACGACGGTGGCCAGACGTTCGGCCCAACTGGCGTGTTGCTCGATGACCAGACCATGGGTATTTGTGGAAAGCGTTACCAGCGTTTCCTGGAGGATCCGCTGCGGCTGGCGATCCACTAAGAGACCGGGAACCGCGCGCACCATCAGCGATCTTGGCCCAAACGGCTCCACCGCGAAGCCCAGCGCAGCCAACTCCCCAGCAGCTTGTTCGGCCAGCGAGACCGCCGCGGGCGGAACATCCACCACCAGCGGCTCCAGTAGTAGTTGCTGCTCGCATCGGCCGCTGAGCGCGGCGCGGAGGTCCTCCAGAAGCACACGCTCGTGGGCAGCGTGCTGGTCGACGAGGTAGAGGCCAGCTTCGCCTTCGGCGATGACATAGGTCTTGCCCGCCTGGCCGAGCACGCGCAGCTCGCGTAGCGACTCGGCACCATCGAACGACGAGTCGTCGTCGGGAGACCATGGCTGGACTGGCCAGTCAGCCACGGCAAGAGCAGACCGCAGCGCGCGCTGGATGGCTGCATAGACCGCGCGCTCGCGCAGCAGCTTGACCTCGAGTTTGCTCGGATGGACATTGAAGTCGACTTCATCTGGCGGCACACGGATGTCCAGGACCGCTACCGGCTGGCGTCCGACAGGAACCAGCGATCCGAACGCTTCGACGGCGGCGAAGCTCAGCGTGCGGTTTTGCACCGGCCGTCGATTGACCAGGACCGTCACGCCCGAACGGCCCATTCGGCTGTAGCTGCCATCAGCGCAGACTCCACCGGCGCTCACCACGATTTCGCCATGGTCGCCGCTGAGCGCGGTGGCGGGAATGTCGACGAGGTGGTCGGCCGCGTCGGCGCCAAGCACTGCCACCAACGCGCTGCGCAGATTGCCGTCGCCAGGCGTGAGCAGCGCTTCGCGGCCCTCGACGAAGGCGCTGAACTGCACCTCGGGGTACGCCAGAGCGAGCGGTGAGATGACTTGCAGGCAAGCGGCGGCCTCGGCGCTGCGCGCGCGCAGGAATTTTCGCCGTGCGGGGAATCGGGCAAACAGGCCCTCCACCACCATTGTGGTGCCGGGCTGTCGCGCAACGGACGACTCCACAAAGGCGCCCATCTCAATCCTGAGCTCGGTCCCAACCTGGTCAAGCACGGAACGTGTGGTGCAGGTGACCTCGGCGACCGCGGCAATACTTCCCAGCGCCTCGCCGCGGAACCCGAGCGTGTGCAGCGCGTTCAGGTCGTCCTCGCTGCGAATCTTGCTGGTGGCGTGCCGACGAAAAGCCAGCTCGACCTCGCCAGCAGCGATGCCGTGACCGTCGTCAGCCACCAGGATGCGCTCGGCGCCACCACCGTCGATGTCCACACGAATGTGGCGGGCATTTGCGTCCAGGGCGTTTTCGACCAGTTCCTTCACCACCGAGGCGGGCCGCTCGATCACCTCACCCGCGGCGATCTTGGCCGCCAAGTGCGGATCCATCACCTGAATCGCGTCGGGCATCTCTTTAAAAACGCTTCGGCTCGAGCCGTTCGAGGAGGTCAGCGGCGCGACGTGTCACGCGCTCCGGCACCCCCGCCAGGCGAGCCACGTGCACACCGTAGGAGCGATCAGCCCCGCCCTCGACCACCGCGTGGAGGAACACGACGTCGTCGCCGCGCTCGAGCACATCGACGCGGTACGTATGGAGGTGCGGCAGCGTCTCGGACAGCGCCGTGAGCTCGTGATAGTGCGTGGCGAAAATGGTCTTGGGTGCGCCGCCCGGTCGTTCGGCATCGTGCAGCTCTTCGACAATCGCCTGCGCGATAGCCATTCCGTCGAACGTGCTGGTGCCGCGGCCGACCTCGTCCAGCACGACGAGGCTCCGTGCGGTGGCCGAACGCACGATGGTGGCTGCCTCGATCATCTCGACCATGAACGTGCTGCGTCCGGCGGCGATGTCGTCATGGGCGCCGATGCGCGTGAAGATGCGATCGACGATGCCAACATGCGCCGAGCGCGCAGGCACGAAACTGCCAATCTGCGCCAGCAGCACGATGAGCGCGACCTGCCGCAAATAGGTGCTCTTGCCAGCCATATTCGGGCCGGTGAGCAGCATCACCCGTTCCGACGGGCCCAACGCCGTGTCGTTCGCAACGAACTGCCCGGGCGGGAGGCTCTGCTCGACGACGGGATGGCGCCCCTGGCGAATTTCCAGGCGATCCGATTCGTCAACTTCTGGGCGGCAGTAGTTGTGTGCGCAGGCGGCTTCGGCGAGGGCGGCGAAGAGGTCCAGGTGCGCGAGAGCGCGGGCCACCCGAGCGAGGGCTTCGGCGCCTGCTTCCAGGCGTTCGAGCAGTGCGTTGTAGATCTCGCGTTCGAGCTGCATCGCATCGTCATGCGCCCGAGCCACGCGCGCTTCCATCTCCTTCAACTCGGGTGTGACGAACCGCTCCGAGTTGGCCAAGGTTTGTTTACGGATCCAACCGAGTCGGTCGAGGTGGTCACCGACGATGTCGGCGCCGCTCGATTGACGCTGGTAGTAGTCGGTCGGCTGACCGCACTGGGCGGTGCTGACTTCCAGGTAGTAGCCGAAGATCTTGTTGTAGCCGACACGTGCGCCACGAACGCCGGTCCGTTCGCGTTCGCGAACTTCAAGCGCCGCGATCCACTGGCGGGCATCGCCCGCGAGCGTGCGGTACTGGTCCAGCTCCGCGGAAACGCCTTCCTTGATGACGCCCGCCTCGAAGATCGTGGCGCCATCTTTCAGCGTTGCCCGAATGTCCGCAACGACGTCTGGCGCCCCTTCGGGAACGGCGTCGGCCAGGAGGCGCGGCAGCTCACTGGCTGCAGAGTCGAGTGCCCGAGCCACGCGTGGGATGCGATCAAGTCCGGCCGCCAACGCCAGGCACTCGCGCGGTGCCAGGAGCTGTTGGCCGGCGCGTACCGCCAGGCGTTCGAGGTCGGGCAAACCGTGCAGCGCATCGACCAGCCGGCTGCGGAGGCGCGTGTCCTGGACGAGCGAAGTGACGGCGTCCAGCCGCTGGTTGATGCGCTCCGCGTCAAGCAGTGGTTGCCCGACCACGTTGCGCAACAGCCGTGCGCCCATCGGCGTACCGGTGCGGTCAAGAACGCGGAGGAGCGAAGGGCCACCCTCGCCGGCGGACGACTCGAGAAGGTCTAGGTTCCGTCGCGTGGCGCGATCGAGGATCATCGTGCCGCCGACGGCGTACAGGCGCGGGTACTGCAGGGTGCGCGTGGCACCCGGGCGTGCTTCCTGGACATACGCCAGCAAGCCGCCCAGGGCTCTCATGGCGAGCGGATGGTCCTTGAGCCCACTGGCCTCTGGTGCACCGCCAAACGAGCGCACGACGGTACGCGTCGCAGCAATTGGCGCGAACAGCTCCGGACCACGACGGGTGACGGTCGCACCTGGGGGCAGGGCATCGTCGAGTGCCTCTGAGGTTTCGGCCAGAATCTCGGCCGGACCGATACGGACGAGTTCTCCGATCAGAACTTCGGGTGATGGCACTGTGGTGACGAGGAGGTCGCCCGTAGAGACGTCGACATAGGCAAGGCCGTATGCAGCTTGGTCGTGGACAAGCGCGAGCAGGAAATTGCTGCGGGAGCTGGGCAGCAGATGGCTTTCCAGCAGCATGCCCGGCGTCAGGACTCGAACGATCTCGCGGGGGACGATGCCGTTGCGCGGGACGACGCCGATCTGTTCGGCAATCGCCACGTGCAATCCCGCCGAAATCAGGCGCGCAATGTACGACTCGGCGGCGTGGACGGGGATGCCCGCCATCGGCAGCCGCTCGCCTCGGCCCATCTCGCGCGACGTGAGGGTGATATCGAGCACGCGCGCGGCAACGTGCGCGTCATCCTCAAAGGTTTCATAAAAGTCGCCCAGACGAAACAGCAGGATCGCGTCAGGCTGGCGCTGCTTCAGCTCGAGGTACTGGCGGCGGATGGGCGACAGCCCGACATCCTCCATGCCTGGCAGCGTGAGCATGCCCGGCGCGGACGGCTGGCGCATCGTTCTAGAAAGTCACGCTCGCAGCGTGTCTATCGCGGGCTTCGGGGTGTGGGTGAGTTGACCGAACGAGACGTTGGAGCGCCAGAGCACCAGCGTACCCACCACGACCACGGGAAGGAACAGCGTGGCGTGGACAATGAGGTCGTAAGCGCCTGCCAGGCCGGCAGAAATCCCGAGCACGTCCTGGGCGACCTTAGTCAGCGCGGCGTCGAACGTGCCCGCGTAGCCCGGCGAGGACGGCAAGAGCGTGGCAAAGTTCGCTGCCGAGCCGACCAGCAGCGCCTGCGGGTAACTGCCAGCAATCCCCAGGCTGAACATCAGCACGAAAAACAGGCCAAGCTCGAAGCACCATGCGACGAGCGACAGGGCAAGCAGCCGCAGTAGGCGCACGGGATCGTGGACCAGCGCCAGCGAGCGCGCAAAGCTCGCGGCTGCATCACTCACGCGCGCGCGCATGCGCAAGGGGAGAAAGCGGGCCACAAACGCGGCCAACGCCGTCAGGGCTGAGGCGCGCCACGCCGCGATGGCCAGGACCGCTGCACCGGCTAGAAATCCGCAGCCGGCAATGGCGCCGACCGCCCACAGGTATGCGGGCGCCGAAGGTTGGAAGAGCAGGGCGGCCAGGAGCAGCAGCGCAAGAGAAAGGCCGTCCAGCACACGCTCCACGAGGAGGCTGGCGACAGTGGACGAATAGGAGACGCGGCCCCAGCGCGCAAGCAGGTACGCGCGCGCAACTTCACCCATGCGCAACGGCAGGAGGTTGTTCACCGTGAACCCGACAACCAGCGCACGAAACAGGATGGACACCTTCACGGCGTGCTCGGGCAGCAGCAGGCCCCAGCGGATGCTGCGGAGCCAGACGCCAACAAAGTACAGACCGATGGCGGGCGCCAGCAGCGGCCAGTTGGCCGAGCGCAGCGCAGAGGTCAGCTGGTCGGCCTGACCGCGTAGCGTATTGATGAGCAGCAGGATCAGAATCGCGCTGAAGACGAACGGCAGCAGCAGTCGCAGGTTCGCCGCGCTCACGGCGCTCTCCCGGCCTCAGCCAGGACCGGGCGCAGATCCCGCGGCGACAACTGTTCGCGGGCAAAGAAGATGAGGCCAAGCCCGGTCACCACCACGTACTGGATGACGTGCGAAACGACAACCAGTGCCAGGGCAGCCTGGGCGTTGGCACCCACAACACCGAGTGCGGCGGTGCCGAAGAACTCCTGCGTCCCCACATAGCCCGGCCCAGACGGCACCATGATGCCCAGATTGATGGTCACCAGGGCGAGACCCAGCCCAGGCAGCTCCACGCTGCTCGGCAGACCGAGGTTCAAGCCGCGACTCAGACTGATGTACGAGCTGAACTCCAGTAGCCAGACTCCGATCGACAGGGCGGTGGCGGCAAACAGCACGCGACCGTGTCGCAACGGACCGAGACCGTCAACGAAGGCTTCAAAGCGCTCCTCGACCCACACGGCCACGCCACTATGGAAGTGACCCACCAGCGCGCGCAGCGGCAGCAGTACCACCGACGGGAGGGCCAGCAGAACGATCACGGCCAGCGTGGCAATAGCAAAGATGGCAGCCGCCAGCAGTTCAATCTGGCGGCCCCAGCCCGGCAGCGAAATCGCGGATGAGACAACCGTCAGCAGCAGAATCAAGGTAAGGCCATCGAACACACGTTCTACAACCACTGATGCTAGCGCAAACGTCTTGCGTACGCCCCTTTTTCTGCCGAGCAAGTATGCGCGCCAGAACTCGCCAAGCCGACCGGGTAGCAGGTTGTTGGTGGCGAAGCCCATAATGAGGACCGGAAACAGGGTGCTCAGCGGCGCACGCGCGGCGCCGCTCAAGATCACTCGCCAACGCACCGTGCGCAGCGCATAGCCAAGCAGGGTGCAAACGGCAGACGGGAGCAGCCAGACGTAGTTGACGCTCTTCAGCTCATCGAGGAACCCGCCCAGGTCGACGCGCTGAAAGGCGAGGACCAGAAAAAGAACCGTGAGGGCGAGGCCCAGGAGTCTGGTTGCCTGAGTCCTCACGGTGTGGGCAAGCTGTAGATAACGTTCCCGCGCGAATCAGCGATCAAGAGGCGACCGCCAGGTGCGTCCGCGACGCCAACCGGCGAGGTGCCGCCCGGCAACGAAACATCCTGGATCTGCGCGCCACTCGCGTCGTACAAGACGGCGCGGCCCTGGTCAGGGAAGGTGGCGGCGACATCACCATTCGGGAGCACCGCGATGTACGGCTTGTTCGAAACCGCCTGACTGTCCCAACCACCCGAGACGGCAAACGACGTCAGTGGATCGCCATTCGGGCTGAGTTCCTGAATACGGTGATTCCAGGTGTCGGCGACCCAGACGTTGCCGTGGGCATCCAGCGTCAGGCCGACCTGTTCGTTGAACTGGCCCGGATCGCTACCGGTGCCACCAAACATGCGTTTGAAGGTGCCGTCGAGCCCAAAGACCTGGACGCGTTTGTTCCCGGTATCCGTTACGTAGACCTCGCCGGCTGAGCTGATGGCGATAGCCCGCGGACCCCAGAACACGCCCGGATCGGAGGTGGTGCTGCCTTTGGCGTCGCCCAGCTTGCCCCACTTGCCGAGGAACTTCCCGCTGGGATCGAAGTACTGAATGCGGTGGTTCCAGGTGTCGGCGACGTACACATTGCCATCAGGCGCCACCGCGATGCCCCACGGCTCCTGGAATTGGCCGTCACCCTGACCGGGCTGGCCCCAACTCGTGGCAAAGGTGCCGTCCGCGTTGAAGACCGTCACGCGGGCAGGCTTGCCTTCGACGACGTAGATGCGGCCGTCAGGCCCAACGGCCATGTTCTTGGGATCGACGAGAGCGGCCTGGCCGGAGGCCATCTTGCCGTAGACCTGGGTTCCGTCGGGAAGCGACTGCAGAACCGTGTCACGTGCGGCGGGCGCCGAGGCGACGGCTGGTTGTTGCGCGGCGGCAGGTGCCGCGGCGACCGTGCCACTCAACGGCGCCGGACCTAGCGCCGGAATTTCCTTGTTGACGCAGAACAGCATGCCGCGGGCGCCGGTATCACCCGGGGCTTCGCGATACAGCAGGAACTTGAGCAGCTTCAGCCGATTGTCAGGATTTGACAGCGTCTGGCCAATGAGATCGAACCGCAGCCACGGCACTTCGAAGCGATGCGTGCCGATGTTGAAGCCAGGTGTATCGAGCGCGTTGAACGCCTTGTAATCCTCAGGGAACCACGCGTTGAGCTTGTAACTCTGGCAGGTGTACTGAGACAGCTCGTTCTGGATTGGATCGAGGTTGGTATCGCGCGCGAGAAGGACCGGGTAGTCGTTCAGGTTGATGTTCGAATCAATCGTCTTCGTGTAATAGCGGCGATTGTGGTAATCACGCAGGTACCACTCGAATGGCCATGCCACAGATTCGTGGTCGCCATCGCCCCAGCCGTTATCGAGCAGGATGTTCATGTCCTTGCCCTTGCCAGTCTGGCGCGCGATACGGTCGATTTCGTTGGTGATAAATGGCACATCTGGCGTCGTTTGCACATAGATCAACGGCTCGACGGGAACGTCGGGATGGTCATACACAACCATGAGCGACGTTCGTACGTAGCCGGCGCCGAAGATCGCCAGGACGCCCAGCGCGATGCCAGGCATGACCGTGTTGCGGCCCCACTTGGGCCACAGATACACGATCCCACCAACCACGCCAGCGATCAGGATGGCCAGCGCCAGGCGCTGCAGAGTCACGCTCTGGACCGCCAGCGGAGAGGCAACGGGTGCCGCGCCCAGGCCGAGCCAGGCCAACAAGCCGAACAGCACCACCACAATCAGCCCGGCGGTGGCGAGGCCACGGGGTGTAAGCGCGCTGCGACCCCAGCCAGCGTCTGACCACTGGCCGAGCAGTCGACCAGCCAGCAGCACCAGCGGCAACGTGATCTGCGGCAGCATCCACGGCATCTTCTCGCCGGCCCAGCTGTAGATCAGCAGCGCCGCGACAAACCAGAACGCGCAGAACCAGAAGAACAGCTGGCGTGGTCGAACCAGCGCAATAGCCAACAGACCGAGCACGAGAGGCACGAACTCGTACAGCGGCAGCAGCATGAAGTAGTAGAACCAGGGCTGACCGCCCCGCGCGTAGTCCTGCTGGCTGAGCCAGTAGTTGAGCGCGCCCATACTGCCGGTGCAGCCATTGAGCGGCAGCGACACCAACGCTGTGCACACGCCTTGCAGGTTCGTCAGGAAGGTGGTGTAGAGCAGGAGATTGATCGCCACGAACAGCGCAGCGCCGGTGACCCACGAGCGGGTGCCCAACGCACGAATGCGCGCTCGGAACAGCAGGCGTCGTTCACCCTTGAGCAGGAACCAGGCACCTACCAGGAAGACGAACGGGATAAAGCCGCTGATGTAGAAGTCTTCCTTGGTTGCGAACAGCAGCGCGGCTGAGACGCATGCCGTGTAGAACCAGCTGCGGTTGCCTGTGGCCAGGTAGCGGAACACGCCGATCACCATCAACAGAGTGAAGGCGTCGACGTAAATGTCGTGTCGGATGAAGCGCGAGAAGTACAGGAACGCGGGTGACACCACGAACAGCAGGCTGGCCGCAATGGCGCCCGCGCGGCCGAGCTCGTGACGTAGGAAGAACGGCAAGCCAATAAGGGCTACGCCGAAGAGGGCCGGGACCAGCCGCGCTGTGAAGTCACTCGCGCCGAACAGCAAATACGCCAACGCATTCAGCTCGAACAGCAGCGGCCCGTGCATCATCGGGTCATGCACGTAGCCTTCGCCGTCGAACAGGCGCCACGAGTAGAACGCGTGCAGGCTCTCGTCGTGGTGGAACGCCTTGGCGCCGAGGTCCCAGAACCGAAGCACCAGGCCGAAGAGCATCAACGCCAGGAACGGCAGGTACTCGGGATCGATGGGAATTTCGATCGAATAGCGCCGCCGCTGGGGGCGAGGAGGTTCTTCAACCTCGATGTCGGCGGGAGCAAGTGCCGCTTCGGCCTCCGCCGGTGGGGCGTCTTTTATGTCTATCGCGGCGGACGTGGCGGCGCGGGGCCCCACCTGGACCATAGCTTGGCTCGACCTCCGAGTCGTTGTCCGAGTATACCGTGGGGTCCGCCCAAATCCGAACAAACATAAATTTTCTGCCCCAGAGGGGGACCCTGGGTGGGCGCTTCGCGGCGGCGATCGCCGACAGGCCAACCGTGGCCACCCGCAGAAACGAACCTCTCCGACAGGGTTATCGCCTCACGAACTTCGACTACCGGGCTCTGTAGATCACGATCGAGCCGCTGCGGAAGGCGACGGGCAGAATGCCTTCGAAGCGGGTTGTGACCTGGTCGCCGTAGACGCGGCGCTCCTCGTCGCCCACGACCACGTACTGGATCGAATAACGATCGAATATCGTTCGCAGCTGGTCGGGCGCGGCGTCGCGGTACAGAGCGGCCAGGTCGGTCTGACGGGTTCCGATAACTGGGGCGGGGCCGCGCCACTGCAGCTCGTGGCCAGCCCAGCCGAGGACCGTCGCGGCGCCGGAGTACGTGGCCATACCGCCTGAGAGCGCGTCGTACTCAGGCGCGACAGCCTCCGCAACCACGACGCGGCCACTGATCCCGTTCTGCTCGGCTAGCCAGCGCACCGCGGCACGCTCGTCGGCGCTCAGAAACGTGAACCCGTCAAGCGTGGGTCCACCGGGTGGTACTTCTCCGAACCGAGTGACGATGGCCGAAATCGGGTAAACCAGGCCACCCACCAGGAACACGCAGGCAAGCCCAGCCACCAGCCAGCGCGCTCGCAGCGTATAGCGTCCAATCAGCGCGACGCCGACGCCAGCGGCGAGACCCGCAAGCAGCCAGGCGTTCTCGTCGAACTTGAAGACGGTGTTCATCCGCGAATGGAAGACGTCGTCCAGGTAGACCAGCTCCACACCGAGCAACATCGCGGTGGCGAAGGCAGCGAGGCCGACGGTCATCGCGGCGGGCGGATCGAACCGATCGATCACACCCGGCCAGGGCAGTAGTGTTCCGAGTAGCGCTACCAGCAAACCGAGGCTGGGTTGGCCGATAACCACCAACACCACGCCAGCCACCGTGCCAATGGCTGCGACGATCCAGCCGCGACGGTCGCCGATGCACCAGCGCGTGAAGAGCCCGAGCGCCGCGAGCAAGACGATGGCCCAACCGAACAGAACGACTTCGGTGCCAACGGGGGTGCGATCGGTCGTGACCAGACCGATACCTAGGGGTGGGCCGCCGTAGCCGATGAAGTAAGGGGTATAGAGCAGCGCGCCCGCGAGGGGTGTCGCCGCCGCTGCAACGAGTTGACGCCAGCGCCAGTTGCAGAATCGAGCAGAGTACACACTCATCGCGACGTACAGAAACCAGAACGGAGCGATGTCCCATGTGTTGATCACCAGCAGGCCGCCCAGCGCAAGGGCGGCTAGACCTTGTGTCCACGGCGAGCGCAGCGTGGCGCCTCGACTCAGGACATGCGCCGCGGCAAGGCTAAGGACCAGGATCTCGAACGGCAGAGCGACGAAATGTGGGTGCAGGTCGCTCAAGTACGCCGTGAAGAACGGGAACTCGGTGATGCCATCCGGCTGTATGTTGGGCACAACGCGGGATGCGCTAAACCACCACAGGCCATTCAGCGGCGGCCAGACGCCGGGCAGAATGCCATCGCCAAAGTTCTTGATGCCCAGCGCTGCGCCAGCATCCGCCGCGAGCCACCCGCGTGAGAGCGCAAACTCGAAGAACGCACGCAGGTTGCCGCAGAACAGTGCCAGCACCGTGGCGATCGCGGAACCGGTTGCTGACCACAGCGTGGAGACCTGTGCCGCCCTGGCCAGACTCCACGCCAGTGACGCGAGCCCGACGGTGGCAAGGGCGGGGACGGTTGCCGCCGCGAGGTTGTAGGCGACCCCCGGCTCCACGCCGCTGAGCTTTCCCAGACTCGCTGCGATGAAGTAGCCGAAGTAGTAGTAGGGAACGCCATAGCCCGAAAGCCAGGTGTCTTGAGTGGGCAGGCTTTGGGCAGTCATGAAGCCATTGACGAACGCCATGTCCATCGGCTTTTCGAAGAACTGAATGGCTGGTTCGTGGGCGCGGAGCAATGCGAACAGCACAAACGTCGCGGCGAACAGCGCCTCCCAGATCGCCACGAGGCTGGCGTGCCGGAAGAGCCAGTTGCGCAATGCTGGCAGGCGGCCGGTCCGCCATGCCCATATCCACGCCGCAACACCTATGCCGATGAACGCGAACGCCAGGGTCGCGCGGGTGAACGGCACCGACGCGAGCATGCATACGAACCAGACCAACCAGGCGAGTGCGAGCACGCCAGCAGCCTTGGCCGCGGCCCAACCGCGGTCCTTGAGTGGCGCCAGCGCCTCGCTCAGCAGCGGCCAGATGGCCAGCGCCGCTACCTGCACCACCAGGTACCAGGTGAGGGCGTCGCGCATGGCTCAGAGTTCGGCGGAAACAGGCGCAGCCACGCCGCCGCGCGAGCGACTGCCCTTGAGCACGTCGCTAAACGTGTAGCCGCCCGTCCAAAGCGCGATCAGGCCGACCACCACCAGCGAGCCGTAAGAAAAAGCGTGGGTGATAAGGGCAACGCCGAGAGCCGTCGCGGTATCGACGCCGAACGTGGTGAGCGCGAGCGTGGCGGCGGCGTGGTACACACCCACGTAGCCCGGGCTGGACGGCACTGCCTGGCCGGTGCTGGTGAGGACCACGACGAACAACGCCATCGGGATGTCCGGTGGCACGTTCAGCGACAGCATGCCTGCCAGCGTTGAGCCGACGGAGAACAGCCATGTGATCGCCGTCCAGCCAAGCAGCAGCAGCCACAGACGCCCGTCACGTAAAGAGTCCGTCCCTTCGGCGAAATGCATTGCAGCCTCGCGCAAGCGGAGCCTCGTACTGAGGCCGAACGGCAAGTGTTGCTCGAAGAAACCGACGAGGTTCAGTGTTGGTTCTCGCCAGATGGCCAACGCGACGACGAAACCGAAGCCAACGAGGATCACCGAGGTGATCGAGACGCCGGCCACCTGGGCAGCGGCTGGCAATGAATTGGCCTGCAGAACAAGCAAAACGGCGAGGATGACGCCGATGGCCAGAAAGTCGAAGAGTTTTTCGACCAGGATGGTGCCAACGATCCCCGGGATGGGGATCCGCTGGCGCTGCCCCAGGAACACCGCGCGGACCAACTCCCCAGCGCGCAGCGGCAAGAACGCGCTCGCCATGTAGCTGATGGACAGCGTGCCCAGCAAAGACCTGAACGGCACCCGCCGCTTCGGCAGAAAGTAGATCTGCCAGCGGGCGGCGCGCGTAATCAGCGAGCCCATGACGCAGGCAACAAGCGCCACAACAGGACCAGGCTGGGCGCGCCCAAGCGCTTCACCCACCTGCTCGATCGAGACCTGTTGCAGCAAGTAGTAGATAGCCAGCGCGCTGACGGCGAACCCAAGCGTGACCTGGATGACCCGGCCTATGACTGCACCACCTCGTAGATCTGCACGCCGTCGGCATCGTACGCGAGCCGCAGGCCTGGCATGCTGGCGAATTTATCGAGGCCAGTGGCCGGGTAGTACTTGTGCTCCAGCCCGCCAATCACGATGTAACGCACCTGGTATTTACTCAGGATCGCCTGCGCCTCTTGAACGTTCGTGGAGGCGTACGCGCGCTCGACGTCGTTGATCCGCTCCTGGATCATGCCGTTGTAACCAGTCCGCTGCTGGGTCTGGTGCACGTCCCAGCCAAGGATCGTTGGCAGTCCGGTATAGATCGAGATGCGCGAACCCCAGCGGTAGACTGGCGAGCGGCCCTCGAGCACCACCGGCGTGCCGCTCACGTTGTCCTGCAGCCAGCGGATGGCATTTGCGTCACCGGGCAGGTTGAGATCCGTCCCGTCGTCCAGGTACTGGGCGTAGTTCATGTACTGCATGCCGTCGAGCGAGAGAGGCAGGTCGGCGAATCGCAACCCGACCTTGCCCTTGCTGGCCAGCAGTGGATAGGCCGCCGCGGCGATAACTAGCACCGCCAGGAGCGCGACCCAGGTCGGCCGCACAAGGCGCAGGAGGTGATCGCGGCCCGAGCGCCGTATCAACCAGCCAAAGGCAACCGCCGCGGTAATCGAGAGCAACACCCAGGCCTGCAGGTAGAACTTGAAGACGGTATTCATGCGACCAATGTCGCCCTGCAATGCGACGAACTCAGGGATGAGCGTGGCGAACAGCGCCACGCCGAAGAGAGCGGCCTGGAGCGCGCGATTTGACTGGCGCCAATGCGCCACGCACGCCGCCGCCGCAGCGAAGATGCCGACCGCCAGGAAGGCACGGGTTGGATAGCCCGCGAGTACGAAAACCGCACCGATCAAGGCGCCCGACGCGAATAGCCACGCCGCAAGAGTGTTGAATCGGCTCAAACCTTCGAGCGGGACAATGGTGCTGTAATAGCCCGGTTCGGGCACCAGGTGAGTACGGACGTAAACCGCAGTGGCGCGGCGGGCCGCCTGAACCCCGTACCACACCAGCAGCGATGCGCCGAGATAGAAGAACAGGCCGTGAATCGTGAGAAATTGGCTCAACGCCGTTTTGGCCTTGACCGGATCGACGCCGGTATAGAACAGCTGGTAGCGCTGCAGGTACGGCGCAAAGGCCACCTGCGCGATAACCCCAAATAGTGCCAGGCTAATGATCAGCGTGGAGATCGCCTGTCGGTCGAGTCGAAGTAACCCAGGCAGGCTGCCAAGCACGAGCGTCAGCGCGACTATGGCGGCATACGTCGGGAAGTCCCAGGTGTTGGTCGCGCGCAACATGGCCACCAGCACGCCACTGATGGCCACTGGGGCCCAGGGCACGTGGTGTGGGTCGGCACGCAGCGCACGCATGAGGCTCAGGCCAATCAGCACAACCGTGACGGTCAGCGGCAACGCGAGCTGGTGCGCGTGCAGGTCGCCATACAGGAACGTGAAGTACGGAAACTCGTGAATTGGTCCAACGTCTTCGGGGCCAATGAAGCGCGTGCTCCGCCAGAAATCGAGCACTGGGAAATGTGCGCCCTCGAGGATTGCGAGGACGCCCGCGGCCAGTCGGACGATGCCTCCCGTCAATGGCGCAAGCTCGCCGCCCAATCGCCACAGCTGATCGAGCACCTGGAGGCCGGCGTCGAGGTTGCCCAACACGCCAGTGAGGAGGACCGCGGCGGCGCCTGCCAGGTAGGCATGCGCACGGTGTACTCGGCCGCGCAGTGGGAGGCTGAGCGAGAAGGCTACCGCGAAGACGCCCGCGCACAGCGCGCCATAGAGCGTTGGTTCAGCCAGGTTGAAGGCTATTTGAGGCAGGATCGAGGTGAGCTTGATCGGAACCGCGACCAGGACCAGCCCAAAGTAGTAGTAGTTGATGATTCCGCCCGCAAACCACGGGTCATACGGCGGGAAGTAGTCGCTTTTGACAATCGCGTTAAGATACGCGAAGTTCATTGGCTTTTCGCCGCCGAAGACCGGATGCCAGAGATCGGGATTGGCGGCACGGATCCACGCGAAGAGCGCAAAACCTGCGAGGAAGACCGCCTCGATGACCAGGAGTAACCGACTCTCTTTGCGCAACCACGCGACGAACCGCGCACGCCGTGGCCAGGTTGCCGCGAACGACAGCGCCAGCAGGAGCAGCCACGCCAGAAGGAGCAGCGGTCGTTCAAACGGCGCGAGTTTCAGGCTCGCTACTAGCCACCCCACGTATGCGACGAACGCAAGACCGAGGATCTTGCTCGCGCCGTAGCCGCGATCGGAGACAAACGGCAGTGCGCGCCAGAGCGCGGGTACGGCTGATAGCGACAGCAGCTCCACGACAATGAGCCACACGGGCAGCGAGACCTGATTCACCAGTGCGTCGCGGTTGAAGAGCTGGCTCCACGTGCCCGCGACGAGCTGTGCCTGTTGCTCGAATGTTGTTTGCAGGAGCGCGCCTTTCCCACCGTCGATCGGCCGCACGTTGACCACGCGGTCGAGCGAGACCGCGTCCAGCTGCGCCCGCATGCTCGCGCTAGAATAGTCGGGCCGTTTCTGCCAGACCTCGACCAATGGATGGTCGTAAACCGTGAAGTCCTCCTGAGCCAGGCTGTCGTCGAACTGGAGTGGTCCGAGAGAGGGCTCGACCTGGAACCGACCCACCAGCTCGAAACCGAGCTGCCCGGACTCGAGCAAGCGGTAATACGTCGTGGCTAGTGGGTAGCGTTCGGGCAGCCGTGGGATCGAGCCGATCAGCCGACGGCTCGCCATCACGACGTACTGACTCTGGTCCAGGACGCCTTCGAGCTTCGTGCGCTTGTCAGGTGTCTCGGGGTCATACAGCGCGAGCTCGGCATAGCGGTACCGACCGGGATCGCCGCCGGGTCGCGCCAGCGGTAGCCTGTCGTCCCAGTGCTCGGTCGCGAGCGTGGCTCCCGCGGGGACGTTCTTGTAGATCCAGTCCGACGCCGTGAAACGGGACAGCGGCTGGCCGTAGATGCCGTGGCTGAAAGCCAGCGCCCAGCCCGCCGTCAATGCGACCACCGCCGGAGCGATCAAACGATGCAGGCCTGCCAGCTGCCAGCCGCCGCGACGCCCGAGCCATTGAGTGCCCACGATCAGCACATATGCGCCCAGCATCACCAGGGTGAAGTACGTGGGCAGCAGGTACCGCAGGAACTTGGCGAACTGGCCACCAAAGTAGAACAGATTGACGACCGTCCACAGGATCACCAGGAGCGCCTCGCGCTCATATGCGTGGCCGCGTACGAGGCGCCAGCAGGCCACGCCCAATCCAACCAGGCAGGTGATGCCAAGCGCGGGCCCCATCGCCCACTGGACGATGTTCTGCAGCACAAACGTGTAGGCCGGTGTGCCCGCCCACTGGATCATGAACGGAACGTCGATCGTTCCGGAGCTGACCTCGACCTGGTACGCCTTATCGGTAAGCCACTGCGGATTGAGCCGAAGGCCCCAAACGGCAGGTCCCAGGAAGGCGTAGGGCTCCGTCAGACGAAACGCGAAAAACGCGCCGACCAGGGCGACGCCAAAGGCGGTCACGCCGTCGAAGAACTGCGTCACGTTTGGTCGGCTGTGCCTGGGCCAGATGAATGTGAGGCCCAGTACGGGCAGGAGCAGCAGTGCGCTGATCTTCGATGCGGCCGCGAGCCCGACGAAAACGCCCGTGATCAGGCCGTCGAGCAGGCTCTCGCGCTGCCAGGTGCGCTGCCCAAAGTACAGCGCACCAGCCGCGAAGCAGGTCGCGAACGTGTCGACCGCGAAGAAGTGCGCCAGTTGGATGTGCAGCACCGTCAGCGCAAGCAGCAGCGCTGTGAGGTGCGCGGTACGCACGCCAAACACGCGTCGTGCCAGCAGCCAGGCGAACACGATCGTGCCCAGGTCCGCCATGGCCGACAGCGCACGTCCGACCTGGTAGACGCGGTCATAGCTGGTAAATGCGACACACCCGCCGCACACTGGCAGCAGCTCCGCAACCGCGCGGGTCAACGTCAGCGGGAACTGGCCGTAGGCGTAGTTCGACTGCCCGTTCGCGTACGGGTTCAGGCTCGAACGTGGCGTGTTGAAGTACTCGCCAAGTGAGGCGGGCATGCTCACCTGGCTGGCCACGATGGTCATGAACCGCTCGTCGGGGTGCTGGTGGCTGTTGTCGTCCCAGGACTCGAGCGCGTTGAAGCGGAACGCGGCTGCGACCAGCAGGATCAGCCCCAGCACCACCAGGTGCTTAAGCAGGCCGCCAGATCGCCAGGCGGACAACACGCGTGATAGAAGCTCTACCAAGGCCATCAGCCGTATCCGGGGGTGACCGGGATTCTCGCATCGCCGGCCAACTTCTCGCACGGAGGACGCATGTCAGATACAGCCTTTGCTGATTTGCGGTACGACCGGGTGTGTCGCACACCGCAGTCGGAAGCCTATTTGCTGAGCGAGGGTGATCAGCCGTTCGGGCGGGTTGATCTTCACTTTGGCACCAGCGTGGTGCACGGTGTGCTCATCGTGGAGCGCGATCTCGGGGACGAAGACCTGCACGGGCTGGTGCAGCGCATCGACGATGACCTGGTGTGGACTGCCGATCGGCCGCGCGACGACTTCCTCGTCACCGTCTATCAGGGGATGGAACGCGGAGTTATCTCTGACGGCAACGGCTCAGAGGACGACGATGCCGATGACGAGGACGACTGAGGTGCGGGCTGCTAACGCCCAGGTGTTGCGCATCACGCGAAACGTTCTCACCACACGAGTTTCTCACCACGGACGGTTGTCACCACACGAAGGAAACATTCATCACCTGACGGTGTCATCACCCAGAGGATTTCGGCGGGTCGGGTGATCAGGCCTTGAGGCCCCAGGTGGCGATGTGCTCGATCAAGTCGTGGTTGGTGAGGTCCAGCTGCACAGGGGTGATGGAGACGTAGCCGGCTGCCACCGCGTGGAGGTCGGTGCCAGGCTCGCCTGTCCCCCCGGGCGGGCCGCCGCCAATCCAGAAGTAGTCACGCCCGAATGGGTCTTTGCGGCGAATGAGCTCGTCGTTGTATTCGCGTCTGCCCAGCCGGGTGACCTGAACACCGCGAATGTCGGTTCGCCGTCCGCTTGGGACGTTCACGTTCAACAAGACGTCGCGTTCGAGCCCGGACTTCAGCACTCTGCGGGCGAGGCGAGCCGCGAATTGTGCGGCATAGTGAAAATCCCACTGGTAATAGTCGGCGAGTGAAATGGCGATCGCGGGAACCCCAGATACGACGCCTTCCATCGCCGCGGAAACGGTGCCTGAGTACGTGATGTCGCTGCCCATATTTGGCCCCGTATTGATCCCAGAAACCACGAGCCGAGGTCGCTCGGGCGCAAGGCCGAGGAACCCCAGCGCGACACAATCCGATGGCGATCCATCGCTGGAGAATGCCTTCAAGCGAGACCCGGGCAGCGTGATCTCGGCGACGCGTAGCGGACGGTCCAATGTCTTGGTGTGGCCTGCCGCGGTCCAGTTGCGGTTCGGGGCAATCACACAGATCTCTTCCACGCTGGTGAGCGCGCGGGCCAGCGCCACAAGTCCTGGCGAGTCGATACCGTCGTCATTGGTAACCAAAATCATCGTGTGTGCTGCAAGCTACACTGTCGGCGCCGACGCTCGTGGGTGACCTGGATGCCCTGATCGTGCGGGCGCGCGAGGTTGCGTCGCGCGCCTATGCCCCCTACTCACACTTCCGCGTAGGCGCCGCCCTGGTGGACGCGCAGGGCGCAGTCCACGTCGGCTGCAACGTTGAAAACGCCAGCTATGGGCTTACCGTCTGCGCGGAGCGCAACGCCATTTTCGGCGCGATCGCGGCGAGTGCCGCTCGGCCGTTTGCGGCCCTGGCGGTGAGTTGCGTCGACGCCACCGAAGGTGGGTGTTCACCGTGCGGGGCCTGTCGCCAGGTCATCGTCGAGCATTTTCGCGGCGATGCACCAGTCCAGGTAGATGGCCTTGGCTGCTTCACCGTAAGCGAGCTGCTACCGCACAGCTTTCAGATGGAGCGCGCGTGAGCGTTCTGGCGCAGCGGAACGCGAGCCTGGAAGCGCTCGAACGAACCCAGTTCGATGCGCTGGTTGTGGGTGGCGGCATCGTCGGCACAGGTATCGCCCGCGACCTCGCGCTGCGCGGGCTGAAGGTTGCGTTGGTGGAGAAAAACGATCTTGCTTCGGGAACCTCGTCGCGCCCGACGCGGTTGATCCACGGCGGCCTCCGGTACCTCGAAATGTTCGATTTCGGCCTGGTGCGCACCGACATGCGCGAACGTGAGGTCCTGCTGCACCTGGCGCCGCACCTCGTTCAGCCGCTGCAGTTCTTGATGCCGATGTACGGGCGTGGTGTGCTGTACCGCGCCAAGCTGCAAGCCGGCATGCAGCTGTACGACGCCCTGTCATTCGACAAAAGCCTGCCCACGCGCCAGTGGCTCAACAAGCGGCAGCTCTTGCGAGTCGAACCCGGCCTCAGCCCTACCGCGTTGCAAGGTGCCTGGCAGTTCTACGATGGCCAGCTGTCGCTGGTTGAACGCCTGGTTGTGGAGAACGCACTCGACGCAGCGCAGCACGAGGCGGTAGTCGCCACATGCGCTCACGTCGTCGAGTTTCTGCGCGACGACCTGGGCGGCGTCGTCGGCGCACGCGTGCAGGATCGCCTGAGCGGCCAGTCTCTTGATGTACGGGCGCGGCTAACCGTAAACGCAACCGGCCCGTGGCTGGACCTCACCACGCAGACGCTTCGGCCCGGAAGACGACCGTTGCTGCGGCTCACCAAGGGCGTACATCTCGTGACGCCCTCAGCAACACGGAAAGCGCATGTTCTTTTCGCCCAGAAGGACGGACGTCTGTTTTTCGTCATTCCCTGGTTGGGCTACTCGCTGGTCGGGACAACCGACACGGACTACGTCGGCGACCCCGCGGATGCCGCGGCAACCGATGAGGATGTCGAGTACCTCGTCAGCGAGGCGCGAAGCGTGTTCCCCGATGGGCAGTTCGATCAGATCTACTACGCATACGCTGGGGTGCGAGCCTTAGTTCGCATCGAGCATGTTGCTGAAGGCAAGGTGTCGCGCAAACACGCCCTGTACGACCATGCTCGACGTGACGGCGTCCCAGGGCTGGTATCCGTCGTCGGCGGAAAGATCACTGGCTACCGCGCGATTGCCGAGGAAGTTGGCGACCTGGTCGCGCGCAAGCTTCGCTGGCCCCGACGTGAGTTGCCCACCGACGCCGAGCCATTGCCTGGCGGCCACTTGCGGGACCTCGAAACCTATGTCATCGACGAAGTCTGGCCGCGAGCGGCCGCGTTCGGACTGGATCGAGAACAGGCCGAACACCTTGGGTCCATGTACGGCTCGATGACACCAGCGGTTTTGGCCCGTATTGAGCGCAATCCGCGGCTTGCCGAACGCGTGTGTCCGAACGAACCGACCATAGCCGCCCAGTTGGAGCACGCCGTGGAGTCGGAATGGGCGCTGTCGCTTGGAGACGTCCTGCTGCGCCGCACCGCACTCGGGCTGCGAGCCTGCCAGGCCCTGGACTGCCTGGACACCGTCGTGGAGCGCGTCGCGCCGCTGCTCGGCTGGGATACGGCTGAACGCGCCAGTCAGGTAGAGGCGTACCGACGCGAGCTCGCGCCGATGCGCCGCTTCAGTCGAGAGCCGGCCACGGTATGAGGCAACACGTGCTGGCGTTGGACCAGGGCACTACCGGCTCGGCCGCGCTGGTGTTCAACGACAGTGGGAACGTCGTCGCCACTGCGGATTGCGAGATTGCGCAGAGCTACCCGCAACCGGGATGGGTGGAACATGATCCGGAGGAGATCTTCCGGACAACCATCGCGGTGGGACGCGAAGCGTTGGACCGAGCAGGAGCGCAGCCGCGTGATGTAACGGCAATCGGCATCACCAACCAGCGCGAAACAACCGTTGTCTGGGACGCAGCGACCGGCGAGCCGATCTACCCGGCGGTTGTCTGGCAGAGTCGCGCCACCGCCGAAATCTGCAGCCGTCTCAAGGCCGACGGATTGGAGCCGCTCTTTCGCGAACGCACCGGCCTCGTTATTGACGCGTACTTCTCGGGCACCAAAATCCGCTGGCTCCTCGACCGAGTACCAGGCGCCCGAGAACGCGCTGCGGCCGGCGAACTTCGTTTCGGCACCATCGACAGTTGGCTCATCTGGAAGTTGACGGGCGGTCGCGTGCACTGCACCGACGTGTCCAACGCATCGCGAACGCTGCTGTTCAACATTCGCACGCTGGACTGGGATCGGGAGCTCCTCAACATCTTGGACGTGCCCCGCGCGATGCTGCCCGAGGTGCGTTCGTGCGCGGAGGTGTACGGCGAGACCGATGCATTCGGCGGCTCGATCCCTATCGCCGGTATCGCGGGTGACCAGCAAGCGGCGCTATTTGGTCAGACCTGTTTTGAGCTCGGACAGGCCAAAAACACCTATGGGACAGGCTGCTTCCTGCTGGTGAATGCAGGCCACCAGGTGTCAACACTCTCTGGGGGCCTCCTTACCACGGTTGCGTGGCGGGTTGGCGCCGAAACGACGTATGCGCTCGAAGGAAGTGCCTTTATCACGGGTGCAGCAGTGCAGTGGCTGCGGGATGAGTTGGGATTGATCGCAGATGCAGCCGAAACGGAGGATTTGGCCACGTCCGTCGCAGACAACGGTGGCACGTACCTCGTGCCCGCGTTCGTTGGCCTCGGCGCACCGCACTGGGACATGTACGCGCGCGGCGCGTTGGTCGGCATCACCCGCGGTACAAGTCGAGCTCACGTGGTGCGTGCCACCCTCGAAAGCATTGCCTACCAGACGCGTGATCTGGCAGCGGCCATGCGCGAGGCTGGCAAACCGGTACAGGTGCTGAAGGTCGATGGCGGCGGCACCGCGAATGGCTTCTTGATGCAGTTCCAGGCCGACATCCTGGGCGTCCCCGTCGAGGTTTCCTCAATCCAGGAGACAACGGCGCTTGGCGCCGCAAGCCTCGCGGGCATAGGAGCGGGTCTCTGGCAGAGTGGGGACCTCGCAGCGCGGTGGCTTTGCGCCAGGCGCTACGAGCCAAGCATGGGCGAAGACCAGCGCGAAGGGCTCTACCACGATTGGCTGCGCGCCGTTGAGCGCGCTAAAGGGTGGGCAAGCCCGAAACCCGTACACTTCGGGGGCACTTAATGTTCGACAAGACCGTCCTGCAGAACGGCCTGCGGATCGTCAGCAGTTCGCTGCCGCACACGCGCTCGGTCAGCATCAGCATTTTCATCGGCGCGGGTTCGCGTTACGAGAGCGACGACGTCGCCGGCGTCTCGCACTTCCTGGAACACATGCTGTTCAAGGGCACGAAGCGGCGACCGACCGCACGTGAGATCTCCGAGGAGATCGAAGGCATCGGCGGCGTCATGAACGCCGGTACCGACAAGGAGCTGACGGTCTACTGGGCGAAAGTTGGCGACCATCGTTTCGCAGCCACCCTCGACATCCTCGCCGACAGCCTCCTGAATTCGCTCCTGGATCCCGAAGAGCTTGAGAAAGAGCGGGCGGTCATTCTCGAAGAGCTCGCGATGACCGAGGACAGCCCCGCCGACATCGTCAACATCCTGATTGACGAGGTCGTCTGGCCACATCAGCCACTTGGCCGCGACACCGGCGGTACGCCCGACTCCGTGAAGGCGATCACGCGCGACGACGTGATCCGCTACATGGGCCAGCTGTACGTGCCGCAGAACACCGTGGTCGCCATCGCCGGCAACGTCACCCACCAGGAGGTGGTCGATCGCGTGAGCGAGTACCTGGGCAAGTGGCAGCCGCGCGAGTTCGCGACCTGGTACCCAGCGCAGATCCCCGACGACACGCCGCGCTTGCGTTTGCGATCGAAGCGCACCGAGCAGGCGCATTTCTGTCTGGCGACGCCCGGCCTCTCCGCCGCCCATCCGGACCGCTACGTGCTGGACGTCCTGAACGCCGTTCTCGGCGAGGGCATGAGCAGCCGTTTGTTCCTGGAGATCAGGGAAAAGCGCTCGCTATGTTACGACGTGCATTCTTACGTCAATCACTACCTCGACACGGGCTCGACCGTGGTGAACGCGGGCGTCGACCCCTCCAAGCTGGACGAGGCCCTACGCGCCACGATCGAGGAACTCGCCAAGATGGCCCAGCGCGTGCCCGATAAAGAGCTGGTCAAGGCCAAAGAATTTATCAAGGGTCGCCTGCAGCTTCGTATGGAGGACACCCGCGCGGTCGCCTCCTGGCTGGGCGGTCAAGAGTTGCTGCGGCGCGAAATTCTTACTGTGGACGAGGTGCTGGAGATTGTTGACGGCGTCACCGCGGACAGCCTCCAGCGGGTTGCTACCGAGCTGTGGCGCCCAGAGGCCTTCCGCCTCGCGGTGGTCGGTCCTTTCCGCTCAGAGACTCGCTTTCACAAGCTACTGGCTGCGTAGTTTCTGCTCCTTTGGGCAGAAAAACGCGCTGCGTTGACCAATGACGATGCGGCGGATCAGCGCGCCGCAACGCGGGCACGGCTGACCTTCTCGACCATAGGCGTTGAGAAACTCCTGGTTCTCACCAGGCACGCCATCGGAGTCGCGGTACGTGGAAAACGAAGTGCCGCGACGTTCGATGCCCATAACCAGGACGGCCTTTATGGCCCTCGCCAGTCGATACACCTCGCGTGTTGACAGGCTTTCGGCGCTACGCAGCGGATGCAGCCGCGCCTCCCAGAGAGCCTCGTCCGCGTAGAGATTGCCCACGCCGGCGACGAACGCCTGATCGAGCAGCAATGTCTTGATGCGACCCTTCCGTTTGTGGAGCTTGGCGGCGAGCAGTTTCTCGTCGAGCTCGAGAAGCGAGTCTGGTCCGAGGCGTTCCGCCAGAAACTCGTCCAGTTGATCGCGCCCGTGGAAGAGGTAGACGCGCCCGAACTTGCGCGCGTCCACCAGGCGCAGGTCTTCGCCGCCTTCCAACGCCACGACCAGGTGCGTATGCGCTTCGAGCGGCATTTCCCCTGGCACGAGCAGCAGATTGCCGCTCATCTTGCGATGCACCATTACCCACTGCTCGTCGTCGAATCCGATCAGCAAGTATTTGCCACGGCGATCGACCTCCGTCACCGTGTGACCGCACAGCGCTGCTTGCATGTCTGCCTCAGAGGTGTTGGGCAGCATGCGCGGCCAGTCCACGCCGCGCACGCCCGTTACGCGGCGACCAGTGATGCGCGGCCGCAGAGTGCGCGCAGTGGTCTCAACCTCCGGCAGTTCAGGCAACGGCTACCGCCACCGGGGGTTTCTGGCATTTGGGGCAGAAATGTGTACCGCGGCCGCCGACCCACTCCTTCTGAATGATGGTGCCGCAGCGCGGACATGGTGAGCCGGCCCGACCGTGGCAGTACGGAAAGTCACGGTCGGAGATCGCCTTGCCATGCGGTACGAACGTCGCACCTTCGCGGACGGCGTAGTCGAGCACCGCGCGTATTGCGCGATGCAGCCGTGTCACCTCTTGTGTCGTCAGCGAATTGGCAGGTCGACGCGGGTGGAGCCTGGCGCGCCACAGCGACTCGTCGGCGTAAATGTTGCCGACGCCGCCCATTACGGATTGATCCATGATCGTGGTCTTCAGCGGAATACTTCGACGTCGCAGCTTTTCCGCCAGCTGTGCAGACGTGAACTTGCGGGTCAGCGGCTCGACGCCGATGCGCTGCTGTTTGATGAATGCCTCGACCTCGGTCTGCGGCATCAGGTGGAGTCGCGCGAACTGGCGAATGTCAGTGAGATAGAGGACTGAGCCGTCGTCGAGGCAGAAGACCACATGGGAGGACTTGTGCGGCATGGGTGTGCCCCACATGGGCACAGGATGGCCGCCATGGCCTAGCTCGTGGCCGCCGTTGTCGAGATGCACCATCTGGCCAGCCAACTTCAGGTGCACCACCAGGGTGAGGCCACCTGAGAGTTGCCAGATGGTGAACTTGCCCCGACGCCAGATGCGCTCGATGCATCGGCCGATGAGATCGTCGAGGTTAAGACCTGCGGCCGCGCTGAACAGCTTGGGCTTATGGAGCTCTACGCCAACGATGCTCCGGCCAACCAGTCCCGGTGACATGTCACGGACTAACGCTTCCAACTCCGGGAGTTCAGGCAACTGCGGGTACTGGAAGCGCGAGTGGCTTCATGTCCTCCCAGTTCGGGCCCATTTTGAGATCCACGTGTAGAGGCGCCTTCATGTCGAGCGCGCCGCCCATGATTCGCACCAGCTCTGGCGCGATGCGCCGCAGCTCATCTTCGGACCCCTCGAACAGCAGTTCATCGTGCACCTGCAACAGCATGCGCACCGAAGGCGCCTGCTCACGCAAGAAGGCGTGCACCCGAATCATCGCGAGCTTCACGATGTCGCTGGCCGAGCCCTGGATCGGCGCGTTGATGATCTGCCGCAACGCCGCCTGCCGCACGCCGTAGATGCGTGAACGGATCTCAGGCACGTATCGCCGCCGCCCGAGCAGCGTCTCCGTGTAGCCCTCATCCTCGGCCTTGTGGATCACCGTGTCCTGGAACGCCTTCACGGTGCCGAAGCGCTGAAAGTAGCGCTGGATGAACCCGGAGGCATCCTCGGAGGGCAGCCCGGTCCTTTCGGCGAGACCGTAATCGCTCATGCCGTAGAGAACGCCGTAGTTGACCATCTTGGCAACGCGACGGTGATCGGACGTGACGTCGGCGAAGGGGATACCGAGGACCTCCGCTGCAGTGACCGCGTGCGGGTCTTCGCCCTGCTCGAAGGCCTCGAGCAACGTGGGCTCGTCGGCCATGTGCGCCAGGACCCGGAGCTCGATCTGGCTGTAATCAGCCGACAGGAGAACCGCGCCGGCCCTGGCAATGAACGCACGTCTCACGCGCTTGCCGATGTCGGTCCGTATCGGAATGTTCTGCAGGTTCGGATCGCTGGAGCTCAAACGGCCGGTGGCCGCACCGGTCTGGTTGAACGAGGTGTGCACGCGACCCGTCACCGGGTCGACGAGCTGCTGCAGCGCATCAACATACGTGCCCTGCAGCTTCTGGAGATGGCGATGTTCCAGGATGAGCTCGATGATTGGATGGGTGCCGCGAAGCTCTTCGAGCACATCGCTGCCCGTGGAGATGTGCCCAGTCTTCGTCTTGTTGCGACGCTTGCGTTTATCGACTTCCAGGTGCAGCTCGTTGAAGAGCACGTCGCTCAAGCGCTGCGTCGAGCCGATGTTGAACTCGTGCCCGACGTGGCCGTAGATCTCGGCCTCCAGCGCGGCGGTGCGCGCTTGCATTTCGCGGCCGAGCTCCGCCAGATAGGGCAGATCGACGGCGATGCCGTCGCGTTCCATGTCAGCCAACACGGGCACCAGCGGCATCTCGACCTCGTCGAACAGCGTGGTCTGTGACGCTTCATCGAGTTCTTGCTGCAGAATCGGCACAAGACGTTCGACCAGCAACGCCTCGTTACACGCATAGCTGCCGCAGCCGGCGATTGGCAGCTCGGCCATGGTTATCGCCTTCTTGCCGATGCCGAGGAGTGATTGCACCGACGGTAGCTCGACCTGCACCTTGGCCCAGGCCAGATCGCGCAGCGCCAGCGCCCGTTGGCCGGACTCGAGCAGATAGGCAGCGATCATCGTGTCAAACGCGAGTCCCTGCACCTCCACGCCGTATCGGGCCAGCACGACCATGTGGAACTTCGCGTTATGCGCTCGCTTGCGAATGCCTGGATCCTCAAAGAGCGGACGGAGCCGTTCGAGCGCATCTTCAATTTGCAGCTGACTGCCTTTGACGTGTCCCAGCGGAACGTAGCCGGCTGTCTCGCCCGCGGCCAGACCAATGCCAACGAGCTCGGCGCGCATGGGCAAAAGGCCGGTGGCCTGGACGTTGAAGGCGAACGAACCGTGCTGGCGCGCCACCGCGATGAAGCGATCGAGGTCTTCGGCACTGGTGATCGTCTCACCGACGGTGTTCAGGGGCTCTTCGCCCTCTGCCAGACCGTCAAAGAGTCCTGCCTGCGCGCGTCCATTGCGCGGCGGCGGTGGCGGCTGGAATTTCGGGATGCGATCGATCAGCGACTTGAAGCTCAGCTCCTGGAACATGCCGATCACCGCCGAGGTACGCAGGTCGCGCATGCGCACGCGCTCGACGTCGAGCTCGACGGGCAGGTCGGTAACGATCGTGGTCAGCTTCTTTGCGAGAAGCACCTGTTCCCGAAGTGGTTCAAGCAAGTCGCGTTGTTTCTGTGGAACTTTGTCGAGGTTTTCAAGTAGGTTTTCGACCGTTCCAAATTCAAGAAGGAGTTTCTGCGCGCCTTTGTCGCCGATGCCGGCGACGCCCGGAATGTTGTCGGTGCTGTCGCCACGAATGGCCTTGAAGTCCGGCAGCTGGTTGGGCCGTAAGCCACCGTATTTCTCGATGACCTTGGCCTCGTCGTACAGGATCGTGTCGGTGATGCCACGGCGCGACGTCAGCACCTTGACCTTTGGATTGACCAGCTGCAGCAGGTCGTTGTCGCCGCTCAGGATCGTGACGCTGAGCCCCTGCTCGACGGCCTTGACGGATAGCGCGCCAAGCACGTCGTCAGCCTCGTAGCCTTCGACCTCGAACATCGGAATCTGCATCGCTTCGAGAACCCGCCGACTCCAGGTGATCTGGTCGCGGAAGCCGGGCGGCGCTGCGGTGCGTGTGCCCTTGTATGCAGCGAATGCGTTCAGCCGATGGATCGGCCGGCTCATGTCGAACGCGGCCCCAGCATATTGTGGCTTCAGGTCTTCCAGCGCTTTCAGCAGCATGCTGGTGAACGCGTAGACGCCGGTGGTCAGCTCGCCCTTGGCATTGGTAAACGGCCGTCCGAGCTCTTGTAGCGCGTAAAAGCCCCGAAACACGAGCGAATGCCCGTCGATGAGCATGAGCCCCCGTTCAGGCACTCGGCAGGCTCCACACCGAACCACCCAATCGAACTTCGGCCGAACCCAACCGCTCACCCAGCTTGCGCTCGTTGACATCAAAGGTGGCCTGGAAAGAATCGGAGTCGAGCGCGTCGGTCCACATCACAAGCGCGTCCTCGCCGTTGTCGCTGTAGTAGCGGCGGCGTACGCCCATTTCTTTGAACGTGTATTTGCGATACAGATTCTGCGCGACCGCATTGGATGCGCGCACCTCGAGGGTCATCCAGCGCGCGCCAATCTCCATACCGCGATGAATCAGCGCCACGAGTAAGAACTCGCCGATGCCCTTGCCTCGCACTTCTGGGTGCGACGCAATCGTCGTGATGTGGGCTTCGTCAGTCATCACCCAGATGCCTGCGTAGCCGACGATGCTGCGCAGCTCGGCGTCGAGCTCCACCGATCGCGTTGCCTCGGCTGGCCTGAGCAGTCGACCCAGTCGCCCCAGGAGATCGTTGGACTGTTGTGGCTGTGCCGCGGGCGGAGGCGCAGCCTCAACCTCATGGTCCCTGAGACGCCGCGCCACGATGTAGTGCGCCATGCGATTTTCGGTGATCTCGCGGCGGTACGCGTTCTGTGGCCAGGGCTGCGGAAACGACAGCTTCTCGATCGCGCTCACCGCCGGAATGTGCTCCAGGCGCATGGGCTCGACGACGAATGCGGTGGCCACCTTCACAATAACCCGAAGTGTACCCCCGTTCTAAACGGCGGCCGAGTACTTATGTGAGATAAATCGCGTCCAACAAACGCGGGTCGCCGGGGTCGCCGGACTTGGCCATGCGCCAGCCGAGCTCGGCCAGAAAACCGGCTCGCCGCGCACTCGCCGCGACGGGTGCAAGTCGCACCTGCGGCAACGCCGCCAAGCGTCCGCGGAGCTCTGGTTGCATCTCGCCAGTCACCAGTGTGGGATCACTCACACTTGTGATGAGGTCCTCTACCGTTACGAGGTGGGCCTGCTCAACCGCGTGACCATCTACGTACAGCGCAGTGCCATAACGCCCGCGGCCCGCCTCTAGCACGGCGCGCACGGGCAACATCGATGGCGCGGCCGCCAGCGCCACGACGTCGAGCGTGCTCGCACCCCACGCGGGGATCCCCATAGCGCCTGCGAGGCCCTTGGCCACACTCACGGCGACGCGCACACCGGTGAATGACCCGGGCCCGCGAGCAACCGCCATCCCGGTGAGCTCCTCAATTTTCCGTCCAACGCGCTCCAGCGCCACATCGACCTCCAGCAGCAGGCGGGTGGAGTGCTCACGTCCGGCGAGCCACGTTGTTTCGGACAACACGGTGGTTCCATCAAAGAGCGCCAGACTCGCCGTGCTCGTCGAGGTGTCCAGCGCCAGGATCAGCGGGTCGCTCACAGCGCGTCCGTCGCCGCGCGTTCGAAGCGCTCCTCACCGCTCAGGTGGACTCGCCGCGTCTCGGTCTCCACGTCGAACCGCAACAGGGTTGCGCCTTCCTGTACCTGTGGCGGTAAGCGTTCAGCCCATTCGACCGCCGTGACTCCGTCACCGAACAGGTGCTCTTCCAGCTCCTCTAGCAGCGCCGGTTCAATTCGGTCCAGGCGGTAGAGGTCCACGTGATACAGGGTCAACCGGCCGCGGTACTGCGTCTCGATCACGAACGATGGACTGCCCACCGGCGACGTCACGCCAAGTCCCACGGCCAATCCCTGGACGAACGTGGTTTTGCCCGCCCCGAACGGGCCCTCGAGAAGAAACCTGTCCCCCGGCTGCGCCACCGCACCGAGCGCACAGCCCAGGTTGCGCATGGCCTCTGGGCTCGTGACCCGAAGCTCCAGAGTGCTCACGCGTGGGTCTTCGCCTCGTCTGCCTCCGATTGGCCATCCGCCGGCGGGGCCGCTGGGCGGGCGTACGTCTGATTGGCGACCACCTCGCTAAACACCGTCGCGTTCGGCACCAGCACCTGGACGTTATCCACCGTACGGAGTTGCGTCGTGCGTACGCCGATGTTCTCGACGACACCGGTCTGATCCTTGATGCGAATTGTGTCGCCGACGCGGAAGGGTCGTTCCAGCAGCAGGTAGATGCCGCTGAAGAAGTTCTTCAGTATGTCCTGGATGGCCAGGCTGAACGCCACCGCGAACGCGCCCGCAACTGCGACCAGGCCAGTCGGATTCACTCCCAGAATCCCGAGCACCCACAACAGCGTGACCAGAATCCAGCCAACCACCAGCGCACGCTTCACCAGGATCTGCGTGCCGAGGTCCACTCGCGCCCGCCGCATCGCCCTGGTGGACCAGTTCATCACCAGGCGCGCACTGACGTACGCAACGACCACGACCACAAGTGCCTGAGCCTCGATCCACCCGCCAGCCTGCAGGTCGGTTAGCCACCCGTTGAGCGGCCCGAAGTTCATCGCCCCAAGTGTAGGCCCGCCCTCTGCGCTTGCCGCGCTGGAGAGTCTGCCTCCCACGCTCCAGCGAAGACATTCGCGTCACTGCGTCGAAGCGCTCGACACTGTAGACCCGACGCCCACTGCGCTCCCGAAGTTAAACCAGAAACGTATCTGGAAGTCGTGTTTGGGGCGAACTAGCTGGGTTCGGGGGCTTGCTGCGCCATCAACAGGCGCGCCTCTTCACCGACACCGAGATCTTCACAATCGCGATAGGTGGAGTACAGCGCTTTGTTCACCAGGCGCATGTGCCAGTCGGATCCATCAGCGACGTTGACCATGTCGCGCCGCTGGCGCTGCAAGTGCGAGAGCCGCATCAAGAAGTGCAACTGAGTCGGCGAATAGGATTTGAGGTTGCTGCCGGCGCCCTGGGGAAGTCGGGGCAGAATGTTTCGGGCATTCGATTGCTCGGCCTTCATGCCTTCTCCTCCGCGAACGTTTTCAGACTCAGTTGGGTTCACGCCTGCTCTCGCGTCTCTAGGTACAGTCTACCAGCGACTCGGTCCTCTCTCCCCGCTTTGTACGCGGGTCCGTCAACGATTCGCGCATCATAGGCCTGAGTCCGGCGGGGCACAAGATTTGGCCGCGTCACAATCACCGACGAGGAACGTACCACTGCAGATACAGTATCGACCGCGATTTCGCCGGGTACAGTTGCTGGACTGGAGCGCCATTTGACCCGAGTTTTACGCGTACTCCCAGTTGTGTTCATCGTGCTGCTGACCGCCTGCGGCCAGAACGCGGCGCCACCGGCACCAACGTCCGCGGCCGCCAAGCCGGCGACAACGCCACCATCTGCAGGCCAGATCAGCAGTGGGCTGAGCCCACTTCCGCAACCATCCGCCTCACCGTCGAGCAGCGGCTCGCCGGCGGCCCAAGGAGCAGCTGTGTCGTCTTCCGCACCTAAACAGTTCTCGGCGCCCCCGCCGATGACTATCGATCCGTCGAAGAAATATACGGCAACAATCGATACCAGCATGGGCACCATGCATGCCGATTTGTTCGCCAGTGAAGCGCCAATGACCGTGAACAACTTCGTCTTTCTGGCGCAGCAGCATTTCTACGATGGTGTCACCTTTCACCGCGTCATCAACAACTTCATGATCCAGACCGGTGATCCAACTGGCACAGGAACTGGCGGGCCTGGCTATCGCTTCAACGACGAGCCCGTCAAACGTCAGTATGTACGCGGCACATTAGCGATGGCTAATGCGGGGCCAAACACCAACGGATCGCAGTTCTTTATCGTCCAGAAAGACTATCCGCTGCCGCCGAACTACACCATCTTCGGTCAGCTGAGTGACGGTCAAGATGTGCTGGACAAGATCGCAACGTCACCAACGGGTCCAGGTAAAGGTGGACCTGATACGCCAAAGACGCCAATCACGATCAACTCGATCACAATCAGCGAGTCGTAAGACCTAGCCGACCAGGCTAGGGGTCACTTCGCGGACGCGCTCCACAATGGCCGGCAGCACGTCGATCAGCCGCTCGACGTCGCCCTCGGTGGTGCGGACTCCCGTGGTCAAGCGCAGGCTGCCGCGGGCCTGCGCCTCGGGCAGGCCGAGTGCGCACAGGACGTGCGAGATCTCCAGCGTGCCAGACGTGCAGGCCGAGCCGCTGGACGCGTAGATGCCCTCCTGGTCGAGGTTCAACAGCAACGACTCGCCATCTGCGCCGTCAATGGCGAAGCTCGCGCTATTGGGCATCCTGTCAGTGGGGTGCCCGGTGAGCTGCGAGCCGTCAATCCTCGAAGTGACGCCGTCGATGAGGCGGTCGCGCAACGCGGACACGTGTGCGACCCGTTGCGAGAGCTCCGCATAGGCAAGTTCGAGAGCCACGGTCATCCCAACGATGTAGGCCACGTTTTCGGTCCCCGCGCGGATGCCCCGCTCCTGACCGCCGCCACTGAGCAAGTGGACGAGCGGCGTACCGCGGCGAAGGTACAGCAGCCCAACCCCCTTCGGTGCGTAGAACTTGTGGCCAGAGAGCGCCAGCGCATCCACCCCGAGGGCTTCAACGTCCAGCGGCAGCAGACCGCCAGCCTGAACCGCATCGGTGTGAACCACGGTTAGCGGGTTCACCGCCTTCACCGCGCGGGCAATCTCGGCGACTGGCTCGATCGTGCCCACCTCGTTGTTGGCGTACATAATCGACACCACCGCTGTATCGGGTCGTACCGCCGCGGTCATGTCGGCCGGATCAACCCGGCCGTAACCGTCGACGTCGACGTAGGTGATCTCGAAACCCATGTGCTGGGCGAGCCATTCGCAGGCGTGCAGAACGGCGTGGTGCTCCACCCGCGAGGTGACCACGTGCCGCCAGCCGCGCTGCTCGGCCATGGCCATCGCGCAGCCCTTGATCGCAAGGTTGTCGCTCTCGCTGCCACAGCCCGTGAAGATGATCTCGTTCGCGCGCGCATTCAGGATTTGCGCGCAGCGATCGCGGGCATTGTCGAGGGCTCGCCTGGCGCGCCGGCCGACCGCGTAGACACTCGACGGGTTGCCCCATGTCTCGATCCAGAACGGCCGCATGGCCTCGAACACGCGCGGATCGACGGGCGTCGTGGCCGCGTTGTCCAGGTAAACGGTGTCGGCCATCTCAGCGGAATTCTAGCCCTGTTCGAGCGGAATCCGCCTGATCTCATTACGGGCGAAGTCCACCAGTGCAACGCTCGGCCCGCCTTTACCCGGGAACGGAAGTCCCGTCGTGCCGACGTTGATGCAGTAATACGCGGCTGCGTCGATGGGTACACACTCCGTTTCGACGAGGACCGGACCTTCACCGTCGAGCCGCCTTCTCCACACGCGCGCGTGGTGGCTGTGGCCGAACGCCCAGAGCCGAGCGCTATGCCGCTCGAGCTCGGGCCACACCCTTGCGAACTGACGGTTGATCTGGGATGTGCTCAGCGACGGGGTGAGGCGCGAATCGCCGTGGCTGAGCAGGAGTTGATCTGCCTGGGCGGTTCTCGGCAGCCCAAGGACATACTCCCTGGAAGCGAGGGAGACGCGGTCCTGCCAGTCGAGGTCGCGGTTGCCGACGATCGCGATGTCCGCAAGCGCTCTGATCTTTGCGATACACCGGTCCGAATCGCCGCGGCCGAGGTAGTCACCCAAGAACGCCAATCGGTTGGCACCGGCCTGTTCCAGCAAGCGCAGCGCCTGCTCCAGCGCGGCGTAGTTGCCATGAACGTCGGAGATCAAGCCCCAAGCGTCGCCAACCATCGCGCTCAGTGTCCCACACAAAAATTGACATGACCGTTTACAGGATTCCGGTCATGTTGTTAGACTCGGACGCAGGTGCGACGGTCGCTCGGGCGCGAGCGCCGCACTGGCCGGTTCGACCCTTGGCCGGCGTCACTGCCACGCCCCATCTGAGGTGTGCCATGTCTGTCGTCCTCGGTACTTCTATGTCCTTAGCTCAACCTGTCCTCGAACCGACTCCTCAAACGCCATTTGGTGCGGTTGTGGCGCGCCAGCTGTCGGTGTGGCCCTTTGGGGCCCGCACCGCGCGGCTGTTCGTGCTGGTCGATCCGTCGCTTGCCAGCCAGAGCCTGCGCAACGGTCTGTTGCGAGCGATGCAGCAGGGCTACTTTGGCTCGGACGGCTATTCGCAAACGCGTGCGGTGCGGGAGGCGGCGCTGGCCGCGCACTACGTCTTGCGCCACCACAACCGCGACGTTCTGCCGCTGAACCAGGTCAATGCCGCGTCCGCGGTCGCGGCTCTGCGCGGGAACGTCGCTTTCGTTGCGCTGGCCGGCCACGCCGCCGCGTTCGGCTGGCATGACGGTGAGCTGACCGCTCAGCGAGGGATCTTGCGGCTGCCGCGGCCACTCGGCCTCGAGCAGGACCCTGTGATCGCGCTGTGGCGCACGCCACTCACGGAGCCGGGCGATCGGCTAGTACTGGTGTGTGGCGCGAGTTGGCCGCCGGATGCCGAGCAACAGGTCCGAACGATCCTTGCCTCGACGCCGTCCACCACCGAGGCCGAGCAAAAACTTGCCCAGGTTCTCGGCGACACGCGTCCAGCGAGCGTGCTCGTGATCGCGCCGCATACGCGCGCGCCACACCTTCGCCTTGTGCCAACCTCCGAGCCGCTCGCCTCAGATACGCCGGCGCCCACGCCACCTGCCAGGCGGTCCAGTCCAATTCGGTGGCTCGCGACGGCCCTGGGCGCCCTGCTGTTCGGCCTGCTCGCGCTTGGTGCACTGGCGATGTCGCCGCACACGGTGTTGCCCACCGAACGCGTGGACGCCCTCAGCCCGCGTATGGCGGTCCGTCTAGGCGGCGCAGCGGCAAACGTGGATGATCTCGCCGTCGGCAACGCCGCACTGTACACGCTCGACGCGGTCGAAGGCGCAGTACGGGCGTATGCGCTTGACGCGACCGAGCAGCGGCCTGGCCCTGAGACATTGCTCGCGCGCGCTGGCACCTGGTTCGCTGGCGCCAGTCGTCCCCTGGCCGAGCCAGTCGCAATCGAATACCTCCCTGGCTCGCCAGGTTCGCTGGCGGTCATCGATCAGTCTCGAACGCTGATGCAGCTCGGCGACGACGGCACGTCGAGCACGCTCGACGTTCCCACCTCAACATCGTGGCAAGAGCTCGGCGCCCTGGGCACGGGCGCGGCTGGTGAGCTGCTGTTCTTGGACAGCCGTGCCCGCCAATTACTGGCGTATGCGGCCTCCGGCCAGACCGTCCTCGATCCTCCGCGGCGCCTTCTGGACGGCGCGTCTCTTACAGGTCTGCGCTTCGAGCGGGTTGCGCAGGTCATTGGGACGCCGGACTCGGTCGTGATGCGACTCGACGACGGAACGGTCCACCGGGTCAACTCGAACGGACTCGATCAGTTGCTCCAGCTTCCCGCGGTTGGCGGCACCACGTCGGCGATCAGCGCCATCGCGTCCGATCGCTTTGGTGGCATCTATCTGGCCGACCCGCTCGATGCGCGGGTGGTACAGACAACACTTGATGGCACGCTGGTGCGGCAGCTGCGAGCGCCCGCGCTGGCCGGCGTACGCGCGATCGAAGTTAGTCTGGATGGCCGCCGGCTGTACGCACTGGTTGCCACGGGGGTCCTGGTCGCCGATATTCCCGCGTTGTGACGCGCATTCTGGGCATTGAGACCAGCTGCGACGAGACGGCGGTCGCCATTGTCCGGGACGGGTGCGATATCGAATCGAACGTCATCGCCTCCCAAATCGATCTCCACGCGCGCTACGGCGGTGTCATGCCCGAGCAGGCTTCGCGAGCCCACCTGCGCGCGATCCTGCCCACCCTGGAAGAGGCGCTTGCGTCGGCGCACGCTGATTGGTCCTCACTGGATGCAGTCGCTGTCACCCATGGTCCAGGTCTGGCTGGTGCCCTTCTCGTTGGCGTAAATGTCGCCAAGGGCCTGGCGTTCGCTCAGAAAAAGCCGCTCCTCGGGATCAACCACCTGGAAGGCCACGTGTACGCCAACTGGCTGGACGCGGTTGAGGCACCAGACTTTCCACTTGTGGGCCTGATTGTCTCGGGTGGCCACACCGATCTCGTGTTGGCAGATGCTCACGGTCGCTACCGTAGGCTTGGCCGCACTCGCGACGATGCGGCTGGCGAAGCCTTCGACAAGGTTGCGCGCATGCTCGGCCTGGGCTTCCCCGGCGGGCCACTTATCGAGCGAGCCGCACAGGATGGCGACCCCCTCCGTTTTCGATTTCCTCGGGCGTGGCTGGAGCCAGACACCTGGGACGTATCTTTCTCGGGGTTGAAGACCGCCGTCCTCCACGGGGTCCGCGACCTTGGCATTGACACGGACCACGCCACCCCGCAGGAGCGCCTTGCGAAGCTACCAGTTGCGGACCTCGCCGCGAGCTTCCAGGCGGCTGTCGTCGACGTGCTCGCGACCCGGGCGGTGCGCGCCGCCAGGGTTTTCGGCGCAAGTCGTCTCGTTCTGGGAGGTGGAGTTGCGGCTAATCGCACGCTCCTGAAGACCATCTCGGAGCGCGCTGACGTTCAGGTGCTGTGTCCGCCGCCGGCGTTGTGCACCGACAACGCCGCGATGATCGCTGCGGCGGCCTACTTCCGCTTCCGCGCCGGCGAGCGCTCCACTCTCGCCCTGGACGTCGAGCCCAACCTTCCGATCGCCTGACTAAACGGCTAGCACTCTACCGTTGCAAGTGCTAATTGAAGCTTGCTAGAGTAGGGTCTGCTTAGCACTCGCACACCAAGAGTGCTAAATGTTTCAACGATTTTCGGAGGGAGAGGGACATCGCATGGCGAGTCTCAACCTGCGCCCCCTCGGTGATCGGGTGGTGGTCAAGCCACTCGAACGCGAGGAGGTCACCGCGAGCGGCATCGTGCTGCCCGATACCGCCAAGGAAAAGCCCCAGCAGGGCGAAGTTCTGGCAGTTGGACCAGGCCGGGTGCTCGACACCGGCGAACGCGTCGTGCCCGATGTCAAGCAGGGCGAAAGGGTTCTCTTCGCCAAGTACTCGGGCACTGAGTTCAAGCTCGAACAGGACGAGCTGCTGATTTTGCGCGAGTCCGACATTCTGGCCATCGTCACCTCGAACGGGAAGTAGGGAGGTTCATCCAGACACATGCCAGCCAAGCAGCTGGAATACAGCGAAGACGCGCGGCGCGCCCTGAAGCGGGGCATCGACGCGCTTGCCGACGCGGTCAAGATCACGCTCGGGCCCAAGGGTCGCAACGTCGTCCTCGACAAGAAGTTCGGCCCACCCACGATCACCAATGACGGTGTCACGATCGCCAAGGAGATCGAGCTCGAAGATCCGTTCGAGAACATGGGTGCGCAGCTGCTGAAAGAGGCAGCCACCAAGACCAACGACATTGCAGGCGACGGCACAACCACCGCCACCGTGCTGGCCCAGGCCATCGTCAACGAAGGTTTTAAGAATGTCACTGCCGGTGCGAACCCGCTGCTGCTGAAGCGCGGCATCGAGCGCGGTGTGCAGGCGGTGGTCGACAGCCTGAAGGCGATGTCCACCCCGGTCGCCGATCAGACCAAGATCGCGCAGGTCGCGGCGATTTCTGCCGCTGACGACGAGATTGGCAAGCTGATTGCCGACGTGATGGACAAGGTCGGCAAGGACGGCGTCATTACGGTCGAGGAGAGCAAGACCCTCAAGTTCGAGACCGAGTACGTCGAGGGTATGCAGTTCGACCGCGGCTACATCTCGGCCTACATGATCACCGACTCGCAGCGCATGGAGACCGAGCTCGACGAGCCTTACATCCTGATCACCGACAAGAAGATCAGCGCGATTTCCGACATCCTGCCGGTGCTCGAGCGGTTCCTGCAGGTCAGCAAGAACCTGGTGATCATTGCCGAGGACGTCGACGGTGAGGCGCTCGCGACTCTGGTCGTGAACAAGCTGCGCGGCACCTTGAATGTCCTGGCCGTCAAGGCACCTGGCTTCGGCGATCGTCGCAAGGCCATGCTCGAAGACATCGCTACCCTGACTGGCGGCAAGGTCATCTCCGAGGAAGTCGGCCGCAAGCTCGATTCGGCGACTGTCCAGGACCTGGGTCGCGCGCGGCGCGTGACGTCCAACAAGGACGAAACCACGGTCATCGAAGGCCGCGGCTCGGAAGAGGCCATCAAGGGCCGTATCCAGCAGATCCGGGCTCAGATCACCGACACCACCAGCGATTTCGATCGCGAGAAGCTGCAGGAGCGGCTGGCCAAGCTGGCTGGTGGCGTGGCCGTGATCAAGGTCGGTGCCGCGACTGAGGTCGAGCTGAAGGAAAAGAAGCACCGCGTCGAGGACGCGTTGTCGGCCACCCGCGCGGCGGTCGAGGAAGGCATCGTGCCTGGCGGTGGCACCGCGTTCGTACACTCGCTCTCGGCGCTGGACCCCATTGTCAGCGAGCTTTCAGGTGACCAGAAGACCGGTGCCGCGATGCTGAAGCGTGCGCTCGAGGAGCCGCTGCGGCGCATCTGCGCCAATGCTGGCGCAGAAGGCAGCGTGGTCATCGAAGAGGTTAAGAAGCAGGGCAAAGGCAAGGGCTACGACGCTGCTCGCGGTGAATACGCGGACATGGTCGAGCGCGGCATCATCGATCCGCTGAAGGTGACGCGTTCAGCTCTCGAGAACGCAGCCTCGATTGCGACCATGATCCTGACCACCGAGACCCTGATCACCGAAATTCCCGACAAGACCCCAGCCCCGGCCGCGCCGCCGATGCCGGAGTACTGAGCGGGGATTTGAAAGGGGCGCAGCCCCTTTGACCCCCGGAGGAAATTTAGGCGAGGCCTTCGCGCTGGAGCGCTTCGAGCGACCGGTCGAAGGCCTCAACTGTCTTTGCCAGTTCGGCGTCTTCGTGGACGATCGAGGTGAAGCCGCCGCTGCGCATGAGGTCCACGCCGTTGAGCAGCATGGCCTTTCGGAGCGTATTCACAGCGCCACGCCCCGCCATCAGACGTTGCACGTCAGTGGTGGCGACAGCCTCTTCCATACCCTCGCCGAGCAGGATCTGAAAGACTGAGGCTTCGCCCAGGACGACGCCCGCGACGCCACGTCGTTCGAACACGTCGCGTAGTGCCACACGCAGTTGCTCACCAGCCTCAGCGGCCTGCTGCGTAGGCCAACCTTCACCCACGAGTTGAAGCGCCGTCAAGCCAGCGGCCGCTGACATAGGGTTGGCGTTGAAGGTGCCCTGCTGCAGCACGCGCTCGTAGCGATCGTGATGCAGCTCGCCGGTGAACGATTGCACGTTCAGGATGTCGTGCTTACCAACCACCGCGCCGCCAGGCAGTCCGCCGGCCACGATCTTGGCAAGCGTCGTGACATCGGGGGTTACGCCGTAGAGCTGCTGCGCACCACCCGGTGAGTAGCGGAACCCGGTGATGACCTCATCAAAAATCAACACCACGTTCCGTTCCGTACATAGTGTCCGCAACTGCTTCAGGAAGTCCACGTTCGTCGGGATGATGCCGTTCGAGCCGCCCCCAGGTTCGACGATGACCGCGGCTACCTCACCAGGATGCGCATCCAGCAGCTCGCGAACAGACTCGATGTTGTTGGGATACGCCACGAGCATTGATTGCGCGACTCCAGCAGGCACTCCTGTAGACGTAGGCGTGTCGAACGGCGGCTGATACCCCGCCATGGCGTAGTCGTGCCAGCCATGGAAATGGCCCGCAAAGCGGATGACCTTCTCGCGCCCGGTATACGCCCGCGCGTCGCGCATCGCGAGCATGGTCGCTTCGGTGCCACTCATGGTGAAGCGCACCCATTCCGCGCTGGGTATCAGTCGCTGGATTTGCTCCGCCCAGGCAACTTCCAGCTCGTGGCACGCGCCGTAGTGGGTCCCGCGATGCACCTGTTCGGCCACCGCCGCGACGACATCAGGATGGTTGTGCCCCAACAGCAGCGCGCCGTGGCCCATCCAGTGGTCCAGCAATTCGTTGCCGTCCACGTCCCACTTGCGGCTGCCCTCGGCACGTTCCACGTAGATGGGAAAGGGCGCGAAGTTGCGGCTATCGTGGGTGATGCCGCCCGCAATCGCGGCGCGCGACCGCTGGTACAGCTCCGCCGACTTCGAGAATCGTTTGCGAAAGGAGTCGTCAATGGTTGACGGAGTTGTCACAGCCATATCTGAAGTGTAAAGGGGGGATTTCAAAGGGGGCGTCAGCCACCTTTGACCCTCGGAGAGAACCTCTTTGGCGGAGCGAAGCGGTCGCTCGTACTAGTCGCGGTCGCCGCGGAGGGTAAGGATGTCGGGCCCATCGGCGGTGATGGCGACGGTGTGCTCGAAGTGACAGCTCAGGCTGCCGTCAACGGTGACAGCGGTCCATCCGTCCTCGAGCATGCGGACCTGGGCCGAGCCAAGATTGACCTGCGGCTCGATGGCGATAACCATGCCTGGCCGGAGCACCGGGCCGCGTCCCGCGGGTCCGTGGTGTTGCACCTGTGGCGCCTCGTGCATGTTCCGCCCGACGCCGTGACCGACAAAGTCGCGCACCACGTTCATGCGGTGCACTTTGACGTGCGCCTCGATCGCCGCACCGATGTCGCTGAGGCGATTGCCCGGGCGCGCCTGGGCGATGCCGTGGAACAGCGCCTCCTGGGTGACCTGTACCAGCTCGCGGGCACGCTCCGAGAGCGTGTCGAGGCCGCCGATGGCGAAGCAGTGCGTACTGTCGCCCACATAACCGCGGTAACGGGCAGCGACGTCAACCTTAACCAGGTCGCCGCGCTTCAGCTTGCGCGGCCCGGGGATGCCGTGGACGACCTCGTCGTTGACCGAGACGCAAATATGGCCCGGGTAGCCAAAGTAGCCCAGCGCCGTCGATTCGGCGCCAACTTCCTTGAACTTGTGCGCGGCAATCTCATCCAGGTCGCGCGTGGTCATGCCCACTTCGGCTTCCGCCTCGAGGATCCGAATGGTGTCGGCCACCACCTGGCCTGCCTCGCGCATGATCGCAATCTCGCGCGGTGATTTAAGGACGATCGTATTGTCCGCGGTCGGCTTGAGATGCATCGGGCGCGTCTATGTATAGCAGAATGCGAACGCGTGGCTTTTATTCTGGGATTGACTGGCAACATCGCGTGCGGCAAGAGCAGCGTCGGCGCGCTACTGGCCGAACGCTACGCCGCCGACTACCTGGACGCGGACCGCATCGTTCACTCGCTGTACGCGGCCGCGACGCCCGAAACGCAGGCGATCGCCGGCCGTTTTGGCAGCGATCTGCTCAAACCTGATGGCACCATCGACAGGCGCCGCTTGGGCGACATCGTCATGGCCGACCGCGGCGCGCTGCGCGAGCTGGAGCAGATTCTCGACCCGGGCGTGAGAGCCGCTATCGAAGCGCGCTTCGCCAACTCAACAGCGCCAGTCGTCGTGCTGGATGCCATTCGCCTCATCGAGGGCGGTCTCTACCAACGCTGCAACGCGGTCTGGGTCGTGACGTGCAATCCCGATGTGCAGGTGGAGCGGCTGAAGCAAACACGCAGCTTCAGTGAGGAGCAAGCGCGTCTGCGCGTTTCAGCCCAAGGGCCCGTGGAGGAGAAGCTGCGTCACGCAACCGCGGTGATCACCAATGACCGAAGTGTCGAAGAGCTCCATGACCAGGTTCAGCGGGCGTGGGCCGAGACGGTCCGGCCCTATTTGCTCCAGGACAGTCCGCCGTAGCCGCCCGGGTCGACCAGTTTGGTCGTCGGGCCGCCCTGGCCATCCACCAAAAACAACGCTGCCACCCCAAAAATCGCCAGCTTCGAACCGTCTGGCGACCAGGCCACCGTCGGATCGTCATCCTTGATGTCCGCCACGCGCTTCATGTCGCTGCCATCGAGGTTGAGCGAATACACATCGGCGGGTAGTCCATGCGCGTAGGCCGTATCTGGCTGCAGCCAGCCGACCAGGTCGAGACCGGACGGTGCCGAGGAGTGAGGATCGCCGCCACAACCGCTGGGGCTCATGTTCGGCTCGCCACTGCCGCCGAGTGCTACACGCTTGCCGTCCGGTGAGATGCGCGGCAGGCTGAGGTACTGGAAGACCTGATCGGAAAGCAGCTCGCAACCGTCGCCAGACTCGCCGATGCTCTTCTTGAGCATTTGCTGGCCCGTCCGCGTGCTGCGCACGTAAATCAAGGTGGACTCGTCGGGCGACGGCGCGGGATCGTAGGCGTCGGTGGCCACGGTCTCAGGTTGGCCGCCTTCGGTTTGCCGCACGATCGTGTCAATCTCGCGGCCGTTGTCGACCTTTCGCGTCGTGTAGTACACCCGACCGCTTGGCATCCAGATTGGCGTCTCGAGCACGGTGCTTGCGGCGTCGCGCTCGGCAAACGGCTGTGGGTTCGAGCCGTCTGCGTTGGCGATCATCAGATCGGAGCCGCTCGAGCGCTCGTTCGGCCGTCGCCAGAATTGCGCATAGACGACACGCTGACCGTCGGGTGACCAGGTTGCGCCCGTGACCGCCGCGCCGGCGGTGGGCAGCTGGGTGATCTTGGTCTGCTGTTTCGAGGCCAGGTCGTAGACCCACAGGTCACCGTCTTTGGGCCAGGCAATCTTGCCCTGGGCACCCTGCGCGACATCGGATCGATTCAGCACCTGGCAGCTGGCCAGGGCGACACTGAACGCCAGTCCAACCAGCAATGCGCCTCGCGCAAGTCGGTGTCGCGGGTTCACGGTCTGGAGGGCGACGAACGTGGTGAGTCCTGCGGCTCCTTCCGTGCCGGCTCCTCGGGCATTTCGTCCAGCGCTACTTCGGCGTCGTCCTCGTCATCGTCGTCGTTGCCGCCCTTGCGCCCGGCGAGCTTCACAGCGACCCAGAGTACGGCCAGGGCTGCAACCGCAATCGCGAGCTCATCCCATCCTCCGGCTGCGCCGTGCAGCAAAACTACCATGTCGCTACGACCGCAAACAGCGTACCGTCACAGGCTCGTCTTGAGCACTTTTGCTTGCTTCAAGGTCATGCCTGGTACCGCCGCAAGCTCTTCGAGGGTGGCGGCGCGGATGCCGCGCACAGACCCGAAACGCCGAAGCAGCTCGCGCTTTCGTTTTGGACCAATGCCCTGCACCTCGTCCAACGCCGATCTGAGGCCGCTTCGGCCGCGGACTGCGCGGTGATAGGTGATCGCGAAGCGATGTGCCTCGTCGCGAATGCGCTGGACCAGGTACATCGCCTGGGAGCTGCGCGGCAGAAGCACCGGTTCGGGCAAGGCACGGCCGGTGGCTCGGTCGCGTACGAAGATCTCCTCATTCTCCTTCGCGAGCCCGACCACTGGCAGCTCGGTAATTTCCATGGTGTCCAAGATTTCGAGGGCGCCGTTCAACTGAGGCTTGCCACCATCGATGATGACCAGGTCCGGCATGGCCGCCCAGCCACCCTCGGGCTCCTGCTCGGGTGCTCCATCTGGCAACGGTGCATCAGGCCCGTCCAGTCCATCAGGCGCCAGTGGCTCCGAGGTAGCCCAGCTCCCGAGCTCGCCCGCGCGGCGCAGCTGGCCTGTCAGGGCTCGACGGAAGCGTCGGCCGATCACTTCCTGCACGCTCAACACGTCGTTACTGCCGAGCTCGTGCTTGATCTTGAATCGACGGTATGCCGACCGCTTGGGCTGACCATTTTCGAACACGACCATGCTCGCCACCTGATTGGTGCCCTGCACGTGCGAAACGTCGTAGCACTCGATGCGGTTCGGCAACTGCGGCAGATCCAGGATCTCCTGAAGCTCAACCACGGCGCCCGTCGTGCGCGCCTCGTCCGCAAGCCACTGCTGCCGCAAGCGCTCGAGTACCTCATGCGCGTTCTTGGTCGCCAACTCGACGAGCTTTCGCCGATCGCCCGTTCTCGGTGCACTGACGCGGACCTTCTTTCGCCCTGGTGCGCCGACCTCCACGCGACGGTCAGCCAGCCACACGCGGACCGCGTCCATGTCGTCGATGGGAACCGGCAGCACCACCTCGTCGGGAATGTCGCTGGTCTGGCTGTAGTACTGCACGACGAACGACCAGATGATCTCCGCTTCGGTGTCGTCGCCGTGCCCTTCGAGCACGAAGTGCTCGCGGCCGATCAGCCGACCGCCCCGAACCAGAAAGACCTGGACCGCCGAGTACGGTCCTTCGTGGTGGACGCCGATCACGTCTTCATCGGAGATCGAGGAGTACACGATCTCCTGCTGTGTGATGACCCGTTCGGCGGCGCGAATACGATCGCGCAGGTCGGCCGCGCGTTCGAACTCGAGTACGTCGGCGGCTTGCTCCATCTCATGTCGCATGTCCGCCAGTACGCTGTCGGACTTGCCGTCGAGGAACGCGATCATCTGGTCGACAATCTGCCGATAGTCGTCGTTGTTGATCGCGCCGATACACGGTGCTGGACACCGCTTGATGTGATAATACAGGCACGCGCGCGGATCGTTACCGGTGATCACGCGGTTGCACAGAATGTGCGGGAAGAGTCGATTGATGGTGTCGAGCGTTTGTCGAACCGAAGTCGCGTCCGTAAACGGTCCGAAGTAGCGCGCGCCGTCGCGCTGCATTTTGCGCGCGACCATCGTCTTTGGCCAGGGTTCCTGGACGTTGATGCGAATGTAGGGATAGTGCTTGTCGTCGCGCAGCTTGACGTTGTAACGCGGTCGTTCGCTGCGAACCAGGTCGGCCTCGAAGTGCAGCGCCTGAGTCGGCGTCTCAGCCAGCAGGTACTGGATGTTGGCGATCTCGGTCACCATCTGCTGCTTGTGCGGCTCGAGCACGGCGGTGCGCTGGAAGTACGAGCGCACGCGGTTGCGCAGCGACTTGGCCTTACCGACGTACAGCAGCACGCCCTTGGCGTCGAAGAACTTGTAGACGCCAGGTTGGTCAGGCAAGCGCGCCAGTTGCTGGTCGATCGGCAGGCTGACTTCGAGCATGGCGCGTAAATTGTAAGAACATGGGCATGGTAGGGACTCCGCAATTACTCGACGCTCTCCTGGCGGACGTCGAGGGTGCCCATCTGGTGCATGGCGACCCTGCCACCCTGGTGAGCGGCGTCACGCATGACAGCCGCCAGGTCTCACCGGGTGACCTGTTCGTTGCCGTCCCCGGTTTCCGATACGACGGGCTGGAGTTCGTGCCCGATGCGCTCGACCGTGGAGCGCACGTCATCGTCATCGAGCAACCCTCGGACCTGAATTTCCCACGGGTTGTTTCCTCGCGTCCGGGCGGACAGTTCGCGACCGTCGTGGTGCCGCGGGCGCGCGCCGCGCTGGCCGACCTGGCGGCGACGTTCTACGGCCACCCGTCGCGAACCGTGCCAGTGGTCGGCATCACTGGCACCGACGGCAAAACGTCGACCACGCATCTGCTCAGCGCGGTCCTGGAGGCGCACGGCCTGAGAACGGGCTGGCTGACCACGGTCAACACCCGCATCGGCGACCAGGTTCGAGCGAATGCCGCCGACCACACCACACCCGAGGCGCCAGTGGTGCAGCGCACGTTGGCCGAGATGCGCGATGCCCGTGTGGACGTGGCGATCCTGGAAACGAGCTCGCACGCACTTGCGCTCGATCGCGTGCGCAGCGTCTGCTATCGCGTCGGTGTTTTCACGAACCTCAGCCCCGAGCACATCAACTTCCACGGCTCGTTTGAGGCCTATCGCGACGCGAAGCGGCTGCTCTTCGAGCGGCTGTCGCCCGACGGCCTCGCCGTCTTGAACGCCGATGACGCCGTTTTGGGTGTGATGCGCGCCGCCACCTCCGCGCGCGTCATCACCTACGGCCTGGAGCAGCCCGCCGACATCACTGCGCGAGACATCTGCCTCACCCCACGCGGAACAGCATTCACGGTCGAACCTGGAGACGTTGTGATTCACTCGGGACTGATCGGCCGGTTCAACGTCTCGAATTGGCTGGCAGCCTACGCTGCCGCGATGCAATTTGGGGCCACCCTCGAAGACTTGCAGCGCGCGGCGCTAACGCAGCCGCCCGTTCGGGGCCGCATGAACCTGGTCGAACGCGGCCAGCCGTTTGCCGTTGTTGTTGATTTCGCGCACACGCCGCAGGCGCTCGAAAAAGCCCTGGACACCGTGCGCTCCCTGGTCAGCGGCAACGTCCTGCTGGCCTTTGGCCTCGCGGGCGGTCGTGACGCCGCGAACCGTCCGGTGATGGGCGCGCTCGCCTCGCGAAAAAGCGACTTCTTCGTGATTTCGACGGACGACCCCGGTTATGAGGAGCCCGCCGCAATAGCCGACCAGATCAGTGCTGGCGCATACGCCGCGGGCGGCAATTTCACGGTCGAACTGGACCGCCGCGCCGCGATTCGGCTGCTGTTCGAGCGCGCCCGCCCCGGCGATGCGGTGCTGCTGGCGGGCAAGGGCCACGAACAGCGCATGGTCGTACGCGACGAGAAGCTGCCGTGGAATGACGCGCGCGTCGCGGCCGAAGTGCTGGCAGACCTGGGCTTCGCGACCCAGGCTGTACCATGATGGCCGTGCCGCGCCGACCCGACTACGCCGCGGACCAGGAGGCGGACACGCACGTCAACGGGACTAACGGCACCAATGGCACCGTCGACGCCACGCCCGTAGCAACTGTGGCCGCCCAGGACGACGACCCCGAAGACGTCCCGCCCGAGGCTGAAACCACTCGCCTCCCGGTGCTGGCAGAAGAGAGCGCGCTCGCCACGCCGCTGCCGGCTTCCGTGCGGCCCGACCCGGGCCTGTACGCGGTGCTTGGACTGGGCCCCTCCGCCTCAGAGATCGCGATCCAGACCACCTATCGACGGCTGGCAGCCAAGCTGATCGGCAATGGCGGCAGCGATAACCAGGCCCTCAAGCAGCTGAACGTCGCCTACGAGGTGCTGGGGAACCCGGTGCGGCGTGCTGAATACGATCGCATGCGCCTGAGCCAGGCCCTGATGCCCGCCGGGGCACCCACGCCGATTCGGCCAGGCCCGAAAGTCGCTTCTCGCTCGACGAAGCGACGCCGACCGCGCCAGGCGGTCCAGCCACGTTACGCGGGCATGGGCGACGTCATTGTGGTCCTTACGGTCGTCGGCCTGGCCGTGATCGCTGGCTACCTGCTGATTCCTCGACTCAGTGTCAACCTCTCTGCGTTGAACGCGCTGCAGGCTGTGCTGCCGCTGTCCAATTCAACGCGGCGCGTTATCGACGTCACGGTCACCGCCGTGCCGACAGTCGAAGCGACGGCCACACCGCTGCCCAGCGTGTCGGCGCGCTACTCGAGCTCAAACGTCGCTGTTTCGAATCCCACGCCTGCGCAGAACAGCACCGAAACGGTGCAGATTCATCTGCGCCGCGATGGCGCGCCTGTGCCAAGCTCGGACGTTTGGGCCACGGTGCAGTACCGCACGACGCAGGAGCGCTGGCCGCCGACTGGGACCGTGAAAACTGATGCGAACGGAGCCGCCTCGATCACTTTCAACATCGGTGCGGCGACGCCAAACTATCCCGTGACCGTGCACGTCTTTACTCAGGCGGACGACCAGGAGCTGTCCTGGTCCACCACGTTCACGCCGCACTGATTCAGACGGGGTGTCCTCCATTGCTGTGCGTGCGCCCGCGACGAGCGCGAACCTCGGTGCGGGCTTCGATTGCCTTGGCCTGGCGCTGGATCTGTGGAACGAAGTCGTTGCGGCCCCTGGCCGTCTTGCCGAAGACGATGCATCGAACCTCATCCTCCGGTCCGCCCGCGCGGTGTACGTCCTGGTAGGTGCGCCGTACCCGGGCTTCGAGCTGCGCTGTGAGAATCGGATCATCTTCAACCGTGGCCTCGGCAGCAGCGCGGCAGCGATCGCCTGCGGCGTCTTGCTCGGGAATGCCTGCCTCGGTGGTCCACTCGACACCAACGCCCTTCTGGACCTCGCGACCTCTATCGAAGGCCACCCCGACAACGTTGCCCCGTGCCTCCTTGGTGGTGCACGCGTCGCGTTACTGACCGACACCGGTCACGTGCTTCAGTCGCCAGTCTCGGTCGCGCTGGAGTTGACGGCGGTGTGCTTCGTGCCCGAGCACAACGTCCCAACCGCGCATGCGCGTGGGTTGCTGCCCACGGCTGTGCCGCTGAGCGATGCAGTCTTCAACGTTGCCCGCGCGAGCCTGATGGTGGCTGCACTCACCGCCGGCCGCAGCGATCTCCTGGCCGAGGCTTGCCGCGACCGCCTGCATCAGCCGTTTCGGCTGCCACTCTTTCCCGCTGGCGCGCCGCTGCTCGAGGCGGCCGTGCAGGCGGGAGCGCTTGCCGCGTACATTTCTGGCGCCGGCCCGACGGTCCTGGCCCTGTGCCAGGGCGCCGATCAGGTTGCGTCCGTCAAGCACGCGTTCGAGACGCGCGCCGCGGACCTGGACGTCGCCGGCTCGACTTTCGTTCTTGCACTGACTCAATCTGGAGCGCACGTTGTCCCCACCTGAGATCCAAGGCTTGCTCGTCCAGAAATACGGTGGCTCGTCCCTAGCGACGGCCGAACGCATTCGCGCGGCCGCCCGCCGCGTCGCCCGGACCGCAGCCAGGGGCAAGCCTGTGATCGTGGTCGTCTCGGCCATGGGTGACACCACCGATGAGCTGATCGAGCTCGCGTACTCCGTGGCGCAACGACCCCCGGAGCGTGAGCTGGACCTCTTGCTTTCCACCGGAGAAACCGTCAGCGCGACCTTGATGGCCATGGCGCTCCACGACCTTCAGCAACCCGCGGTTGCGCTGACCGGCCTGCAGGCTGGCATCCGCTCTACGCGCGTCTTTTCCCGCGCGCGAATCACCGATATACAGCCTGCCCGCATTTCGACCGAGCTGCTCCACGGCAAAGTGGTCATTGTGACCGGCTTTCAAGGCGTGACCGAAGACCAGGACGTCACCACGCTCGGTCGCGGCGGCTCGGACACGACCGCTGTTGCGCTCGCTTGCGCACTCGGCGCCGAACGCTGCGACATCTACACCGACGTGGAAGGCATCTACACCGCCGATCCGCGGGTGGTGCCAAGCGCCCGCAAGCTCAGCGAGGTTGGTTACGAGGAGATGCTCGAGCTGGCGCAGCTTGGCGCGCGCGTCATGCACCCGCGGGCGGTGGAGCTAGCAGAGCTCTACAGCATGCCGATTCTGGTCGCCTCGTCCTTCACCGACACGCCTGGCACCCTGATCCATCGCGACGGAGACTCTAAAAACACCATGCCAATGGAAGTTCGCAAGAACGTGCGGGGCATCGCCCACGATACCGACGTTGCCCGCATCACGCTGGTACGCGTGCCCGACCGACCCGGCGTCGCCGCCGCGATCTTCGAGCCCCTGGCGGCTGCCAGCGTCAGTGTGGACACAATTGCTCAGTCTTCAGGCGCCGATGGGACGACGGATCTGTCGTTCACCATCTCACGCAGCGATTTGCCACGGGCGTTGGAGATTACGCAGTCCGTTGCTCCGTCGATCCACGCTGCTTCTGTAGACACCGCCGATGACCTGGCGAAAGTCAGCATCGTGGGGACAGGGATGCAGAGCGCACCTGGCTACGCCGCGCGCATGTTCGGCGCGCTGGCCAGGGCCGGGGTGAACATTAACATCATCAGCACCTCCGATATCCGCATCACGTGCGTGGTCTCGCGCGACCACGTCGAGGACGCCGTCCGTGTGCTGCACACCGCATTCGAGCTCGACCGCGAAGACTGAGGCTCCGCCGTCAGGCTGCGCGCGCCTGTGCGACCGACTCCAGCATCGCTGCGAGCTGATCCCGCGGCACGGGCCGCGAAAAGAGATATCCCTGCCCCCGGTCCGCCCCGGTACCGGCCAGATACTGCCGCTGGACCTCGGATTCAATTCCTTCCGCGGTGACCTGCATGCCCAAGGACCGCGCCAGCGCCACGATGGCGCGCACGATTGCCGAGTCATGTCCGGACCCGCCAAGCCCCTCCACGAACGACTGGTCGATCTTTAGCGCATCCACCGGGAACCGCTTCAAGTAGCTCAGCGATGAATAGCCGGTGCCGAAGTCGTCGATCGCCACCCGAGTGCCCCACAGCTTGAGCAGCTCCAACGCAGCGGCAGTGGCCTCAGGATGCTCCATGGCCACACTCTCGGTGATCTCCAGGCAGAGAGAATCGGGCGGCAAGCCCGAGTCCTGCAGCGCCCGGTCGATGTCCTCGAACAGACTCGGGTGCTGGAATTGCCGTCCCGACAGGTTCACCGACACCCCGAGCTCAGCGCATCCGGCAAACCGCGTCTGCCACGAACGTACGTCGCGGCAAGCGGTTTCGAGCACGAACTGTCCCAGCGGCACGATGATGCCGGTCTCCTCCGCGAGCGGAATGAAGTTGCTGGGCGCAACCAGGCCTCGGATTGGGTGGTTCCAGCGCACGAGCGCCTCGACTTCGATGATGCGCGAGTCCAGCAGCGAAACGATCGGCTGGTAGTAGACCTCGAATTCGCCCCGCTCGAGTCCCTGGCGCATGGAAGCCTCCAGCTCCAGCCGCTCCAGGGCGTTGCGCTCCATGCTGGCGTCGAATACGGCGTAGCGCGACTTTCCTTTGGCCTTGGCTGCGTACAGCGCCAGGTCGGCATTGCGCAGCAGGTCGTCCGGCGACCTGACGTCCGGGCTCGAGGCGGCGATCCCGATGCTGGCGCGAATAGGCAGCTCGCGTCCGGATAGATCAAACGGCCGTTCGAGCGCCCCCAGCACCTGCCTGGCCATCGCGACGAGCGCATTCATGGAGTCCGCCCCCGGTACGAGTACCGCGAACTCATCACCGCCGAGTCGCGCCGCGGTGGCCGAGTGATCCAGCGAGGCCTGCAATCGCCCGGCGACTTCGACGAGCAGACGGTCGCCAGCGGGGTGCCCCAGGCTGTCGTTGACGGTCTTGAAGTCGTCCAGGTCGAGAAACAGAACCCCGGTGCGCTGGCCTGCTGAGAGCGCCTCGGCGAGCCGCGCCTGAAAGTGGGCGCGATTGGCAAGCCCGGTGAGAGCGTCCCCATATGCCTGCTGAGCGAGGCGCTGCTCGAGCGATTTGCGTTCGGTGATATCGCGCAGCACGACCAGCCGCGCCGAGAACCCGCGTGGCGCCTTACGCAATGGGGACACGTGCACGTCGAACGAGCGCTCGTCCAGCGTGAGCTCGGTCCGCACCTCCTGCTTGGCGTCGCTGGCATGAATCATTTCAGGCCAACCGTGGAGGACGTCGGGCGCGGGTCGTCCGCTGACCGCGGCGACCTCAACGCCGAGGATACGTGTGGCAGCCGCGTTCAGGTCGACGATGCGATTGAGACCGTCCAGGACCAGCACGGCGTCGCTCAGCTCCTCGAAGACGACGTCGCGAGCGACTGGCACGACGTCGAAGAAGTGGAAACGGAAAAGGCCCCAGGCGAAGACGATCGCCGTGGCGGTACAGGCCATCGGCGTCATGTCGAGGTCGGGTAGCGGCCCGAAGCCGAGATTGGTCGCGAGGTCGGCCAGCCACGGCAGCACAACGCCCATGAGCAGCATCAGGATCTGCTGGTGGTACAGCCGCCGGGAACGGAACAGGGAGCGCGCAAGCATGACGATCCCCGAGACGATCACCACGTACGAGTAGGCCAGGTCGATCCAGAACCAGGTGCCTGGCTCGCCACGGACCGCCAGGAATGGGCCACCGGTGTCCTGGGTGAAGCTGCTCCAGATCAGCCCGGAGCGGTCGCCGCTGAGTACGAACAACAACGAGATCAGAGGGACGACGGCCAGCCAGATGCGGCGCGAGGTGACAAAGCCGTGCGCCCGTCCGCCGGCATAGTGCGCCGCGAATATGATCCAGGCGGGCGGGACGAGGTCGCCCACGACGTAGGTCCAGCGATGCCAGATGATCTCGATGTGGGCATCTGCCGCGGCAAGCTCGATCGAGTAGGCAATAGACCATGCCGCGACGGCCCCCATCAACGCCACGAAGGCACGCGCTCCTGCTGCGTTCGGCCGTCTGAGGACGAACAGCGCGAGACAGATCGGCAGCAAAGCCGAGCTGACGAGTGGCAGCAAGTACGGTGTGAATTGCCAGGACATGTTGGGTTGCGGAGCGCCATATCAAGCATCGGCCGAGATGGCTCGTGTGTTGAGCCGCCGGGCATCTGAGCCGAGAATCGCAATCTATCTAGGGATCGCGTTGTCATAACCGGAGCGGCGCGGCCGTTATCATCGCGAAGCAATGGACGGTCGCGAGGTGCAAAATGGTCGCGATCGCCGACGGGCGTTGCGCCCGGGTGCGGGCGAGCGCCCGTCAACGCGCCGCGGCTACACCTTTCCTCGCGCCGAGCATCGGCACCCCGTGTACGGTCGTCAGGCGCGGCGAGAGAGCCGTCAGATGCCGTACATCATCGGCTTCATCGTGGTGGTGCTGGGCTTGGCTGGTTTTCTGTACGTCGGCCTGAATTGGGCAACGGGCCCAGGTCGTGTTGCGGCGCTGGCGAACCCGCCAACGCCAACCGCGATTGCGGTCCTGCCGCCGCCCACGGCCGAGCCGAGCCCCACGCCGGCCTCGCAGACCTACATCGTGCAAGCGGGTGATAGCCCCGCGAGCATCGCGGCCAAGTTCAAGATCAAAACCGAGGACCTGGTCGCCGCCAACAACATCGACGATCCTCAGAAGCTGCAGATCGGCCAAAAACTGCAGATCCCCCTACCTGCGACGGGCCACTAGCTCTTGCCTGGCAGCGCCTCGACGTCTTCTTAACCGCGCTCCAACCCGCGCTCGCGCCGTGCGCGACGTTTACTGAGCGCGTCATGGACGGGGAGTGCGCTTTCTGTGGTCGCGCCGATGCGGCCACCCACCAGTTGTTTTGTCACGACTGCCAGGCTGATCACCGCGTCTGCCGACCCTGCGCCGACGACGCCACCCGCGACGCCGCCCAACTCGGCCTGCAAGCCGCCTGAAAGGCGATTGCTATACTTGGTCGGCGCTAAGCCGACGTAGCTCAGGGGTAGAGCAATGCTTTCGTAAAGCATGGGTCGGGGGTTCGAATCCCTTCGTCGGCTCCCACTTATTCGAGTTCAATTCAACCAGGATTGGACCCGTCCGGACGCCCTTAAGGCGCCGAGTACACCCATTCGTACACCTTAGAAATCGCAGGCAGCCTCCCCAATCGCCCGTTTCTGCGCGGCAACAGCTGCCTGGGTGCCGGTCGCGTCTATGCTCAGGCGGCGACGCTGATTGATAGTGGCGAGTTGAGGCTGGATGCGCTCCTCGGGCACTGGCAAACCGCGGGCGACCAATCCCTCGATATGGAGTGCAATCGCCTCCCGGGCGCGCTCACGACATTCGTCGACTGTCTCGCCTTATGTGACTACCCCTGGTAACGCGGGCACCGTGACGGTGTATCCCCCCTCCTCGTCGTCAGGGTCAAGCAGGATCGTGTAGCGTCGTTCGTCCGTCATCAGCAGGTCACGTCGTTTTACAGCAGCCGGCGCAGATCATCCACGCTCAGCCCAACTTTGACGTACGCGTAACACCGCAGGGGCTCATGGACTCATGCGCGGGTTCCGATAGTCGGAGCAACGAGGGGGTTTCGAGCATGCGGGATCGTTTTGCGTTGGCTGGCGGGGGAAGTCTACTCGTGGCCATCGTTCTCACGGCATGGTTCATTGTCAGCCGATCGGCTCCGGCGAATGATCAACCGCAGATCGCCGTCGATGTGCCTGCGCCGCGGCCTACCGCTACGCTAGCGACCTCGCCCACGCCTGTAGATCGCTCCGTTGCACTGGTGGTTCACCTGGATGGCATCTCAGGCTCGAGTAGCTTTGCCCAGGCCGGCGACCGTATCGATCTGTTGGCGTATCTGCCAGCTGAGCTCGCTGGTCAGGCCACCACTCGTGTGTTGTTGCACGATGTACTGGTCCTCGACTCTGGGACCGGCCCATCAGATTCGGCACTGACGGTAGAGGTGTTACCCGAGGACGCCGTCCTGGTCGTGTCAGCTACGAACCTGGGGGCGAGGCCATTTGCGGTCATCCGCCCAGTCGACACTACAGTCGATGCCCGCCTGCCAGATGGCGTGACGGATGAGGCCTTGCGAGCGCGCGTGGGCGGCCCTCCGATCCTTGCTGAGTCGTCGAGACACTGATGCTCGGTCCGGATGCTGGCCTGATGATGGCGGTGGCTGCGCTTACGGGCGTCGGGGTCGGCTGCCTGGTGCTGGTTTTCATGCAGCGGCGAGCGCGTCGAGCACGCGGCCGCCGCATGGCGTTGTTGGTTGGCGTCGCGACGCCATCGAGCACAGCTAGCGAGTTCAGGTTTGCTCCGCAGCTCGCGGCATTCAATCGTGCCACCCAGCGTGCGCGCGGCATGCTACGAGCCCGAGCCGAGCTCGTTATTCGCCTGGCCACGCTGGCCGCCATCGGCTGCGCAATGGTTGGTCTGATCGGGGGACTGCCCGGTCTATTTCTCGTCACGGCCATTTGCGGGAGCCTGATCTTCTGGCTCCGCCGTGAATCCCAAGAACGCAATAAGCTGGATCGCCAGGCCGCGTCGGCATTCGAGATGCTGGCCAATGGCCTGCGCGCGGGCTACAGCATCCCGCAGGCAATCGCTCTGGTCGCGCGACAGAGCCCGCGGCCAACCGCCACGGAATTCGCGACCGCCGAGCGCGAACTGACTCTCGGCTCGAGTCTGGCTGACTGTCTCGCGCGGCTCGCTGACCGGACTGCACTCGCTGACTACCGCCTGGTCAGCATCGTGATCTGGATCCAGTCCGAAGTCGGCGGCAATCTCCCGGTCGTCCTCGACGCCGTTGTCGCTACGTTGCGAGAGCGCATGGAGCTGCGCGATCAGGTCGCCGCGGTCACCGCCCAACAGCGCATGGCGTCCATGGTTTTGAGCCTGCTTCCGCTTGGGGTGCTGTTGCTGTTCATGGCGGTAGACCGCACCTTCGTGGACCCGATGTTCACCCAGACGGTCGGGCGCGTCATGCTGACGATCGCGGCCATGTTGCTTGGCGCGGGCTGGTTCTTCATGCGCGCGGTAAGCAAGGTAGAGCTGTAGCGATGCATCTCCCCGATCTGAGCGTGATCTTGCTCGCGGGTACCTGGAGCCTGGTCGCGGCGTTTGCCACTGCGTTCGTATTGCGCAGGCGTCGCCGCAAAGCGGTCCGGTCGCGCCTGGTCGCGCTTCACATCGGCGGCTTGCGACCACAGCCGGTGAGCAGTGCCCGGCCGAGGCTGTACTTCAATGCCGCCAAGTTCACCGCAATCGTCGCCAGGCGTGCGCCAAAATTGGTCGAGCGGCTGCAACACCAGATCGATGGCAGCGACCAGCTCGGCAAATTGACGTGGGTACGGTTGCTTTCGCTGCAAACCGCTTTCGCTGGGTGCGGATCCCTCGTCGGCGTTGTGCTGATGCTCAATCTCGGAGCACGAGGGATTGCGGTCGTCATCTTGCTCGGGGCTCTGGGCTGGTTCGCCCCCACGCTGTGGCTCGCTCAGCGGCGCCGCGCCCGCGTGCGCCAGATGACGCGTGATCTGCCGACCGTCATCGATCTGTTGTCACTGAGCCTTCAGGCCGGTATGGGTCTGGACCGCGCGATTCGCGTCGTGAGTGAACGCGTGGAATCTCCACTCAGTGATGAGTTACGGCGCGTGCTGGGGGATATCTCGCTTGGTCTTTCCCGACGGGAGTCGTTTACACGCCTGTCAGACCGGCTGCAATCCGATGACATCCGGCTGTTGACCACCAGCATCGTTCAGTCCGAGCAGCTTGGCACCAGCCTGGTCGGCACCATCAAGACTCAATCGCACCAGCTGCGCGTTTCCCGCCGGCGCGCCGCGGAAGCAGCCGCGCTCAAGGCGCCAATCAAGATGCTGGTTCCAATGGTGCTCTTCATCCTGCCAGCGCTGTTCCTCGTGGTGCTCGGTCCGGCGGGCATCAATGTCGGCCTGGCGCTGACCGGCGGCGGGCACCCGTGATCGGGCGGCACAACGCCCAGGCGGCGGTGGAATTCGCATTGACGATGCCGCTACTGATGCTGTTGCTGCTTGGCATCCTCGATGCAGGCAGGGCCGTCGTCGCGGCGGTTTCGATTGATAACGCGGCCCGCGAAGGTGCACGCTACATCGCCGTTCACTTCAACGACGGAACGTGCGCCAGCCCGAACTGCCAGACGGAGGCCAGGCAGGTCGTCCTCAACAGCGCGCTCGCACTGGATTCGGGCCAGCTGAGCTCGACCGTGACGATCGCGGGCGGCAACGCGAGTATTTTGCTCAGCTACCCGTTCCAGCCCGTCGCGCCGCTCATCACCTCAGTATTCGGTACTCCCGTGCTGACAACGACCAGCAGCATGCGGATCCGCTGACTCTGCTCACCTATCCATCCTGCAATCAACCCACGCTCGTTTACAGGAGAACTTCATGGACACCGCCAACGTCGACCTGTTTCTTTCTACGCGCCGCCTGCGAGCTGAAATTCCGCTCCGCGGCTTCAGCCGCCTATCGGACGTGCTGAACAACACGCCGGGCGACTTTCTCGCTGGAACGCTGCGCGGAATCAGCGACGTCCGCTTCTCGGTCAAGCCACTGGCCGACGGATCGGTCGAGCGCGACCTGGTGGTGCGGATCCAGGATGTGTTGATGGTGCAGCCACTCGACCCGCCCACAGTGTCTCCGGGTTCAACGGCAGAGCGCCGCGATCGCATCCTGCAGCGCATGGTGCTGGAATTGGGCGATTGGCGTCTGGAAGGCAGCCTGCACCTCGTCGACTGCGTGCGTTGGGTGGACTTTGCGACTGCCAACAATGAACGGTTCCTCGCCATGACGCAGGCTACCGTGGCCATGCCTGGCGCCGAGGCGTCATTCGAGAGCTCGTTGGTGCTGGTCAACGGCGCACGGGTCAGCGCGCTCTACGAGTGCTAACCGAGTACGGCACGGCAGCCAAGGGCTAGGTGGTCAGAACGACGACCGCGTTGCCCTGAAGCGGCCCGCTCTGGCGGGCGGTACTGGTCGGATCGACAACATACGGCAGGAAGTAGCCGATCAAATGCGTCGTGGAGATCTGGCTTTGCTGCAGATAAAACCGCGCAAAGCCAACGATTGTCACCGTTGGCCCCCCACATGGGTTGCACAGCGGCACGTCGAGCAAGATGTAAGGCGGGACTCCCATCCCGTTGTACGTCGGGTCGTTCGGCAGATTTTGCCGCCGAACATTGTCCTGTAGCCCGGTTTGCACGTCGGTCGCATAGCCTGCTCCGGCCAATCCGACCGTCGAGCCCACCGCCAGCGTGCCAACGGCATGGCTGCCATCTGACCAGTACTGCATGCTGGTATGCGCGTTGCCGTACAAAGGTGCAGTCGACCCGCCGCTTCCTGCACTCGTGGTTAAATCCAGAAATGGCGCAGCCAGGCTGTAGAGGTCGTATGCGTTGCCACCGCTAGCCACATAGGACGCCCGCGGTATCACGAGCGGCACCATAGTCGTCAGCGAGGTCGGTGGCGCAACAGGTACTAGGCGCGCTTGTGAAGTGGCGCTGATCTGAATGTTGCCCAGGCCAACGAAAGGCATCAGCACCGTATGGAAGGCTCCGTTCAGGGATACCTGGACGCCTGCGCTCGTCACGGGCATCATGCCACCGCCAACCGTGCCGACAGTCGCGCCAGTCTGATCCACATACATTGCCTGGAGGGCAGCGTCGGTGGGGACGGACACCTGGTTCTGGGTAGCCATGCTCTGAGCCTGTCCAAGCACGGCCGAATCGAGATACACCCGCGATGTTTGCTCGTCCAGCACACGCCACGTCGCCGCGAGCGCCATCGCGTCGGCCGCATTCTGCAGATGGCGGCGCTGAACGAGGAAGAAACCCATGTTCAGGACAAGACCAACGAAGGCGAGAACGCCTACCAGCGCGAACGCGGTGAAGACGAGTGCCTGCCCGCGGGTGCGTCCTCGGGCGGTCTGAGCTAAGGAAGGCCTTCGAAATGCCGATACTTGCATGGATGCTGACGACGGAGAAGCGGCCGAGTATACGTTCTGTCCCCAGGGACGCCAAATGAACGTGCTCAACCGCTGGCGCACGTTCACCGAGCGACGCGCAGTGGCTCGATTGACTGGCCCTGTGATAGCGGCCGGCGTCGGGGTGTTTACGTTCGCCGCCGTACTGCTCGTACTCAGTTCCACTTTGAACGGTCAGACGCAAAACACAGCGCCAGCAAGTGCGGCGACACCCGTCGAAGAGGCGCCACAGCCTACCGCCGTCGTCGCTGCGGCAAACATTTCGATCTCGACACATCTACCGCCGGGCCACGTAGCGATCGGGGTGCCGTTTTCGGGCGGCAGTGCGCCACTGAACGAAATCCACGTTGGCGTCCATGTCGACGTGCTGGCTTCGTTCCCCGAAAGCGCGTCGGGCCCTGGCTTTGTGGGCCAGATCGTCTCGGGCGCGCAAGTGCTGCAGCTGGCCGCCAGCGGCGATCACTCGGCGTCGGCATTGCTCGACGTGCCCGCGGAATCGGGCATGTGGCTGGGCCATCTGGTTCGCGAGGGTGTGCCGCTGACCTACACCGTCCGCACCGAGCAGCAGACCGGCTCGGCGTATCCCTCACTCACGGCGTCCGAGGTTCTAGCGCGTTTGACTGGCCTGCGCGCGAGCGGCAAACCCACGGCGGTACCAGCGGCCACTCCTGAACCTCAGACGGTGCAAGATCACGAGGTGTCGCAGGTCGACTTCGTGGCGTACGAAGGGGTGACAGTAACTGACATCCAACAGCGGTTTGGCGTGACCGAGGCCGCGCTGCGGGCAGCCAATCCGACCGTGGACGACATTGCGGTTCTGGAACCGGGAACGGAATTGGTTATTCCGGGTCTCTATGGCTTTGCGTACACCGTGCGGGTGGGCGATACGTGGACGTCGCTATCGAGTACCTTCGGCATCTCAGTTGAAGCACTTGCGCGCGTTAACGGCCTGCCCGAAGAGACGCTGCCAGCAGTCAATACCCTGCTGTTGATCCCTGCGCCGGGCCACGCGCCTTAGCGCGCGTCTGGTGCGACCGCGGCGGCCATTTCGCGTACTTTGGCAACGAGCGGATCGAAGGCTTGCTGGAATTGCGCACCAAGCGTAGGCCTACCGTCATTGATCGACTCGGTGAGCTGAGCGCCCACGCTTGGGAGCTTCAGGATCTGACGGGTGCCCACAACGCCGGCGACGTCGTCGAATGTCAGCCCGCCAGTACTGTTGGCTCTGTTGAGCACGAAAATCATGCGTTCTCTCGAGTAGCCGAGTCGCTCCGCAAGGCCAAGGTACTGGTGCACATTGCGTAGCGCCCCAAGCGTCGCGGTCATCACGATGACCTGAACGTCGGCCACGTCAAGTGAGGCCAGCGCGCGTTCGTCGTAGAAGCGAGCTGTGTCGGTGACGACCCATTCGTAGGATCGCGCCAAGGCGCTCAAAACACTGCGCATGTGGTCACTCGAGACAGTGTCGACCAGTTCTGGGCGATTCGGACGGTCGAGTAGTCCAACGCCGCTGCCGTGCTTGGCGACGGCACTCTCGATCGTCGAGGAGTCCAGCGCGTCGATGTGCGGCAGCAAATCAATGACTGAATGCTCGCCAGCCATACCGAGATGAATTCCCGCATCACCGTACTGCAGGTCGGCATCGAACAGGAGAACAGACCGTTGCGTCTGTCGGCGCAGCGAGAGAGCGAGATTTGCGGCGACCGTCGTGCTGCCGACGCCACCTTTTGTGCCAAGTACCGCAATCCGCTTGCCGAGCGCCAGTGAGACGGGCGGCGGCGCCTTGGTGACTGTGGTCACTCGACGACCTTGCAGGCGTTGGTGGGTCTCACGGACGGTCTGCAGCAGGCTCTCACCGTTGCCAAAGGGTTTCAAGACGTAGCCCTGGGCACCGGCACTCATGGCCTTTTGCAGGAAGTCGATGCGCTCTTCGGACGTGACCATGATGACGGCGCCGTTTGGCACTTGCGACGACACAAGCCACGTGGCCTGGATTCCATCCATGTCCGGCATGTGGATGTCCATGAGCACCACATCCGGTTGCAGCTCACTCGCCCGCCGCACCGCATCCTGACCGCTCGAGGCGTTTGCCACGACCTGCATGTCCTGCTGCTCTGCGATCAGCTGCGTAAGATGCGCACGCTGCAGCGCGCTGTCGTCAGCTATCAGGATCCTGATGCGCTGTTCAGTCATGCCGCTTTCGGCAATTGGAGCAGTTCGAAGGCCTTCCGGGCGCGGTCCAGTGCGGCGTCCAGCTGCGGAACCAGTAGCTCGCACCCGTCCAGCTCGCCAGCGCGGCCGCGCTGTTCGAGTTCGCGGCAGAGCACCGCCACCTCGAGCGCGCCGACACTCGCAGCGTCGCCCTTGAATGCGTGCGCTGCCTTATGTAGTGCAGTTGAATCGCCGCCAGAAACCGCGGCCCTGACGTGTTCAAAACGTGATGCCGTTTCCTCGAAGAAGATGCTCAAGAGATTATCCCGCAAGCTGGCGGGCAGTGTCTCCAGGGTGGCTTTATCGAGCGCCTCAGGTTTTGGTTCCGGAGCGGGCGGCCCCTCGACATCGGGTGCGGCTGTTGCTCCAGCACAGCGTGCGAGGGCGGCCGACAAGTCGTCGAGACGCACAGGCTTGGACACGTAGTCATCCATCCCGGCCTCGATGCACCGCTCTCGGTCGCCGGCCATGGCGTTAGCCGTCATGGCGATGATGGGTAGCCGAGGCCCAGAGCCCTGGCGATTGCGAATCTCACGCGTGGCACCGAAACCGTCCATCTCTGGCATCTGACAGTCCATCAATACCACGGCATAGGTGGTACTTTCGATCGCTTCGAGCGCTTCGAGACCGTTGTTGACAACGTCGGCTTCCAGTCCGAGCTTGGCGAGCAAACCGAGCGCCACCATCTGGTTGACCTTGGAGTCCTCCGCCACCAGCAGTCTGCCCGGCAGATGCAGGGTTGGTCGTTGCTGCATGAGCCTGTTGCGTAGTGGCGCAATGGCTTGGGAACCCTGAAATGCCTCCGCGAGCACGTCGAACAATTGCGATGGGCGGATTGGCTTGGTCACCTGGCCTGCGACGCGCAAGCCGTGTTCCGGCTCGCCTTGCAGACCCAGGAGCACCAGTTTGACCGTGCTCAGCGCCGGGTCCTCCGCGACGACGCGTTCGAGCTCTCCGCCATCGGTGCTCGCGATCCGCACGTCCACGAGGCAGGCAGCAAACGGCTGCTGGAGATCGACTGCGCTGCGCAAAGCCACCAGCGCGGCACTTGAGCTCTCGGCCTCATCGGCGACCATTCGCCAGGCGGCCAGGTGGTCGCGCAGCATCTCGCGACTGGCTCGACTCTCATCAACGATCAGGACACGCCGGCCTTCGAACGCCGAAAAGTCAGTCACGTCCTCCGCTTGTGGGCCGGCCTCGAAAGATGCGGTGAACCAGAACGTGCTGCCGTGGCCGAGCTCGCTGTCAACGCCGATCTCGCCGTCCATCATATCCACGAGTCGGCGGCAGATCGCGAGGCCGAGTCCCGTGCCGCCAAACTGGCGGGTAGTCGACCCGTCCGCTTGCACGAAAGGCTGGAACAGACGTTCGCGGCTCTCTTGGCTGATGCCGATGCCGGTATCAGACACCTCGAAGCGCACCTTGACGCAATCGTGATCGTTCTCGACGATCCGCGCTCGCACGACGACTTCGCCCTGATGCGTGAACTTCACCGCGTTCCCGGCCAGGTTGAGCAGAATCTGCCGCAACCGAGTTGGGTCGCCGCGAAGCGTTCTCGGGATGTCATGACCGATCACGCAAGCCAGCTCGACGCCCTTCTTGTATGCCGCCTTGCCGAGCAACTCGGCCACATCTTCCGCGACGTCGCGCACGTCCATGTCGACCCGTTCCAGGACGAGCTTGCCCGCTTCAATCTTCGAGAAGTCGAGTATATCGTTGATCAATGTCAGTAGCGCCTCACCCGACCTGCTAAGTGCCTCGACGTATCCAACCTGCCGAGGCGTCAGATCGGTGTCCAGCAGCAGCTCAGTCATGCCGATCACACCATTCATCGGCGTGCGGATTTCATGGCTCATGGTCGCCAGGAACTCGCTCTTCGCGCGACTCGCATCGAGCGCTGCGTCGCGAGCTTCGGCCAGCGCCAGCAGCATCACCTCGCGCTCGGTGAGATCTGTGACCGCCATCACCAGTCCTTCGAATTCTGTGCTTTTGAAGCGCGCCGCGACGGTGATCAAGGCGCGGAAAGTGGATCCGTCCAGGCGCGTCAGCTGCGCGTCGAAGCTGCCGATTTCGGTGCCCCAATCGCGCAGGTCGATCGCCGTGAGCGCTTCGCGATCCTCATCGCAGTAGAAGTCGAGGACCGACTTTCCGAGCAAGTCCTCCGAATTGCAGCCGAGCATCTGGGCAAGTGCGGGGTTCGCGTATAAGAAGTGGCCGCCCGGCCCGGTGACACCCAGGCCCTGCGCCATCGTAGTGAGCACTAGCTGGGCGAAATCACGCTCGTCCTGCAGTTTGGTCTCGGCTTCTTTGCGTTCGGTGACGTCGTGGCTGACGACCACGAAATGAGTCACCGCGTCGAGCTCCCCGCGCACGGGTGTGATTGTCATTTCCTCGTTGTAAGGCGTTCCATCCTTGCGGCGGTTGACAATCACGCCCTTCCAACTTCGCCCGGCTAGCACCGTTCGGCGGATGTCGGCATAGACCTCGGGCGACTCGGGTTCGGACTTCAACATGCTGAGCGCGTGACCGCGCGCCTCTTCCACTGTGTAGCCCGTCAACTCCGAGAATGCCGCGTTGGCCCATTCGATCGCTCCCTGGCCATCCGTCAAGACGATCGCGTTGGCGCTCGCCTCCAATGCCGTGGTCAGGAGTTGTTGCCGAGCAGCAGACTGACGCTGCGCAGTAATGTCGCGCGCGATGGCTTCGAAGCCAACCAGCGTGCCGCCATCATCGACGACCATCTGGACGTGCTGGCCAAGCCAGAGGAGTTCGCCGTCAGACCGTGCGCACGGGAACTCGTAGTAGGTGCTGACGACGCGGTCGCGGACCTGTCGTCTGTAAAAGCGGGCGGCTTCACGACGAAAATCGCTGTGGATCAACTCCAGGTAATGACGGCCCAGGATCTCTTCAGAGGTGTAGCCGGTCACCTGGGTAGCGACAGGGTTGGCGAAGGTGAAACGGCCACGCCCATCGGTGCGATAGATGATGTCTCGGGCGTGTTCAACCAGGTGAACGGTGCGCGCCTCGTTTTCGCGCGCTCTCTCCGCTATGTCTTGAAATTGCCGCACCTCGACCTGCACGTCGTCGGCCATCGAGTCGAATGCATGGCGAAACCTCCGTGCGAGGCGACGCCACCACAAGAAGCTGAATAAGACAATCGCCGCAGAGACCAGCGCTCCGAGCACCAGTTGGCGTGTCGCTGACTCGTAGTCCGAGCCAGTGACCAGGTCGCTGGGTTCCGTGACCACGGCTGCCCACGGTGTGCTCGCGACCCTGGTTGAGGCCTCTAGCCAATCACGGCCGTCTGCCGCCAGCACGTGCCGGGTCGCGTCCTCGCCACGCAGGTCGTCGAGTAGATCATGATTGACTTCGGTCGCCCACAGGGCCGGGGCCTTGCTCTGTCCCAGGACGGCGCCAGTGCGCAGATCGACCAGCGATGCCGAAGCGCCACGGGGTAGGTCGAGCGTGCTCCATCCGGCTAGTGAGCCGCCCAGGCGCAACCCAGCAACGATGTATCCGTGATGCAAGCCATTTGGCTCGTCGATGGGCACCGCGATCGGCAGGAGCACGGGTGTGCCTGGGTCGGCGAGCTGCATTTGAGTGGGGTCACCGAAGGCGATCATGTGGGTCGCCGCAGCGTCCTCAACGTACGGGCTCGACGTGAAGTCGGCGCGCGCCTCCACGGGTGCGTCGACCGAATGCCCGTGATCCATAAGGTCTTCGCCAACAAAGGTGAGACCGGAGAACAGCTCTGAGTTTCCGTTCATCGCGACAAGAAGCGCGTCGCGGCTGGCGTCTGTGCCATCCCAGAAGCCGGGCAGACGCGCGGCAGTGGCGCTCGCACGGCGCAACTGGTCGACTACGTCCACCAGTTGCACAGCCGCGGACCTGGTCTGGAGCGACGCTTGCCGTAGGGCCGTTGCTTCCGCGTCCTGCTTGGCTCGGTGGATTCCCAACAGAGTGCCCGTACAGCTGAGCAGCAACATTGCTCCGATCAGGCAGGCAAAGCGTGCCCCGACCGACAGGCGGCCCTGATTGAACTGCGCCAAGCCGCGCGTCAGATGCGGTGTGGACTTCATTGCGTCGGCGGGCTCCGGCTTCAGGTATCGGCACGTCAGGACGCCAGCTTGAGCCCGTCCGGCCTATCAACGACTAGCGGCTAGCCCGATGGTGACTTGCGGCTCTCGGGATTGTGACCGCTCGAAACGAGAATCGAAATGGCATGTCGGACCGGTTCAAGGGCCAATCCATCGTCGAGTTTGCCCTCATGGTCCCCGTGCTGCTCGTCCTGGCGTTAATCACTCTCGACGTTGGGCGTCTGTACGTCTTCTGGGTGGACCTGTCGAACGCCGCGCGCGAAGGCGCGTACGTGGCCTCGATCGCCTATTCGGGCGCCACGCCGAACGCAACGGTCGTCGACGCGGTCATCAACGAGAATCCCTCGCTGGGCCTTCAGGCCAGCCAGGTCAGCGTGAGCTACCTGTCCGCCGGCACCATCGTCAGCGTCCAGGTGAGCTATCCGTTCCAGCCGATCGCCCCCCTGGTGCGCAGCGTGTTCGGCAACTCGCTGTCTGTCACCGCCAGCGCCGAGTTCCCGGTCCGACTCCAGCCAACCGTTGCGCCGACCGTGGCGCCCAGCACGGCGACACCTACCTCGACGCCTATACCAACAGCGACCAACACGCCAACCGCAACGCCGTCTCCGACTAATACGCCGACCGCGACGGCCACGCCCACCAACACCCCAACTGCCACGCCGTCTCCGACCAATACGCCGACCGCGACGGCCACGCCCACCAACACGCCAACCGCAACGCCGTCTCCAACCAACACCCCAACCGCGACGACCAGACCAACGAATACGCCGACGTCGACCAACACGCCTACTCCAACGAACACACCCACCAAAACGCCGACCCCAACAAATACACCGACAAACACCCCGTCACCAACCCCGTCGCCGACCAATACGCCAAGCCCGACGCCGACGCCGGTCGCTACCGTCGTTCTCGTCGGCGACACCACCATCGAGTCGCAAGATGACAGCATCTCGGGCGGTACTGCGTACGCCTATGTGTTCCAGGCCCAAGCCACCGGTACGAGCGGCAGAGCGCACATCTATGTGGCCGCAGGCAGTGCCATCAGCAAGGTCATCGTAGGTCTCTACGCTGACGGCGGCGGACAGCCGGGTACGCTGCTCGGTACGACGTCGATCAGTGCACCGGCCGTAGGCGCCTGGAACACCGCTGCGCTCCCCGGTGTCACGGTGAGCAATGGCAATCTCTACTGGATCGCGGTGCTACCTATCGGCAACCACGTGGTTGTCGAAGACCGTCCTGCCGATTTCTTCTGGTTGCTGTGGTGGTTCCTCAATGGCTCGCCGCCGGCTGAAGCGAGTTCCTCGAGCACGCTCACAGCGCTGCCCGCGACGTGGGCCGCGGGCAGCGACGCGTTCGCCTACTACGTCTCGGCCTACGTCACCAATTGACGGTGGGCCGGCATCAGCAGGTGAGCCAGCCCTGCCGTCCGATCAGCTTGCGTCCGCCCGCGCCAGTATCTCCGCGATCACACGCCCCGGGACCCGCCAGTTCGGCTCTGTCGGCCGATGGTTGTTCGGCGCGTTTCGATCATTGAAATACACCAACGCTCGCACCAGGGGATACTCCGAGAGCGCGTTCAGTCCGCTCTCGAGCCAGGTGCGCTGCTCATCCTCCGTTCCAGATGTGCCGACTTCCGCGAGTAGGACCGGTTTGCCCAGGTTTGCCACCTCGGCGTAGCGCGGTTGCAAGATCTGGGACAGGGAGCGCGGCGTCTCAAAGCCCATGTCCCAGTCCCATTCGGCGTCCCCGAGCACCGTCAGGCCAACATAGTCGACCACGTCCGCACCGGGGTCGTACGCGGTGGCCCCCGCCTCCCCGGCCGGCGACCACACCCAGCGCGCATTCGTCGCGCCTTCGGCTCTGAAGACACTGACTACATGACGGAACGCCGCGCGATAGCTGTTCGGGTCGTTCGCCGACCATGGATACAGTCCACTCAAATCCATTTCTTGACCCCAGCGCAGTAGGACGACCTGTGGCTGCCGTTCCGCGACGAGCCGAGCTGCCGCACGCAGCTCATCGTCCGCCAGTCCCCAGCTCACCCGCTCGAGAACGGGCATGTGCTCACGGTGCGGGAAGGGCTCGATCGTGATCATAGGCACGCGGCCCGATTTGGCGGCGTGGTCCAGGGCGTCGGCAAACAGGCGGGGATCGTCCTGACGGACGTACCAGTGCTCGATGCCGAGCTGGAGATCAGCGCCGTCCTGCCAAGGGTCATAGGCGCCGATCAGTATCCGGCTATCCGACGCCTGGATCTGGTTCAGTGCCGGCGGATTGATGGGCGCTTCTTTCTGCGGCGCAACGGGAACCGGCTCATTCTCAATAGCCTCGGCCAGGTCCGCCCTAGCCTGAGCAGTCGCGATCCTCGATTCGTGGTCGCGAGAAGAGGCCGCAACGGATTCGGTCGACTCTAAAACTTGACGTGCGGCGGACGCGCCCGGAGAGAGGGCATCGGACGCGGCGTCACTGCTGTTCCAAACCGCGGCGGCGACCAGCAAATCGTGGCTTGCGCACGCGGTAAGGGCCAAGCTGCAGGAAACGACAGCAACCGTGGCGAGCATCGAGCCCCGCAGACGCAGTGCTCGCACCCGACTTTGTCCTCGTCGATGCAACTCGAGCAGGTCCATGCTGACGTTTGTTACGACGACCCACAGCATGTAGGCGGCCCCCAGCAACGCGAACGCCACGTACCCGTCGACCTGATCATCGGTGTCCGACAGTAGATAGCGCCAGACAATGCCGAGGCCGATCACGACCATCGACAAGTAGACCGCTTGTGACCTGAGGCTGAAAACGGGTACTGCGGCGGTTTCGCCTTTTGGCGTAATCATGTACGGGTGGCGAATGTGCAGTACTGCGTTGACCAGTGCCCACAACACAATCGGCCAGCGGGCTATGTGCAGCACGATTCCGCGCCAGGAGAGTCCGAGCCCTTGCGGGAGCTGCCAGCGCCGCGTCCAGCGCCAAGCGACATAGGCGGTAAGTGCCTGCGGCATGCTCGCCGCGCCGAACTGCCACAGCACCGATCGAGCCGGCTGGCGGCCCGTTAAGAGCGCAAGAAGGGGTATCCCGAACAGCACGAGCATGCTGGCCGACCAGAGCGGATACCACGTTTCGGCGAATAGAACCTGCACCGCCTGACCAAAGCGGTACCGACTGACGAGGCGCGGCGTGAAACTAAACAGCACTTGGATCATCGACAGCGCCCAAGCAAATTGCTGGCGCAGGTAGGTTTCGAAAGTCTCGGGTCCGTCGCCTACAGCTAGGGTCTCAGGGACGAACACACCTCGGTACCCATGCGCTGCGAGCACCACGGTATCGAGATGGTCCTCGGCGCGCGTCGGTTGAAAGCCGCCGATCTCGTTGATCGCACTTGTGCGATAAGTGGAGTGCGACCCGATGATGAACGGGGTTTCAGAGTGCCCGAAGAAGCCGCGCTGGAGCGGGCCCTGGAGCACCAACTCTTGCTCAGCGGCGCCGCGAGCAACCCAGCTTTGGCCGACGTTGCCGTATAGCGATGGCGCCTGGACCCAGGCGATACGGCTGTCCGCGAAATAACCCAACACCCGATGGATGTACTCGGGGTACGGCCGGTGGTCGATGTCGAACTGTGCGAAAAAGTCGTATGCCGCGCCGTGTGCGTCCAGCCAGGCATTGACGTTGCCCGCCTTGGTCTTGGCCTTGTACGGCGGCCGTGGTTGGTTGTAGTGCTCGATGCCCCGACGCGAGAAATACCTCACCCCAAAACGAGCCGCACTGGCTTGCACACGTGGATCGTTGCCTTCGTCCAGAATCCACGAGTCGTGCGGGTACCTGACGTCGGCGAGTGCGGCGAGTTGCCGCTCGATGACGTCGAGTGTCTCCTGCGCGGGCACGCATAACGTGATGAGCGCGACGCGTCGACCGCAGGGAGCTGGCATGTGCCGCGGTCGCCGCATACGACCCACGAAGAACAGGTACATGCTGGGCAGGACCGTAGCCTCGTACGCCCAAGCCGCTGTGAACAATCCGTATAGCAGCAAGTCCCCGGCGTTACCGGGGCGCAGCCACCATGCCCAGAAGATGCTGTTGCCCGCGATCCACACGACGACCATCAGCCAATAGACAACCGCGTCACCGTGGGTGAGAACTGCCTCCGATCGCACGCGTGCGCTTAGGTTCGGTGCGGTGTCGACCCCTCGCAACGTGAGCAGTCATTGTGCAAGTAACCTGCCAGGCTTCGGTGGACGTCGCCAGCTGAACACCGCTCGCGCGGGGGATCCCCCATCAGGGGGCTGTATTGACCCCTGTGGGGCGGGATGCACACACACCGACGCGGCGATGCTTGAATGTGAATACTCGAGCGGGCTGGCTGGTGGCGCTGCTGTTGTGCCTTAGCACGGCGCTGACGGCTGACCTAGCGTATGCTGCCGGCGTCGATGCCACGGCAGCTACCGACCTTCAGACTGCGGCCGCACCTGACCTGAGTCGTCCGCCAGTGCCGTACTCAGCCAACGACTCGGCGGTCGCACTTGGCATTTATCGTCCGAGTCTGCCTGACGACCTTTCTTCTCTCGCTGTTGAGGAGCGTGCCCTCACACACCCGGTGTCGATTGTCCACTGGTTTGCGCTTTGGGGAGGCTGGAAGAGCGCCTTCAGTCGCACCGATCTGGATGTGGTGAGTGCGCACGGTTCTTTGCCGATGATCACCTGGGAGCCGTGGGCAGGGGTCGGCGCCGACCCGAGCTGGTCGCTCAAGTCGGCCATTTTGTCGGGCCGTATGGACGCATACATCGCGTCCTGGGCGGAGGGTATGGCTGCGTACGGCAAACCTGTGCTACTGCGATTCGCCCACGAAATGCACAACCAGCCGAACTACGCGTGGGCGGTGGGTGTAAATGGCAACACGGCCGCCGATTACGTGGCGGCATGGAGATATGTCCGCGGGTTCTTCCAGCGTGCAGGGGCCACCAACGTGTTGTGGGTGTGGAATCCGAATACTCTCGGCGATGCGCCCGCGCTTTCGTACTCGTCTGTGTATCAGTCCCTATACCCGGGCGATGACGAGGTCGACTACGTCGGTCTTGATATCTACAACACCGGTCCGGCCCTCAACTGGGGGGCGCCGTACTGGCGGAGCTTCGCTGCCGCGTTGTCCCAGCCCTACGCAGCGATCACGAGTGTCTCATCGAGGCCGGTGATTCTGCCTGAGGTCAGCTCAGGTGAAGTTGGCGGATCGAAGGCAGCCTGGATACAGGCTGCCTTAACGAGCGGCCTGAATCAGTTTCCGAAAGTTCGCGCGCTGGTTTGGTTTGACGTGAACAAAGAGCTGCCCTGGAACTTGGGCTCGAGCGACTCGAGTCTAGCCGCCTGGTTAGCGGTGAGCGGGTCGCAACGTTTCGACGTTGGCCCTACCGTTCCCAGCTGAAGCGCACTTTTGCCTAAAAGCGAAACTCTGCATCGAGCGGCTCGCCACGTGGCACTCTTCACGCTACGCTGAAGAATCAATCTCGATATGACGTTCAAACGCCCAACGCCTCGCGATGCCGCCCGCCAGCCGGATACGTCCAACGCAGCACATGACCAGACGCAGCGCTCGCCTTATAGCGCGCGAGCGCTTGGCATCCGCGCTGAGTTAGGAAGTCGATTACAGGAATTGCGGCTGATGCAACTCGAACTAGAGCGCCACGGCGGTAGCCGGGAGGACTCTGCGACCGTGGTTGACGCTGCCAAACATGTCGAGGCTGCCATGGCAGCACTCTCGCGAGTGGGTGGCGGTGGCCACGATCAGAACGCGACACCGAAAGAATGATGCGCATGGCCCCAAACCAAGTCCAGGGGGCATTTACTGGTGTCGTCGTGGAGACGTCTGTGACTCCACCAACCGATCTGCCTGTACACCCCTTCGGACACCTTAGCCAACGGACGGCGACGGAACTTTGCGGCCTTAGGAGGACTATTCGCCCGACCTGGAACTCGGCGCGGACGAGCTTAGACGCCGCTGGACGGACCGCGTGGCATTCGTAAAGCCTGGGTCGGGGGTTCAAATCCCTTCGTCGGCGCCGGACTTGGCCGACCCAGGCGGAACGGTCGGTACTTAGCTGGACAGGTCGGCGATCCAGCCTTCTACTTGGGCTCGGTCGGAGGCGTTGGGGGTTAGGGACAGGTAGGCCTGGTAGTCCGAGATTGCTTCGGTTGAGTCGCCGAGCGAGGTTCGCGCCAGGCCGCGCGCTCGGTAGGCCCACGCGGAGATGCGATCGGGACTCGTGCCTTTGTCGATCGCGAAGTTCAGATCGTCCAAGGCCGCCTGCACGTCGCCTAGCCAGAGGTGTGCAATGCCGCGGCCGACTCGGCTCGGCCGATCGTCCGGCATCAACTGGATGGCCTGGTCGAAATCTGCCGCCGCGTCGGCATAGCTGTTCATGCGAATACGCGTATCACCGCGCCAGTAATAGAAGTTGCCCGTGGTGGGCGCTTCCTGGATCGCTTGCGTGAGCAACTGGTCAGCGGTCGTGAAGTCATTGTCCAGCCGCGCGGCCATTGCTTTTTCAAATGCCACGCGCCCTGGCCACGGCCCCATGTCGATGGCGTTCGTCGAGACCCAGGCAAGCAACTTCTTCTCGCCCTTGAACAGGCCAGCCACGAGGGTGAGGGTCTTTACTTCAGGCCGCAGCGTGTAGTTGATGTCCAGGACCATCTGTCCCGAGCCCTGCTGCACCGGGATCGCATTCGAACTGTCCTGGGTCGACTGATCGGAGCTGTTTTCGAACAGGAACAACAGCACGGTGCCTGACGATACCGACGTCAATCGGTAGTTGATCGTCGCCTCAAATTGGACGTCCTGCGGCGGACTATCAGCGCTCGGCTGACGTGTGGTCAATCCAACCAGCTCAACCTTGTCACCCTGCGCCGGCGCTGGGTTGGACTGTGCCAGGGCGGGCAACGACCCGACCGACATCAGCAGCGCGAGCGCCAGCATCGGGACGGATAGCCGCCAGGACGATGGCATTTTGATGTTTGTGCGAATTGACAAGGTAAGCCTCCTCCCGTTTACCCGAGGCGCAGAACGCTGAGGATCCAAAGACGCATGGCACTGAGAATCAATCGAAGGGCGGTCAGCCGACGCGCTGTGCCGCGGAACATGCCGCCATTACGAGGTGGCAGGACGAACACACGTCGAACGCGACGGACCGCGCGTGCGCCGCGGTCGACCAGGTTGCGGAGGAGCAGACGGCCGCGCGGTGTCGCACCCAACAGGGCGAGGACTGCGCCGAGAAGCGCAACCACGGCCGCCTCCAGGCCGCCTGGCCCGGTGGAGTCCGCCTGATCGGCCGCCGCAGCACTGGAGTCGTCGGTACTGGTCGCGACAGCAGCGCTCGATCGAGCTGCTGGCACCGGCATTGGCAGGGCCTCGGCGTCCGGCCAGCCTGCCGACACGTTGTAGATGCCGAGAAGCGGCAGCGGTCCACCGTCATCATCCTCACTGTTGGCGCCAATGCCCTGGTCAGAGGACGCAGTGCGAATAAGTCGGGCGGGCGTTCGACCCGACGCAGCTGGAGCCGGACCGGTCGAGCTGGCAACCTCGATCAAACTTGGCATCGGTAGCTCGTCGGCGCCGGGCCAACCGTTCAACGACACATTGACGTCAGTTCCAGCTGGCTTGTGCGTCTGCATGTTCGGCATCGGTGGCAGACGCCGTCCAGGCCACTGATCCCATAGGTCGACGTCTACGGTGTAACCGGTGGGCATTAGACCGGGACTGATAGTGGTGAACTGCGTGAAGCTCCGGTGCCGGCTGCCACCGTTGGAACCCCCGGCATCTGACGAATCGGAGCCGGTGCGCGTTTGCGTTCCAGCAGACCCCGTCCCAGTGTTGGTTTTTGGGGAGGGCGTCGGAGTTGGTGTACTGTTCACGCCCACGAACGAACCGTTGGCGCAAATGCCACAGTCCGACTGCGAGCCCGTTTGATTCGAACCCGGTTGATTCGAGGTGGGATCCAGGGGGTTCGACACGTCAGCAGAGCTGAAGGTCATGGCTGCGAGGTTGCGCGACAGACAAGCAACCTCCGGATCCTGGCAAGCAGCCATCTGGATGTTCTGCTGTTGGAGTGTCGTGTGCATGCCGGTAGCGACCGAATCGCCGCCGGTCGACGTGATTCCGGCCTGCGGAGTCGGAGTTGCCGCCGACGGTAGCTGGCGTTGAAGGAGTGGATTGGCGGCATCCGACGGCATGCTCTGCAGCAGCTGCGTGATCATTGCGGATGACACCGAACCACCGCCATTTCCACCGGCGATCTGCATGGAGGTAATCGTCGCGTCTGCAGAGTTGGCGACCGCGACGGTGTTGCCACCCTTGGCGCCAACGGTCCAGGAGGAGGATCCGGAGGAAACGGTGCCACCGCTCGAGCCGTTGACTCCCGCAGGGTTCGAGGAGTGCGATTGTGGTGCGGACGATGCGGAGCCGGTTGCCGCCGGACCTCCCACGGCGACGTTGCCGCTCGCGGCAGAGGCGGCGCCGTAATTGCGGATACGCGTATTGAAGTCGATGATGACCGTGATCGGAGCGTAGTTGTTGCCGTCGACTTCGACGGATGCATCTGCCCACATGTTGACCAGGTTCACCACCTGAAGCCCGGTCGCACTCACGCGCCCGCTGCTGGCCGTGCCGCCTCCCCCAGCGCCACCCGCCTGGGCATCGCCGGATTGACCAGCGCCAAGGCCCCAGTTGAGTAGATCCGCCGCCAGGTTGAGCATGACATTAATGGGGCTGTGGTTGTCACCTGTCACGTGCACCGAGGCGGAGGTCTGCATGTTCACGGTGTTCTGGACGGTGGCACCGGTCACCTGGACATCGCCGCTGGAGGCCTTGGTGGACGACTGGCTGGTCGTCCCTCCGCCGTTGCCAGTGGCGGTCGCGTCACCCGAACTTGCCGTCGCCGCTCCCCAATTCAGAATTTGCGTCAGGCTGTTGATGACGACCTGGATCGGGGCGAAGTTCTGGCCATGCACGTCGACCGAGACTCTTGCGTTGGTATTGACGGTATTCTGCGCGACAACGCCCTCAGCACTGGTCGCACCACTCGCGGCCCGTGCGGCCTGGACACCCGCGGCGGTGAGCGGGGCTCCACCACTTGCGATTCCGGTGGAACCCGAGGCTGCCGTCGCCGAGGCACCGTTGACAATCGACACCGAGTCGCTCGGTTGCACGTTGATCGGAGCGGTTGGCGCGGAGCTGCCTGGCACGGTAACAGTCGCGTTGGACGAAGTGGAAACGGTGTTCGCCGCTGACAGTCCAGTTGTCGAGACCGAAACGCTGTTCGGAGCGCCGCCAGTGACCACGGGCGTCTTCACATTGCTCGGCGCACCGTTCGCGCCGGCCGCGACTGCCCATGCCTGACCAGACTGCGCCAGCGAGGCTGCTGTGTCGTTGATCGTTGCGCCGGATAGTGCCGTCACCGCCACTGGCGCCTGGCTCTGGCCTTGAACCGCGACGGCACCAGCCTGGGTGTTCGAAACCGTGTTCTGTGCGAGCACTCCGGTGCTGCTTGCGGCGCCTGATGAAGCGGTGGTGATACCTGGAGCTGGAGATGCGCCCGGAGCTGGCGTCGGAGCAAGCGCGATGCTATTGCCTGAGCGCGATGTCGCGCTGCCAGTTTCCTGAACCTGACTCAGATGCGCATTGGTGGCAGTGACACTGCCGGTACCCCCGGCCACCAGCGCGCCAGTTATCTGCAAGTTGTCAGTTGTGGTGTTTACGTTTCCCGCGTTGGCAGTGGCGTTACCGCTGCTCGCGTTGGTGGCCGACGACGGGTCAACCGGGGCTGGATTCGCGATGGCCGCGGCCGGATTGGTGTTGGCGGGGGCTGCGGTGACGGCGGTGGTGCTGGGACTCGGAGTCACCGACGCGACCGGTGTCGTCTGCGCGGACGGAGATGCAACGGCCGCTGCCACCAGTGGACTCACAACCGTCGCAACCGTTGTTGTCGCCGCGTTTGTGGTGCCTGTGCTCGCAGTCGACGTCGAGGACGAAGTTGCGGTTGAGGACGAACTCGCGGTCGAAGTGGAGGTGGAGACGGCTGTCGAGGTGGTGCTCGCGGCGACGGTTGTCGTTGCCGTAGTGGACGCAAGCGTTGCGTCGGCGACCGCGGCGGACTTCGGCGCACTCGTGCTGGGCGATGGCGAAGCGCTCGCGACCGGCGAGGTACTCGCCACCGGCGAGGTACTCGCCACCGGAGAGGTACTCGCCACCGGAGAGGTGCTCGCCACCGGAGAGGTGCTGGCCACCGGAGAGGTGCTGGCAGCCGGAGAGGTGCTGGCGGCCGGAGAGGTGCTGGCGGCCGGAGAACTGCTCGCGACCGGAGTTGACTCCTTGCCCTTGGACGTGTCACTTGAATTGTCTGCCGCACTGGTGTTCGTGACCGGCGTGCTCGCGGAGGTTGTCGTCTGGGTGGTGGTCTTGCTTGCCGTCTGCGTATTCGAGGACGAAGCGGTGGTGGAGGACGTCGCCGGCGCGGCCGCCGGAGCAGCTACGCTGGCGGTGTCAGGCAACTTCTTGGTCTGAACGGCGGGCTGAGGTTTCGGCGTCGCGGCGACGGTTGTCGACGGCGGTTTCGCAGCACCTGCGGCGGCGCCATTGCTCGAGCTGCTGTCCGTGGTCGACTTGTCGCTGCTCTTGGCCTTGTTGGCGTTGGACGTGCTGGACGTTTGCGACGACGTGGACGAATTGGAAGCGGAGGTTGTGCTACTGCTCGCGGTGTTGCCACTGCTCGCGGTGGTGCCACTGTTCGTGGTGGTGGAGCTGCTCGTACTGTTCGAAGCCTTGGAGCTGCTGGAGCTATCGGTGCTCTTTGACGCGTTGCTCGGCGACTTATCTGTTGTCGTGTTCGACTGCGTGTTGCTCGACTTGGTGGTGTTGTCGGGTTTTGAAGCGGTCTGGCTGGACTGATTAGTACCGGAGGACGAGTAGACGTAGGGCAACGTCCAGATGGGCCCAAAGACAATCGCCGCCGCGAGGAAGGCGCAGAGCGCCGCGCGGAAGGATCGGTTCGTCTTGGTCGGACGCGGTTTCATGCCTGGTCCACTCTGCATTTCACTCCGTCCCTAGCTGAAGGTAATGCTGGTGTGGCTCGCACCGCCCTGAGAAACGATCTTGATCGACAGGCTCTGACCGGACCCCAGCGACACATTCAGGTTCGTGGAAGCGCTGCCGGAGGTTGTGCCCTGCGATGTCGCTTTGATCGTCAAATCGGCGCAACCGTCATTGCGAGCTGAGAGCGTTGCGCTGAATCCTCGTCCGGCGATCAATTGCGAGATGGCTTGTTCGGCCTGTGGGTCGGGACCACAGATGTGAAATGAACCGCTATCGGATCCAGTGGTCGTGACGGCCGGAGCGGGTGGAATGGTGATGGTCGGCAACACCTGCACAATCGCTGGCGGAACCGGCGGGCACGCTGTCGCGTCCGTGCTGGTATCACCGCTCGAACTCGATGTCACTGTGCTGCTCTGGTTGATGCTGATCACCGTGGTGCTGTCTGCTCCAGTGGTCGTGTTTTCGTCGTCGAAAAGGCGGTGCGCGCCAGCAGTGACCTGGCCCCAACTAATCGGAGCGCTAAAGGCCCAGAGTGCGAGTGACGCAATCGCGACACACCACGCGAGCCGAGTGCTTTTCAGTGCTGACATGTACGCCTCCTGCACGTTGCAGTCGCCTGGATTTCGCTAGGCGAGAAACTGGAGGTCGGCCCCGGCCTCACCAGGGCCGACCTTGGTTGCGACTCGATGGGAATCGAGTCTCGCGGAACTATGGGGTTTGCGTGCTGGTCTGAGTGCTGCTGGCGGAGTTGCGGCCGTTCGCAGACTGATCCAGTGCCGCGCGCGCGGAACTGTTCGACGTGCTCGTGGGGGTCGACGTTTGCGTGTTGGTCCCCCTCTGGGTGCTGTTGTTGTCACCCGTTGAGCCGCCCTGGTTGGACGTGTTGGTGATCGGCTGCGAGTTGGCAGCCGTCGCCGACTGCGAGTTGCTCGGCATTGAGGTGGCCGTACCACTGTTCGAGGTGTCGCCACCCTTCGCGCTCACGTCGCCGGACTGGCTGAAGCCCACGGTCAGATGGTTCTGGACAATAGCTCCGACGACGTCACCATGGGTGCTGTTGAGGCCGGTGTTCCCACCGTTGCCGCCCAAAGCCGTGTTGCCGTTGCCGTCGCCGCCCGCGCCGTCACGCGTGCCGGTCTGGGTGCCGCTCGTGGCATTGCCGTTGCTGCCGTTGCTGGCCGAATTTGCCATACCAGCGTTCGCGGCAACGTTCGGGTTCGCCGTCGCGGTACCAGTTGCCTGGCCACCAGCGCCACCGGTTGCACCGGAGCCACCGCCGTTGGCGCCAGCCGCGCCGCCAGCAGCACCCGCGCCACCAGCGCCACCAGTCCCGATGCC
>JAFAZN010000095.1 GCA_019239775.1 Chloroflexota bacterium
CGTGGATCCACTCGACCAGTTGGAACTCAGCATTCGACTGACGAAATTCGACTGCTCGCTGGCTCGCCGCGGCGCGGCATATGGCTTCGATGTCGGCGAGAGTGGTGGTCCCATAGATCTCCGGCTCGCGTTTGCCCAGACGATTCAGGTTTGGACCGTTCAACACGTAGATGGCAGATGCTGCGTCTTGTGGCATGGGCGCGCCGGATGATGCCGTATTCAGAGTCGCGGCCCAAGCAGGCGTCGATAGACTGCCGGCGTGAGGCCAACCTTTCGGTGAAACATCGCAGTGAAATGGCTCTGACTGGAGAAGCCCAGTGCAAGAGCCATCTCCACCAGCGAAAGCTCGGAGTGTTCGAGTAATTGTCGTGCACGGCTAATGCGCCTTTCGGTGACGTACCCGTGCGGGCCCAGGCGGGTCGACCGCTTCAGGAGTTGCACGAATCGAACTGGAGAAAGCTGGAGGACACCTGCCATTTCGGACAGCGACGGAGGACTTTCCAGTCGACTTTCAACCAGTTCACGCAGGTCGCTGAGCTGCCTTGAACTGAGACGGCCTTCCTGGGCGGCATGGCGTCGCGGGCGCGCTCGCGAGTGGCCGCGCACGAGGTGCCCGGCCACTACCTGCGTGATCGCCTCCAGAAACAGACTCTCGCACCAGGCGTGTTGGATCTCCTCGGCCACGCTCGTGCCAAGCTGAGCGAGGCGAGGATCCGCCGTTGCCCCGCCGAGCAGTTCAATGTTCGGAGTGCCGAGCAGCTCGGCGGCCGTGCTCTGCAGCAGCGCTGGACTGAGTTGAAGCACAAGCGACGCGCAGGTGGCTGTGCGTCCTCGGCGGTGAGGGGTCCAGGGCGGGATGATGACGGTCGCCGATACTGCCCAACGAGCGCCTTCAGTGGACGGCACGTACCACGTGACTTGCGCTTCGACGTGCTTGTGATCGACAGACTCGTTCAGGCTGGGCGAATCGTCAAAGAACAACACTGAGTTGCGAAACGGCAAGACCTTGCAGGTATCCATCGCTGGCGACCTGATTTTCGCACACCGTAGGGCAGCATTCGAATTCTGATAAGCCCGCCCAGAATCTGGTAGACGTGCGGCCAACACACCGTCGACTATCGCGTGATGAGCACACCTGACGATCCGCTGTCCCGCACATCCGTCGTACGCCTGTCCCGCGGCACGTTCGATCCTGCCCGTTTCGCGGAGATCGATGAGACGAGCAGGCGAACGGGCAACTATCTGGTGCCCGCGATCCGCCGGCTCGCGGGCTTGAATGCGTATTTTGCTGGCGTCTCGCCGAGTGGATCGATGATCAACGTCAGTCTGTGGAACTCGATGGAGGACGCGGACCAGATGAGTCGCCTGCCAGAAATGGTCGAACGCGCGCGTGCGGATTTTGAGCCATTCGGCATGTCCTTCATTCCGATTGTCAACTATCCGATTTCGTGGCGGCTGCCGTGACGCTCACGACGGCCGCATTATCTGGGCGCCGATCCGCTCATCTTCCGGCCGAGAGCTCCCTGGGGGAAGCAGCCCGGGTGAAAGACCCTTTCAATGCGGCGCACGTGTCGTCGACGGCTTCGCGCGCCCTATCCACAGCGTGCCACCGCTGATAAAACATGTGGGTACGTCTTCATAGATCTTGTAGCTGACGGGGACGCCGGCCTGGTGGAGGCGGCGCACCAACTCCCAGATCGCCCAATAAGCCGTTCCTTGCGCCACATCGTCGGCACCGGCTGGAATTCTGTGACAGGAATCCACGTGACACACCAGTGCGACGTCTGTCTTTAAGCTCGCGCCCTACCGAGCCCCTAATCGACTTGCAAAACGCCTCCAGTTGACCGTTGCCGAAACGGTGCGGAGGAGGCCAGCGCGTAGTACCAGAGCTTCCGGGCCAGAAACGGAGCAGGTAGGGCGGCTCCCAGCCCACAATTGTCGAGAACCAACTCCGGAACAAAAAGGTCGGTACGCTCCACTCCGACTACCTGGAATACGACTCTTCCGAGACTGATAGTCATTGCATAGCCTGCGTGCGCCGCACCTTGGCGCTCGCCGAGCAGAGGCGGCAGAAACAACTCGATTCCGAAATGGTCAAACTGCCAGACCCTATTGACGGGGTCGACCTCGTTGTACCCGACCAGAATCGCGAGGCCCTCCGGCCGATGTCGATGAGCATACAGTGTGTCAAAGTGCTTCTGGGGCACAATCCTGTGCCCCGTGTGCCTCACTCAAAACTGGAACAAGATTTCCGAGCGCACGCTGCAGTTCGGGGTTGCGCCGGTCCGAGAACGTGATTGCTTTGCATGTCAAGATTCAAGAGGGCGACGAACGGGATCTGCTGGAGGCGTGCCACCGATACGTCGAGCAGCCGATGCAGGCGGCGCGACGACCCGTGCCTTCCCTCACGATCCTGGACTCGCCGTACCGGATGCTGTACGAACGGATCCTCGACTTTGTACGCGAGCACCCAGAGCAGCAGCTCGATCGCACCGTAACAGTCGTGGTTCCTGAGATGGTGGAGCCGCACTGGTACGAGTTCTTGCTGCACAACCTGAATGGCGAACGTTTGCGAGCACTCCTTCTGTTGCGGGGTGCCGACCAGACGCTCGTAGTCGGCGTGCCGTGGCACTTCCGCGATGCGGCGAGACGTCGTGACTGACCGTTCCCACCCACACGGACGACCTTATGCGAGTACTCATGCGCCCCTTTCTGCACACAATGTGGCAATGGCTCGAGTTTGCTCGAACTCCTTTTCAGAGGCACGTTTGAGCCGCTGCAAGGAATCGTCGACGCTGGCAGCGATTGTTTTCGAACCTAATGTCTCGAGAAGCCATCCCCACCAACCTGGCGGGAAGATAAAGTCTCAGCCGTATTGAACCTGGCAGGTAGTCGCATCGATACGATCGCAGGCAATATGTGGCTTTTCCTGCAGTCCAAATGGAAAAAAGACGCGCAGATCAAGCCGGTGGCGTTCATGGTCCACCGTTTCGACCTTGAACATAAAACGCCAGGTACGGCCGAAGGCGTTGCCCGCGAAGTACACGGTCTGTCCCGCGGTGGCGGCACCCTCTGGCTCAATCCGTTCTGGGTGGACATCGGTCCAGTTGGAGTAGCGTTCCCACTCCACGAGGTTGGCCCAGACCAACTCGAGCGGGGCGCTGATTCTGGCGGTGGGACAAACTGTTAGCCCCATGGGCTCCTCCTCTGCGTTCGTTCATGCGTCATCTCGACCAGTGCGCGAGCTGTCAGCCCGGCTGGCCGATGGCGAGCTGGACGACTTTGACAACCAGCAGTACGGCTGCCACGACGAGATATCCGCGCAGTACCAGCATGCCGACCTTGCGGGTGGTGGACCACACCGGCCGGTTGAGCAGCGCAAGCGGCGGCATGCGCCACGTATCGCGATCCAGCGCGACTGGGGTCGCGGAGTGACGTGCTCCACGCAGCTCAACTGCGCCCACGAATACCAGTCCGACCAGCGTGGCGCCGCAGAGCACGCCTGCCACGAGCGTGCCATCGAGGTCCGGGAACAGCGTCGTCACGACCAGGACAAGGGATAACATGATCAGCACCCCGACAATCACGCTGGCCAGCACGTTGAGCCAGCGTGGGTTGGTCCAGGGACCCAGCACGTCGCGATCGTTGCACAGCAGCAGCAGGAACACCGTCGCGCTTGGCAGCAGCACTCCGGCGAGCGCCTGCACGGCGAGAGTGAGCAGCCCAAGCGGAGCATTAGGGATGAGAACAATGGCTGCCGCCAGGATCACCAGGCCGGCATAGATGCCGCAGAAACCCCGCGCGTCACGAACACCGCGATGCAGCGAGTGCTTCATGCTGAAGACGTCGCCGAACGCGTAGGACGTGGCGAGCGTGACCGCGGCGGCTCCGATGATGGCGGCATCCAGCAGAAATACCGCGAACAGGGTTCCCGCGACGGGTCCAACCGTTTGCGCCAGCGCCGTAGCTACACCACCGGCGTCCGTGAACTGGCCAGCGAAGACGGTGCCAGCCAGTCCAAATGCAGCGGCCACTAGCAGCGCAGCCGCGCCGATCTCGGTTACGAATGAGCCGATGACCGTGTCCCAGCGCTCGTAATTGATCCAGCGCGGCGTAATCCGCTTGTCAACCACATTCGACTGCTGGAAAAACAACTGCCACGGCGCGACCGTAGTACCCACGATACCGACGATCAGCAGCAGGGCGGTGGAGTCAAGGACGCCGCCCTGGATGCCCGGGACCACAAAATCATGGAGTACCTGGCGACCGTCCGGGTTCACGATGAGCGCCAGCGGAATGGCGACGAGGTTGAACGCCATGAACAGGTACATGAAGCGCTCCCAGCGACGGAAGCTGCCGGTAATGGT
>JAFAZN010000115.1 GCA_019239775.1 Chloroflexota bacterium
GCGAATGACTTTGAAAGAGAGTTTGCTGAGCTCGCTCGAGTGGCGGTGCATCGGGCCGCATCGGGGCGGGCGCTCGGTGGCCGTTGCTGGTGATCCACACGATCCGATGACCTTTTATTTCGGCGCGTGCGCCGGCGGAGTCTGGAAAACCACCGACGGTGGCACGTACTGGCGCAACGTCTCGGATGGGTACTTCGGCACCGCCTCGGTTGGTGCGGTGGCCATCGCCGATGCCGAGCCGAACGTAATCTATGTCGGAACAGGCGAGAGCTGCATCCGCAACAACGTATCGCACGGCGACGGTGTCTACAAAAGCACAGATGCCGGCCGCACGTGGGAGCACGTCGGCCTGCGCGATTCGCGACATATTGGCAAGATTCGCATTCACCCGAAGAACCCGGACGTGGTGTACGTTGCCGCTCTCGGGCATGCCTTCGGGCCAAACTCAGAACGTGGCGTGTTCCGCTCCATCAATGGTGGCAAAACATGGGAGAGAGTCCTGTACAAGAGCGAACACGCCGGCTCACACGACATCTCGATGGATCCCAATAACTCTAGGGTGTTGTACGCGTCGATCTGGCAGGCGCAACGGTATCCGCACACACTGATTGACGGTGGCCCAGAGTCGGGCCTCTGGAAATCAACAGATGGTGGCGACACCTGGACCGACATTACACGCCGACCGAACCTGCCAAAGGGCGTGCTCGGCAAGATTGGAGTCGCGGTGTCAGCGGCTCGCCCCGAGCGTGTTTGGGCACTGATCGAGGCGGAGGACGGCGCGCTGTTCCGGTCGGACGACGGCGGAGAAACATGGGAACGAGTGTGCGAGCAGTCGTCATTGCGCACGCGCCCCTGGTACTACATCCACGTGTACGCCGATCCCCAGGATCCGGATACGTGTTGGGTGCTCAATTACCGGGTGTGGAAGTCAACCGACGCCGGTAAAACGTTCTCGGAGTTTCCCAACCCACATGGTGATAACCACGATCTCTGGATCGATCCGCGCAATACGCAGCGCATGATCGAGGCCAACGACGGCGGCGCCTGTATCACCTACAACGGCGGCATCAGTTGGTCCACGCTCTACAACCAGCCGACGGCCCAGCTGTATCACGTCATCACCGACGACCAGTTCCCATACCGGGTCTATGGCTCGCAACAGGACAACACGTCCATGTCGCTGCCGAGTCTGTCCGTTGAAGGCCCGATCACCGAAAAGGATTGGTTCGCGCCGGGCGGCGGAGAAAGTGGCTACATCGCCATCAAGCACGACGATCCCAACATCGTTGTGGGTTCCGGGCCGATGAACCGACGCGTCTTCAATCACTACATGACCTCGTACGATCGGCGCACGCGTGAACGGCGCGACATTACGGTGTGGCCGGAGCTGTACGGTTGGGGTGAAGGCGCCGAGAGTCTGAAATATCGCTTTCAGTGGACCTTTCCCATTCTGTTCTCGCGACATGAGCCGGATGTGCTGTATGCCTGCAGCAACGTCGTGCATCGGTCGCGAGATGTTGGAAATAGCTGGGAAGTGATCAGTCCGGATTTGACGAGGAATGATCCAACAAAGCTCGGACCCTCGGGCGGACCTGTCACCCGAGACAACACAGGCGCTGAGGTGTACTGCGTTATTTTCTGTCTGGCGGAGTCACCGCACCAGGCGGGTGTGCTGTGGGCCGGCAGCGATGATGGACTGATCCACCTCTCGACCGATGCCGGCGCGTCGTGGCGCAACGTCACTCCACCGGCGGAGCTGCTGCCGGAGTGGGCGATGATCAGCATCCTCGAGCCGTCGCCGCACGATCCGGCGACACTCTATGTCGCGGCGACTCGTTACAAGCTCGACGATACCGCTCCATATTTGCTGAAAACGAATGATTTCGGCGAGACCTGGTCGCGCATCAACGACGGGATACCGGAACACGAGTTCACTCGGGTTATCCGGGAAGATCCAAGTCGACGCGGGCTGTTGTACGCCGGCACCGAGACCAGGTTGTATGTGTCATTCGACGACGGGCGGCACTGGGAGCCGTTAGGTGGGAATTTCCCGGTCGTACCTGTCTACGACCTGGTCATCAAGGGCGTTGAAATGGTAGTGGCGAGCCACGGACGGTCGTTCTGGATTCTGGATGACCTGACGCCGTTGCACCAACTCTCAGACGAGCTGGTTGGAGCTCCGCGGCACCTGTTCCAACCACGTTCGACCGTACGCTTGCATACCGGTGTTCGCCGCTTCGCCGACAACCGTGTTGGCGGTCTCGTGAACTACGCCCGCACCGACACCACCGTGGTCTCATTCTTTCCGCGAGTCGGGACAGACCGCAACGAGTACCTGGACGCGGGTGAAAATCCTGCGTTTGGCGTTGTGGTTCAGTACTACCTCCGCGATCGACCGGAAAGTCCCGCGACATTGGAGATCCTCTCGGAGAATGGGCAGACGGTGCTGCGCTCTTATACGGGTGATGAGGTGCCAAACCAGGCAGGGCTGAATCGTTTCGTATGGAATATGCGTTTACCGGGTGCGCCGCGGATTACCGATGATCGACTCGATCCGTGGCAGCGCGGTGATGGACCTATGGTGCTCAGTGGCCGGTACCAGGTGCGTCTGTCGGTGGATGGACAGAGTCTGGCGCAGCGATTCGAGATCGTTGCTGATCCGCGCCTGTCGGTCTCAACCGATGATCTGCGTGCGCAATTCGACATGCTCCAGCAGATCCTGGAGAAGATTGGTACGGTCAACCAGTTGATCAACCGTGTGTTGGCGTTGAAGACGCAGGTGGAGGCGTGGCGGCAGTGGACTGCCGGACAGCCGCAAGCGGAGGCGGTGCGCGGCGCGGCGGAGCCGCTGGAGTCCGAGCTGTCGGCGCTGCTGGATTCGCTGATCGACGTGCATTATCCCGAGGCTCAGTTGCACGCGGTTGGGCTGCAGGAGAAACTGAACGCGCTCTTCGAGTTCGTGGACAGCGCCGATTACGCGCCAGCGCGACAGTCAATGCAGGTGCTCGATGGGCTCACGCCGAAGCTCGAAGCGGCCTTTGCACGCTTCGACCGAGAGGTTCAGCCGAAGGTGAACGCCTTCAACGATGCAGTGCGCGCCGCCGGGCTCGCCGCGCTGATTTGACGCGACTGTAAACGAGGTCCAGGAAGCTTCCGAGGTAGTCTTCGCACCGCGTGTAAGCGCCAGTGGCATAGGCTGCCGAATGTCAATGCGGTGGGAACAGGCAACCTTCGCAGAAACAGAAGCAAGACTCGCGGTAACATGTGAGCTATCGACATCTATCTCGAAACCGGTAATCGGCGGGTTTTCGCGGGGGCTCTGGAGTGGCCTGGCTGGTGTCGCATCGGACACGACGAGCAAGAGGCCATCCAGAGCCTTTTCGACTACGCACCACGGTATGCTCGGGTTGCCAGGGGCCTCGGGTTCAAGGCGCCGGCCAGCGTCGAAGAGTTTCGAGTACGCGAGCGGTTGCAGGGTGGCGGTAACACCGACATGGGCACGCTCAGCGGCATTGAGCCAGCGTTCGATCGCGAATCAGTAGGTGCAGCGGAGCACAAGCGACTGGTCAAAATGCTGGAAGCGTGCTGGCGCACACTCGACAAGACCGCGGCCGCCGCGCGCGGCAAGGAGCTGCGCACAGGCGCGCGCGGTGGTGGCCGCACACTGGATGCCATCTTGCAGCATGTGCTGGATGGTGAGGGCGGCTATCTCCGCCGCCTCGAATACAAGCGCTCCAAAGAGGCTGAGAAAGACGCGAAGCTCACGCGGGCGGCGATGCTAGAGGCGCTGGGCAACGCCGTGCGGGGTGAGGTGCCGGAGTTCGGTCCGCGAGGCGGCAAACGCTGGAGCGCCCGCTACTTTGTCCGCCGCGAGGCGTGGCACGTCCTGGACCACGCCTGGGAGATCGAAGACCGCACTGAGTAGCGCTTTCACTCCGCACGAGGTCCAGGACTCTTCCTGGTTTACTTGTCTAGAAGAGGAACCCTGGGTCTGTCTTGACGTCGAGCAGGGTTTTGGCCCAACCGGCGTAGATCCAGTCGGCGGTGAGGCCGCGGTGGGCGGCGGCGGCGTTCACGTCGCGCCAGTAGCGCTGGAGCTCGGAGCTTTCGAACAGGCTGCTGCCGCCGCCTTCCTCATAGAGGAAGTTGATGGCGTTGCGCGCGGTTTGCGCAGTGAAGGCCTGGTCGCGCCGGCATCGGGCGCGCACCGCCTGGCTGACCTCGCGCGCGGGCACGCGTGCATACTGGGCCGCGTTCTGGAGGGTCATCGCGTGAACGGAATCCACCATGGCTGAAGCCTGCGCAAAGCGCGCCATGTTGACGGTGAGCCCGTCGTCAATGTTGCTGGACTTCGAGCGTAACCGTTCCTGGAAGGCATTGAGAAAACCACGCGCGACACCAAGCGCTGGCGCCGCCATCGCCGCGGTGAAGTTGGCCCAAGAAATCGCGCAGTACATCGGATTGGTGTTGATCTGCTGGCCGGGCGCCATGCCGGATTCCACGTCGCGCCCCTGAATGGTGCGGTACTCCGGCACAAACACGTCATCCAGCACGATCGTCTTGCTGCCAGTACCTTTGAGACCCACCGTAAACCAATCGTCGATAATGGAGAAATCTTCGCGGGGGATGAGCAACCAACGCATCTCCGGCGGACCGCCCTCATTGCCTGGCCGCTTGACGGGCACAGCCGCGGTCAGCCAGTTGCAGTGGTCCACTCCACTGGAAAAGAAACCCTTGCCGGTCCAGCGGTAGCCGCCTTCGACTGGCACCACATCGCCGACGGTGTTCACGACCGAAGAGGCCAGGCTGTTCGGATTGCTCCACAGCTCCTCCTGGCTCTCCACCGGAAACTGGGCGAGCATCCACATGTGCGCGGTCCACAACATGTGGACCCAACCGGTTGACGGACAGGCGGATGCGAGTTCGATGGTGACGTCGATCATCGCCTCGGGTCCGAGCTCGGAACCGCCGAAGCGGCGCGGCGTCATCAGCCCGTACAGGCCATTCTCGAGGATGTCTTTGACGTTTTCGGACGGCAAGTGGCGCAGTTGCTCAGCTTCGCTGACGCGCTCGCGCAGCTTGGGTTTCAGTGCACGGGCGCGCTCTATCGCTTCTTCATAGGTGTCGAGCACCGCCGGCTGGCTGGTGAGCGTGTAGACCGGTCGATCGTCGATGGTGGTCATGGCTCGATCACCAGCACCTGGTTGGTGGAAGCGTCGCCAATCCAGATCCGACCGTCGCTGCTGCGCGCAAACCCGTGCACCTCTGGACCTTCGATCCGCCACTCGCTGAGCAATTCGCCCGACGTTGGTTCGAACCGAAAGATGTGGCCACCGTTGGTTTCAGCGATGGTAAGGGTGCTGTCGGAATCGTCCCAGTACAGGCCGTGCGAGCGCGGCGCAGGGAACGCAAAAGAGCTGAGAATGTGGCCCGTTTCGGCGTCGATGTGCTCGATGCGCATCGCGCCTGGCCGACTCACCCACAGTGTTCCGCTTGTACCTGGGCCTCCATCGCGCTGTCCTGCGGGCGCAGTCGGGTGCAGCTCGGCGCGCCCTTCGGAACCCGCCGGGACGGAATCGGTGGCGGTGTACGGTCGCCACTGCAGCCCGTGGACACCCCCGGGGCCTTGCAGCATGATGAACGCGGTGCACTGGCCGGTGGCTGGATCGTGGCGGAAGATCATCGGCGGATCCACGTTCGAGCCAACCCACACCGAGCCCGCGCCAACGCTGATGCCGCTCGCGTTGCGTGCAGGGCTGGCGAAGCTCGTCAGCACCTGACCCTGGTAATCGACGAGATAGCTACGGTTGTTGCGCTGGTCGCACAGCCACAGGCCTTCGGGCGCGGCTTCGAGTCCGTTGACCTGGAGCCCTGGCCCGGCAAACACGGTGCGCGGCTGCGCAACGCGAACATCAGCGGACGTCATGACCGTCAATGCTACTCTGGCGTGGTGCAGCTTGCGGACGCGGTGGTGCTGGTAACAGGTGGGACAGGTGGACTGGGAAATCGCATCTGCCACGCGTTTGCTCGCCAGGCCGCCAGAGTCGCGGTGGTCTATCACTCGCGCGACGACGCGGCGGAGGCGCTCGTGCAGGAGTTGTGCGCAGCCGGCGCCGCCAGCGCGTGTGCATTCAAGTCCGACGTTACCGAAGCCGCGGCAGTTGAACGGCTGGTCGCCGACGTGCATGCTGCGTTTGGGCGTGTTGACGTGCTGGTGTGCAACGCTGCCTACAACTTCGGCGTGCCGTTCAGTGATGTGGCGGCCCTGACGCCCGAGATCTGGGGAACCATTCTGCACGCCAACGCCACTGGCCCGTTTCTCATGGCGCGCGCGGTCACGCCGATCATGCGCGCACAAGGCGGCGGACGAATTGTGAATATCGGCTCAGTTTCGGGGTATAAGCCTGGTGGCAGCAGCATCGCCTACGCCGTGTCCAAGGCCGCGCTCGCGCATCTCACGCGCTGCCTGGCGCAGGCGCTGGCGCCGGAGATCCTGGTCAATTGCGTCGCCCCTGGCCTGATGGAAGGCACGCTCATGACCGATCGGATGCTGCCCGAACAGGTGCAGCGCAGCAGAGACGAGGCCGTCTTGCGGCGGACAGTGGACAAAGAGGATGTCGCCGAGCAGGTGGTGACGCTCGCCCGCAGCGACAGCACGACGGGGCAGAACGTGATCATCGACGCGGGACGTTTCTTCCACTGAGCCGCGAAGAGAATTAGTCGCGCAGCCAGGTGGTGGGCAGGCGTACGGTGCGGCGGTCGATGTCCGTGAGGCTCGGGCGGCCCAAAAGCGCCTGGGCGCGATCGATCTCGGCGCGCAGGATCTGGACGCTGCGCTCCACTCCAGCTTGGCCCGCGGCACCCAGGCCGTACAGGTACGGTCGACCGATCATGCAGGCGCGTGCGCCAAGCGCGAGCGCTTTGACGACATCGGTGCCGCGGCGGATTCCGCCATCGAACAGCACCTCCATGTCATTTCCCACTGCGTCGGCCACTTCGGGCAGGACCTCGATGGCGGCCGGGAGTCCGTCTAACTGCCTGCCACCGTGATTGGACACCACGATCGCATTCACGCCATGGTCCACCGCGCGGCGGGCGTCTTCGGCCGACATGATTCCTTTCAGCACAAGTGGTCCAGGCCAGATCGAGCGGAACCACGCCAGGTCATTCCAGTTCACAGACGGATCGAACTGGCTGTTCACAAATGGACCTAGCGCAAACGGCCCGAGCGACTCCCGCGGCCTGGGGACGTTGACAAAATCGATGCGCGGATTGCGCGCCATTCCCACCACCCAGCCGAGTTTCAGGAGTGAATCGAGCGCATTGCGCAGGGTGATGCGCGGCGGAATGGTCGCGCCGTTGCGCAGGTCGCGTTCGCGCTGACCGAGAACCGGAACATCCACGGTCACCACCATCGCGCGGTAGCCGGCCGCGGCAGCACGCTCAACCAGCGAGCGAGTCAGGTCGCGGTCGCGCCACACGTACAGCTGGAACCAGTGCGGACCGGGCACCGCTCGAGCGGTGTCCTCGATGCTTACCGCGGACATGGAGCTCAGCGTGAAGATCACGCCACCATTGAGGCTTGCGCGCGCAGCCAGGATCTCGCCACGCGGCGCGGCCATGCCGCACAGGCCGGTCGGCGCCAGGATCAACGGCGTGCTCAGCCGCTGGCCGAGGACGGTGGTGGACTGGTCCCGAGCGCGCGTATCCACCAGCACGCGCGGGCGGAAGGTGATCTGCTTGAACGCCGACTCGTTGCGACGGAGGGTGAGCTCATCCTCCGCGCCGCCATCGATGAAGTCGAAGACGGCTCGCGGCAATCGGCGTCGGGCGCGACGGCGAAGGTCGTCGATGGTGACCAGCACAGCGGTGCTACCGTAGCACGCACCTGTTGCGTCGAGGCGCAACGCCAAGGTAACCTTTTGGTTACCAAGTATGCGTGCTCAGCCCGCTGGCGATCCCTTCGATGCGCTCGGCGATCCGCAGCGGCGCGCCATTGTCGAGCTGCTTGGCGCGCGCCAACGCTCCGTCCGCGAGCTGGCGGATCTGCTACCGATCAGTCGGCCGGCCGTGTCGCGTCATTTGCGTTTGCTCAAGAGCGCGGGCCTGGTGGAGGAGGAGCCCGCCGGGACGCGGCGGATCTACCGATTGCAAGCTGCTGGTGTCGAGGCGGTGCAACGCTATCTGCTGCAGGTGTGGGGCGACGCCGCCGCGCGTTTTCGGTTGGTGGCGGAAAATACGCGGGCAGCCGACGAGTGATCGAGCCGCTGCGGTTCAGTTTTGAGGTCCACTGCGCGGCGCATCATGCCTTTGCTGTCTGGACCAGGGACATCAGCACGTGGTGGCCGGTCAGTCACTCCGTCAGCGTGGAGCGCGGCCTGGTCGTGGTGCTGGAGCCGTATGTTGGCGGACGCATCTTCGAACGGACTCCGGCCGGACAAGAGCACGAGTGGGGACAGATCACGCTGTGGGAACCGCCGCGTGAGTTTGCCTATTTGTGGCACCTGCGCCAGGATCGAGCGGATGCAACCGAGGTCCACATCCAGTTCCATGCGCTCGGGGCTGAGACAACTCGCGTAGAGATCGAACATCGAGGTTGGGAGCGGCTCGGCGCGCGCGCAACGGAGTTGCGCAACCGCAATCAAGTCGGCTGGAGCGGACTGCTACCGCCGTATCTCGAAGCCATTGAACGTTCTAGAAATA
>JAFAZN010000140.1 GCA_019239775.1 Chloroflexota bacterium
AGTGCTGCCACGCTGCGTTGGGTCATGCGCATGAGCTCCGTCGCCGTCTCGGCGTCCAGGTGGGCGAAGTCGCCTGTGTGCTGGTATGGCGCCACCATGAGATGCCCACTGTTATAGGGATACAGGTTGAGCAGCACGAAGACGCGCTGGGCGCGGGCCAACACGAAGTTCTGGCGATCACGCCCAGGGTCGGCGGCGTGCGCGCACAGGAAACAGTCACTGGCCTTCTCGCCATCCGCGGCACTCTCGATGAAGGCCCGACGCCAGGGCGTCCACAACCGCTCCACACCCGAAGGCTACAATGAGCGGTAGCACCACCATTGATGCAGTCTCTGGACAATCTCGCGAGTCTCACGCCGCTGCAGCGGGCCATTTACGAAACGGATCAGCTTGGGCTGACGCTGCGAGACAGCATCAAGATCGTGACGCAACGCATGGGTTTTTTCGTCGGGCAGAACAAGTATCTCGAGGAGCGGGCCAAGATCGACCGTATCCTCGGCGCTCCTGAAGCGGCGCAATAATTCGTTGATTCACCGATGCAGATAGGCATCGCGGGCCTGCCCGGGTCCGGCAAGACCACCCTGTTCAATGCCCTGGCGCACCAGCACGCCCACGTCGGCGGCTACGCCGGGGCTGAGCCGAACCTGGCCGTGGTCAAGGTTCCAGACGAGCGACTCGACAAGCTCTCGGCGCTGTTCCAGCCGGTGAAACACACCCCGGCCGAGGTCCGCTTCGTGGACGTAGCGGGCGTCGCCAAAGGCATGGGCCAGGAAAGCAGCGCAGCAGTGCTGGCGCACCTGCGCACCGTTGACGTGCTGCTGCAGGTGATCGGCGCGTTTGGATCGGGGCGCGACGCGGCGGCAGATTTCGAGGACTTCAGTTTGGAGCTCCAACTGGCGGATCTTTCTCAGATTGAGAAACGAGTCGACCGGCTGGAAAAAGAGCTCCGCCTCGGGAGCAAAGGCACGCCTGCTGAACGGGCCGCCAAGGAACGCGAGCTGACCGTGTTGCAGCGACTACGCCCGGTGCTCGAGGCGGGTCAACCCGCCAGAACGGTGACGTTGGACCCGGAAGAGACGAAATCCGTCGCGAGTTTCGGGTTCCTCACGCTGAAACCGACGCTGGTGGTGTTGAACCTCGCGGATGACCAGGACGGCGCCGCCGCTTTGGCTGCGATGCAGCAGCTCACCGCGGAGGTACCGCTCACCAGCGCGCTGGCGTTGCCCGGCAAACTCGAGATGGAGCTCGGCGAGCTAGACCCTTCCGAACGCGAAGAGTTCATGCAGGCACTCGGCATCGAAGGCAGCGAGTTGGGCGGCGTGACGACCGAGGCCTACCGTCTGGCGGACCTGATTTCGTTCTTCACAGCCGGCGACGATGAATGCCGCGCCTGGACCATTCGTTCTGGCACCAACGCGCAAGACGCGGCCGGTGAGATCCACTCGGACCTCGCCCGCGGCTTCATCCGCGCGGAGGTGATCCGTTGGGACAAACTGCTGGAAGCGGGGAGCGAAGCCGCTGCCAAGAAACACGGCTGGGTGCGCCAGGAGGGCAAGAGCTACACCGTCGCCGATGGCGATGTCCTGCACGTCCTGTTCAACGTGTAGGGTTCTCAGGTCTCCGCCTCAGTGACCTCAGGCGGTTGCCGACGCATGCGAGGCAATCGGCGGTACAGCCGCAGCGCCGTGACGTCTAGTGCGAAACCGAGACGGCGGCTGGCCGACAGGAGCAGCCAAACCAGCCAGATGGCTGAGAGCAGCGCGAGCAGCTTGGGCACCTCGGCACCTGGGCCCGGCTGAGCCTCGAGCGCGGCCTGCTCGCTTTGATCCATGTTCAGGCCCATCGGTGAGCCGGGATCATCCGGCGGCGGCGAGTCGTCAGCCGTCAGGCTGGAGTCTGTTTCCCAGGCGTCACGCAGCCAGGAACCTGCGGCTGACGCAGTCAACGCGGGCGTGAGCACCAGCGGTGCGCGGGCGGCGCTGGCGGCATCGGCGGCAGCCAGACGACGTGCGTTTCGGCCCTGCGCAGCCACGTCCGCGGCAACCGTGCTTGGCTTCCGCGGCAACTCCGGGAACGTCAGAGACTTACGGTCTGGAGCCAGCCCCAGCGCCACTGCGTGATGCGGAATCGAGGAGTTCTCCCAGGCGTACTCCAGCTCAACGTCCGAGATTTCGAGCCCGTAGCCCAACGTCGTAGCAAACGCGCCGTCGTTGTAGATGAAGCCATTTGGTGTGAGGCCGGTGATCACGATGTAGTGGTCAAACTCAGAGACCGAGCTGGTATGGCCCGGCAGATTGCGGTACTTGACCAGGGTGATCACGGGATGACCCTGCTGCACGTGCCATCGCACGGCGTCGGTCGACCAGTTTCGATAGCCGCCCTGATCGCTGTACAGGTCCATCGGCGTCAGCCCGGCCTGGCTCGCAATGCTCGAAAGCACGTCCAGGCTGGTGCCAAGCTCGGTATCGAAGTTGTCGATGAGGTTGTTCAGGTAGTCCCGCACCTGCGATGGACCGACATTGAGCCCGAAGCCAGCCAGCACCATGGTGAGCGACGCCGGACCGCAGTTCACGTACTGGAAATCACCACCGTCCATCTGCGAACGGAAGGGCACGCCGAGCCAGATCAGACCATCGCCCAGGACGCGGCGCTGGACCTGGTTCATCAGGTCGCGCCCTTCGGCGAAGCGCAGCGGCAGCGATGTGACCGAGGCGAGCGCGATGATCTGCTCGTCGTCGCTGGCGGCGTCCGGGCCGACACCATCCGGCGGTAGGCCCGCGGCCTCACGGGTGATGAAGCCAAACGACAACGGGTCGGCATCCGCACCATCCACAATCTGGAGGTCCCGCCCTGCGTCTGAGGTCGCGACATAGTCGTTGGGAAGCGTTACCGCGACGTGGTAGTCGCCTGGTGGAAGGCCGTCGAAGCTGAACTCGCCCGAGTCGTCGGTGTGCGTCGTGCGGCTGAGACCGTTGGAGAACGTGAGCACGACTTCCACGTTGGTGAGGCGTTGCTTGGAGTCGGTGAGCTGGCCGTTGGCGTTGTCGTCGACAAACGTGGTGCCGTGGACGTTGCCGCTGCCCGCGGGCGTGGCAACCACTGTCGGGCCTGGACTTGGCGCGGCAACGGCTGCATCGCGGCTGGGAACTGGTGATGCTGTCACGACCGCGCTCGGCGACACGGAGGCGACTGCCGCTGGCGGCGTAGGAGTTGGCGGAGCAGGCGTTGGCACCTGCGTTGGCGCCGAAGTCGGCACCGCGGTGGCGGGCACGCGCGTGGCCGTCGGCGCTGGCGGTGCGGTTGGTGGCGCGGTTGGCGCCACCGTTGGCTTCGCGGGCGTGGGACTGGGGACCACGGTCGGCTGCGCCTTGGGCGTGGCTTGCGGCGGCGGCGTCGGGTTAGCCGCCGAGACCACGGCCGGCCAGAGCACAAGCGCAAGCGCGAAGCTGAGGGTTAGTGCCCGATGCGCTCGGGCAGGGCCATTACCGAGCCGCGCCAACTTCGATTGGCCGAGTTGGTTCGGTGATCGCCGGAGTGGCAGCAGACGGGGTCGAGTCAAGGGCAGGTATACGTACGGTAAACGTTGTACCGCCCTGAACGGTGCTGTTGAGTTCGATCCGGCCGCCGTGCGCCTGGACGATCTCGCGCGCGATAGCCAGGCCGAGGCCGCTGCCGCGATTGCCGGCGCGCGCTTTATCGATCTGGTAGAAGCGCTCGAAGACGCGCTCGAGCTCCTCGGGCGGAATATAGGAGCCCGTGTTGTGGACCGTGAGCACCGCAGTCCATTGTTGGCGCGGACCGCGGCTACCGACTAGCGGGCGGCGGCCTTCGAGACCTACCGAAACCGTCACGCTGCCGGTCGGCGGGGTGTACTTAAAGGCGTTTTCGACGAGGTTATCGAGTACCTGTCCGATGCGATGGGAGTCGCCAAGGATACTCACGTGCTCAGCAGGGCGCACATCGAAGCTGATGCCGCACTCCTGGGCGCGGAACAGGAACCGCGCCTGTGCGGCGCGCGCCAGCTCCGAGAGATCCAGCGGCTCGCGCTGCAACGCAAGGTCGCCTGACTCGATGCGGCCGAGATACAGCAGATCCTCGACCAGCCGCCTCATGCGCTCCGCCTCTTCGCCGATGATCCGTCCGGCTTCGCGAGCGCCGTCGGCACCCGACAACGTCCCGTCCACGAGGGCGCCAGCAAAACCGCTGATCGAGGTGAGCGGCGTGCGCAGATCGTGGCTGACATTCGCCAACAGATCGCGCATGGTGCGATGCGACCGCGCAACCTCGCGCGCCATGGCCTTGAATGCGCTCGACAGGCGGCCCACTTCGTCGTTGGTTTCGGGCAGCGTGAGGTCTGGGTCGAGATTGCC
>JAFAZN010000178.1 GCA_019239775.1 Chloroflexota bacterium
AGCGTGACGACAAACGTGATCGCCGAAATCACGGTGAAAACCAGTGCGGCCTGACGCTTCACAAACTGGAGCAGTCCTGCATATAGCAGCGTGGCGAAGACGGCCGGGAAGACCGTGAAAATGATCGGCGCCGAGACGTTGCCCAGCGGCAGAAATGCCGGGTCGTACTGCACGGCAACCTGCGCCGCGTAGAAGAACACGGCGTTGGCTGCAACGGATGCTCCAATCGTGAGCAGCCCGGTGCGCGCGTAGCGGCCCCAGCTGAAGACGGTGGAAGCAGCGGTGTCGGCCTGGGAGTACGTGGCGGAGAGCGAAACAGCAGTGGTGGACATGGTCGAGACGTGCTCCTCGTTGATGGTTTCAAAGAGACGTCGAACGAGGCGAGCTGGAATCGACACGACCACGCCGTGATGAGTCATGCAGGAGGTGCCCGAGTACAGAACAGTAATCAGGCGCAGCCCTGCACCAGGTTCAGTTAGCGGTCTGGGACGCTTTCGGACGTCGCAAATTCTTTCAGGACGGGGGGTAAGCCAACGCTCAGCATTTTGCGTCGCACCCTGCCTAGCAGCTGCGCCATAAGGAACCCACCAATGCCGGTGAAGCCGGTGTGGTCGTAGGTGAAGCGGGTGCCGCCCGCGCATGCCTCCAGGTGGTACGTGACCTCGGTAATTTCACCGCCGCCGGCGTCCTGCCATGAGTATCGGAGCAACCTGGGCTCCTGGACCTCCAGCACAACACAGTTCACGATGCCGCTCCAACCCGGCATCGGTTTAGCCACGAACCGGAACTTCGTGCCGAAATTGGTGGAAAACCCCTCCGGCCGTGCGCCCGCGCCAGTGGAAGTCCAGCGTGGAATAAGCTGCGGATCGGTCAGAGCCCGCCAGACGATGGCGGGTGGATACGGGTACTCACGCACGATGTGGATCTTGCTCATTCGTTCAGTACTTCCTTGACGTGTTGCAGGTTGAGACCATATGACGCACATGAGATCATGCAGCTCACTGAGACTAAATAGTACAGCCACAGTACATTTTCTTTCACAAGATTTGTCGCGTAGCTATAGAATGGAGGCAATGAGCCCCCGCACGGTTGATTGGCTGCGCCCATCCGCTGACGATGAGACGGTCCCTAACGCTGGGTTGCGTGAGCGTAAGAAGCGCCAGCTGCGGCAGTTGTTGTCGGATACAGCAACTCAGCTGTTTCTGGAGCGCGGTTTCGACAAGTTCAGAATCACCGAGGTCGCCGAGGCTTGCGGCGTGTCGGAGAAGACCGTCTACAACTACTTCCCGACCAAAGAGTCGCTGATCCTGGATCGCTGGCAGAGCACTCCTTCGGCCCTCTTGCACGCATTGGCCGACCCGGCTATGGCGCCCATTGACGCGGTCTTGCAGGTTCTGGACGGTGACCTGCGCGCCTGGACCTCCTGGTACACGAAGCTTGAACGTCCAGCTGAGGCCGGCGCCAAGGTCCGACAATTCGCCGACATGGTTCAGGCGACACCATCACTCCGGGCCTACGAGCGTGACATGACCGACCAACTTGTCGCTAAGGCTGCCAGGGCACTGGCCCTGAGGATTGGCCTGAAGCCTGAGGACCCGGAGCCGCAGATCGCGGCTGCCGCGCTCATCGAACTCTGGCGTGTGCAGGACCGGAGTCTACGCAGGCATCTCGAGACCGCATCGACGCCCGCGCAGATCCGCAACAGGGTGTCGACTGACGTTCAGCGGGCCGCGCGGCTCCTCAGGGACGGGTTGGCAGCGTTCGAGTCCCTCGAGCCGCGCGTGCGCGGCGCGTCGGCCGCGGTTCGGGTAGCACCAGGGCCGCGAAGACGGAGCTCCAACGCCTGACAATTTGCATGGCACGCTGACGGCGTATGCGTTCGGCGTTCGTGGCCCACGTGGCGCGTGCCTCTCACCAAGTTCTCATCAAACCGGAGGGCTTTCTCATTTGGGCGTGGCCTGTATGAGGCTATGCATCCATCTGGTCAGCGACTACGACGCCCCCTGCCTCCAGGCGGACGCGATGCAGGCAGGCATCTTCCGGTACGCTGCCTGGCTGCCAATCGAACGTACTCCAGAGCTTTCCGCGAAAGGAGCAGTGTTCCGAAGCAACGGGCTCGGCGTGGCGCTTGGACTTTCGGAACTGTGGGTCGCGTTTAGCGGCTTCTGGCCAGAACGGCAAGCCACCTTACCCACAGGACCTTTCAAAGACCTCGAAGCGATGACCGTTCTTGCCCGGTACGCGGCGCACCAGACGCATCTGGTCCTCGTCGCAGCGCTTGCGTTCGCGGCACTTGTGTACGTCGAATTCAGCTACGGACAGCTTGGCCTGATCCAAGCATTGTCAGCCAAACCGGCGGAAGGACCAATTCGAGTTCTTGCGTGTGCGTTCGTGTTCCAGATCGTGCGGCTGGTCATGACCTACGGCTGGGCCCCGATCCGCACGCTGGTTGGGTGGTTCCTCCTGCCGCTCGGCCAGAATTCTCTCTATGCCTACGCGATGCACATCGGGCTGATCGCCGCAATGTGGATTCCGGCTGAATACGTTACCCGGTCGGAATCCTGGAATACTTTGCTCCAGCTGGGCACCGCCGTCATTGTCTGGGGAATGATCAAGTGGAAGGCCGGGTACTCGGTACGTCCAACGTGGGTGCTACGCCGGAGGCCGCAAGCTGTAGCCGACGCCGCGGACCGTCTGGATGAGCCGCGGCGGACTCACGTCGACCTTGCCGCGCAAGTAGCGAATGTACACGTCAACCGTGTTACTGGTGCCGACCCAGTCATATCCCCACACACGATTCAGAATGACCTCCCGCGACAGGACCTGGCGGGGGTGAGACATGAGCAACTCGAGCAAATCGAATTCGCGCGTGCTCAGCTGCACAGACGCGCCATCGCGGCTGACGGTCCGGGTGACGCGATCCAGTGATACGTTACCGATTTCGATTTGGTCTTGCGTAGCCCCGAAACGACGTCGCACGGCACGCACGCGCGCCACAAGCTCTCGGAAATCGAATGGTTTGATGAGGTAGTCATCTGCGCCGGCATCCAGGCCGCTTACGCGATCCTGAACGTCGCAACGTCCAGTCACCATGATGATGGGCGTGTCGTCTGTGCGACGCAATTGTCGGCAAATCTCCAGACCATCCACGCCCGGCAGGATCGCCTCAAGGATCACAAAATCCGGCTTATGGCTGTCAAATGCCTGGAGGGCCCGACGACCGTCGCCGCAGCTCACGACATCGAAGCCCTCGTACATCAACCCCAGTGACAGGACGTCGACGACGTGCTTGTCGCCGTCGATCACCAGGACCTTCGCGCGTAGGTCATTACGACGGTCCAACAACCCGAGCAAGCCTGACGCCAACTCACTGACCGCCGATTGATCACGTGGAGCTCGTGCCCGGACGGATCCTGACGAGCGACACCTTGTTACCCGATGAGTGTGCCGAGCGACTTTCCGATAGCCACGGTCCCGAGGATCAGCAACACCACTGTCATGACCGTCGCGCTGTTGGCCTCCAGCCATTCCTTGCAGGTACCCAACGGTTTGGCCGCTCGCTCGCCAAGCATCAGGTACACCACAAACGGTGCAAGCACCGAAACACTGCTAAGCACAATGAACAGCACCACCACGCCAACCGTCTGAGCACGAGCCAGATTCGCCTGCGCCAGGGTCAGCATCGCTCCAAATATGAGGGTTGCATTCTTGATGTGGAGGCCGGAGAAGGCCGCGCCCAGGCCCAGGGCCTGAAAGGGCCGGATGTTTCCGATCGAGTTCATCCACCGCGGCAACTCTGCCTTCTGACCGGGACGTCGCCGATGGCGCCACTCGCGCCAGGCAAGTAGGACGAGCCCAATTCCAATTGCCAGGCGCACAATCGCCCCGATTGGCGTGTCTCTCCCGCCGCCCGTTGTACCGGCGGGATTCACCACAACCAGAACAATCGTCGAAAATATCGCTAGACCGCAGACCCAGCCGGTTAGATACGCGGCGCAGTTCGAAACCGGGCGCGCACTGAAGAGCATGAGGATAACGGCGATGACCGGAATCGGCCCAAGTGCGATTCCGATGGCAAACGGCAACTGATCGCCAATAGCAGGTCCCATGTGTGCACACCTCGCTCGTGAGTTCGCTCGTTCTTCCTTGACCGTTGCTACTGGGAACCGGGCGTGTACCAGGACTGGTAACCGCTTGAGCTGAACCGCGCCCGGACCGTTGCGCGGTCGAGCCAAAGCCCGCCCTGGGTGCTCGCTGCGCGCCACCAGCGTGCGGTCGAGATGCGTGCAGTCAAACGGAGTTCAGTTCGTGCAGGCGGAGCCCGAGGACTACCCGTCTGGGTGCGCATCGAGGCGATCGATCCGACGGGATCGGGGTGTCGTTGCGCCAGCGGCGCGGCTAGTTTTCTCAAGCGCCAGCGCGCTGCGGCGGGCGCCAGGGTCTCGGCCGGCGGCGGGGTTCAGGCTGAACGAGGCCCACAACCTCCTTGAGGTTCGCGCTCGCAACAAACGCTGGTTCGTTCCGATCCGGCTGGCGGGCTGACTCGCCTGGCAGGTTCGGGCGGGTGGACCGATAACATCAGGCTACGGTGGCGGAACTGAACCTGAACACGACGTTGCGTGCGCCAAGCGTTGCCGACGTGGCGGAGTTGATCCTCGGCCGACGCGGAACACGCACACCATTCATCGTCGGCATCACCGGCGCGGTGGCCGTCGGCAAGAGCACCCTGGCCGCGGCGCTCGAGGCATTCATGACCACGTCGCCCGAGGCGCCCTCGGTTGAGGTTGTGGGTACGGACGGGTTCCTGCTGGATAACGCCACGCTCGAGGCGCGTGGCCTCGCTCTGAGAAAAGGTTTCCC
>JAFAZN010000242.1 GCA_019239775.1 Chloroflexota bacterium
AAATCGGACTCCAGTTGATCAGGCCATTGGTTGTGCGTTGCTCCGGTGTCAGAACAGCACCGGCGCGCGTGGAGGCACGGCCGCGCTCCACGTCGTCAACGGCGCAGTCGCCGCTGGAGTGGCCGTGAGCGAGAGGCTGATATCGACGTCCATGTCACCATGCGGGCGTTCGGATTCGCAGGGCCCGGAGTCGCCCGAGCGGGACGGATAGGCTCGTCAGCTGGTGACACTGCCGTCTAGCTCGCCTGGGATACCGGGCGGAATACGACACCGCCGGAGGCTCGATGGTAACTGTGGGTATGAGTCAGTCCGCCCCGCTCGGGGGAACGTAAGCCAGAGTCTTTCAGGGGGTCATCAGGGAGCGGTACCAGGGGTAGCTTTGAGTTCAAAACGACACGCCGCAAGTCGCCGGGGAGCAGGCATTTTGGGCAGCACCGCGGATTATAGGCAGCACCTGACGCCTCTAGGACCTCGGACAGCTGGTGGCAGCGATTACTGGCGCATCGTTCTGGTCCGTCGGCAATAACGCGATTGCTATTGTCTGTGACGAGGGGGACGACGACGCCGGGTGCTGCGACGCCAATCGCGGCGGCGGCCAGGTAGCCGCGGTCGTGGTGACCAATCATGGACCGCGAGGTCTGAAAGACGGCACCCCCTAAAACCACTGCTCTCTGTTGCGCAGCATCCAGGTCTCGCTCGGGCTCGGATGTCTGGAATCCACGTGCGATGGGGCCAACGTCAAACCGCTCGCGCCGCTGTTCACGTTCACGGGGTCGACGCCAGTTCGCACGACTGCGCTCGCCGTGCCGAATTTGCCGACGCCTTCACCGACTCCAACGGAGCCCGTTTCGTTCACCACACATACCAACAGCTCCGCAGGCTAGACAGTGGTCAGCGCCACGGTCCTGGGCACCGGCGACAACAGTCTTGGAGCGGTTGCCGGAAGTTCATCCAGCGGCGTCTGGGCGGTTGGCAATTTCCTGCCAGACACTGCGGCCAGTAACCAGGATGCGACATTGAGCCGGGCAATGCACTTCGATGGAAGCACCTGGACGTCGACGCCGACACCCAACGCGGGCCCGAATTTCAATACGTTATTTGGGGTCGCCGCGGCGGATGGCGAGGCGTGGAGTGTCGCCGTCCATCTGGATGACGACTTCAAGACGCGGGCATTGATCGAGCACTGGGATGCGGGCACACGTCGCTGGAACGTCGAGGCTGTGCCGCAGCCTGGATCGGAGCGCGACCTGTTGTTTGGCGCCTGCGCTCTTTCGGCTTCCAACGTCTGGGCTGTCGGCGAGCAACAAGGAGCCAACGGCGTGTTTGGCACGCTCGTGGAGCACTGGAACGGCACTAAGTGGCGGGTGGTAGCCAGCCCGAATCCCGGAGCAAACGGCAACCACCTGTATGGAGTGGTTGCCTTGAGCACTAACGACGTGTGGGCAGTGGGGCAGCGCAATGACGCCGAGGGACCTGACCACGAGTTGATCCTTCACTGGGATGGGGCTCGCTGGTCCGTGCTCCCCTCCACGAATCACGGCACGGCGTCCGCCGCATTGTACGCGGTGAGTGCAAATGACCATGACATCTGGGGGTCCGGCGAAACGACCGATGCCATTGCCGGTGGACATCCGTTGGTCGAGCGCGTCGGTGAGGAATCGCAGCCGCAGCCGGTCACACTGCCGGCCGCGGGCTCGATCTGGACGACCCTGTGGGGTATTGCCGCCAGAGATAGTCTCGTCTGGGCCGTCGGGACATTCGTCAACCTGAGCACCGACAACAATCAGACGCCGGTGCTGCAAGGGCAGAACAACGCATTGCACGTGGTGGACGCGCCCAATCCAGGCTACGGCACCAACATCCTGGGTGGTGCCGCCGCGATCGGAGACAGCGTTTGGGCGGTCGGCCAATTTGATGACGGCGGCTCACGTCAGCCGTTCGTGGAGCGTCACCAGCTGCCCTGACGTGCGTGGCTGCTGGCCCTGTTCCGTCAACCCCGCCGGCGGCGGGCATTCCTGCTGAATTTGGGCTTCGGTCGCCGCGGTTGCCGCGGCCAGACCAGGCGGCCGCCCAGCCGCGCGCACGCGCAACGTTGCAAGCCGCATCGCACACAGAACGATCCGCAACGATCGCACTCGACCGTCGCGGCGGTGTGCCTCACACCCGAACTCCAGCATTGCGGACACGCATACATGGAAGCTGCTTGCTCAGCCAGGACCATAGAAGGCCTCCGTGCGTGGCCTGGAGCATGTAGAACGTTCGTGCTGGCCACAGGCGGGTTGTACATGTAGTTGCCGGCAAATACCCAGACTTACATCAATCGTTTACATGGAGTTCACACAACACCCGTCAAGAGCGACCTTCAGAGGCAACCCGGTCGATGAGCAACGGGCGCGCAATACTTGAAGCATGGACCAGCCCACCGTTGGCCGGCGCGAAGACGTGGATCTGTACACGCGCACGTATAACACGGTCCTGCGCACCTCCGGTGAGGTGCGCTTGCGCGCGTTCGAGCGAGCGCACATCAACGTGTGCCCTGCGCTGCACGCTGGGTCGGGTCGCCCGGAGCCCGATACTGGAGCCCTCATCTACGCGGCCAACCGTCTGCCGGTTGTGATCGGCTGCGTCCGACGGGTGATCCTTGGCCAATTGCCGGAGCACTTCGAGCGGGCACTCGGCAGTCGCTTGATGGAGTGGCAGTCGGTGCAGGCTCCCGCGAGGCGGCGCCAGTGGCACTATGACGGAGCCGAAACCCTCGCCGCGCACGTCGCGAGTACGTCCGACATCGACGACGTGATTCCCACGTTGGTTGCGTATCAGATTGAATGGAACAAGCTCCACGCGCGGCTGCGCGTGAACGCGCCCTTGCAAGCGCTCGTGCAGCAGTTGGGCGCAAACTCGGATGCAGCGCCTGTCGACGAGCTGCGCGAGTATCTGGGGATCAATCCAGATGACTGGAGTCGGTTGCAGCGCGTCTGGGGCGATCAATTCTGCCCGATGCTCTCCGCAATCGCGACGTCCGAGAAGGACTTCCTGGTGAGACTGCTCGGGGGCACCGACGTCGGCTACGCCAAGCTGACGCGTCGCTGGTGGCGTCCAATCGGCAGCACGCTCGCACAACGCGGCCTCGAAGGCCGACCGATCTATTTCGTCTCGTCGAATTTGCACAGTCTGGTGAACCTGGTCTCCGGCTACGCGCCACGACGCGCGCAGATACTCTGGAGTTTTCTCGCCCAGAGTGGCACGGCAAATCCATCTGGCGAGGCCGCTGAACTCGTGGCGCTGCGTGGCCAGGCCAATACCCAAAACGTGCTCTACTACGCCGCGCGCCTCTGGCACCAGGCGCATCCACAATCCACGGTGAAGTCGCAGCGCGAGGTCGAGGAACTGGAGCGCGGCATTGTGAGCATTGCACCGGTTGAGGGAGCCGACGTGGGCGCCCAGCTCATCGAGTTATCCCAATTGGATCCAGCTGATTTCGATCCGCGGCTGGCCGATGTTGCCGAGGCAGTGCGACAATCGGACGCGGTGATCCTGAACATCGACTATCCACTCGGCATGGGCGCCTATCACATCCTCAGACAGGTGAGCGAAGCCGTCGACAACCTGGTTGGCGTATACGTGCTCGGAAAAGCGGCGACACTGAACGGCGACATCGGCGACGTACTGATCGCCGATTTCGTTCGAGACGAACACACCGGCAACACCAACAGTTTCGACAATGCCTTCTCCTACTCGGATGTCGCCCCATTTCTCGAGCGGGGCTCGGTGCTCGACAATCAGCGCGCCGTCACCGTCAAGGGAACATTTCTCCAGAATCGCGAGTACCTGGACCTCTTTTACCGCGAGAGCGATACCGTCGTTGAGATGGAAGCGGGCCCGTACCTGGCGGCGCTTTTCGAGGCCACGCACGTGAGCCGACATCCACTTGGAGAAGCGATCCACTTCCGGAAGCTGCCACTTGACTTCGGATTGATCCACTACGCCTCGGACACGCCGTATACGCGCGCACGTACACTGGGCGGCCGCAGTCTTTCGTTTGAAGGCGTGGATTCCACCTATGCCGCGGCGGTCGCGATCCTGCGGCGCGTGTTCAAACGCGAGCTCCTGCGCCGCACCTAGCACTCCAGGACGAGAGGTACCCGTCGCAGCGACCTTTGCTGCCAGGTTCCAAGCCCTCAGCGCCAACGGGCGTTTGGTTCTTGCGGGAACTCTTTACGTTCCGATAACCAGTGGCTAACATCGGGCCCGGCCTTCGCGTAGTCCACTGCGACAGGGCCATGAAACTCCTCGCATCCATAGTTCTCGTCGCGGTCGTCGGCAGCATGGGTAGAACTGCCTCGGCGCAATCTGTTGCTAAGACTCCGATTCAGCACCTGGTTGTGATCTTTGATGAGAACAATTCCTTCGATCATTACTTCGGTACTTACCCGAACGCGAGTAATCCGCCTGGCGAACCGCGTTTCGTCCCCGCTCGAGGTACACCCCGCGTGGATGGTTTGAGTGATGCGCTCCTGAGCAACAATGCCTATGCTGCCGAGCAAGCCGCATTCGATCGCGGCTTGATGGACAGGTCTCCGGAGAGCACCAGCGCTGCCGCCACGCTTCGAACGAGGATGAGGTTGGCTGTCCCAACGGAATCGCTATGGGCTACTACGACGGCAACCCACATCACCTTGAGCCGAACTCGACGGCGATGATCGGCCACGAGGGGGACCGGGCGAATCACCAGTACGATCTGGATGCATTCTGGACCGCTCTACAGGCTGACGCGCTACCGAGCGTGAGCTTTGTGACAGCGCCATCCAGCCATACGGGGCATCCGCAGACCTCGGATGCGCTCTCGGAGCAGAAGTTTCTGGTGGACACCGTCAATGCATTGCAACAGTCAAGTGAGTGGTCGACCCTGGCGATCGTCATTGCGTACGGCGACAGCGACGGCTGGTATGACCACGCGATGCCGCCAATTCTCGCGCAATCCAATCATCCGGGACTGGATTCGATCTGCGGTGCCGACGACCTGCCGGAT
>JAFAZN010000498.1 GCA_019239775.1 Chloroflexota bacterium
GTCGCTGCCGCAGACAGCCAGGTATTCCATGCGCACCAGGACTTCGCCACTGGCGAGGTTTAATCCAGGTTCGGGGACGTCGACGAAGCGAAGTTCTTGAGGCGCAACTAGCTGGACAGCTCTCATCAATTCGAGTCTAGTGGGACCTGGCCGCCTGCGTCATCTCGGGGCGGAGAGTTGCACTGTTGCAGAGGAAGGTTCGTGATCTCCTGCGGTGGAGGCGTTCGGGGTTTACGGCCCAAGGGTTACAACCACAGAAGAGAGAAAATTTTTCTTCAGAAGAATGGGTCCCAAGGGAGACTTACGTCAAGTGAGTGGTGCGCCCACGTCGGAGCCTCCTGCCACGCGCGCAAACAGGGAGAGGATTCCCGTGGTATGCCTTTGCGGCGGCGGGTTCCACCTTTCGCGGCGTTCCGCCAGCACTTGATCCACCTGCTCGGACGTGCATCGCTGGCCATCGATGCCAACGACGGCCAGTCGCCGCTCGGGTATGTGAATCTCGATCAAGTCCCCATCCTCAACCAGCGCGATGGGGCCGCCCTCGCTGGCCTCCGGCGAGACGTGGCCGACAGCAGGGCCTTTGGCCGCACCTGAGTAACGCCCGTCGGTGACGACTGCGGTTGAGGTATTCAAGGCCGGATCCGCGGCAATAATGGCAGTTGCGAAGTACATCTCGGGCATGCCGTTGGCGCGTGGGCCCTCGTAACGAATCACCACCACGTCGCCGGGTTTGATCTCTCGCGCGAGCAGCGCGTGGGTGGCACTGTCCTCGGAGTCGAATACTCGCGCTGGACCAACGTGCACGTGCATCTCGGGCGGCACCGAGAAGTACTTGACCACCGCCCCAGATGGCGCGAGGTTCCCTCGCAGGATAGCGATGCCGCCTTCCGGGCCAAATGGGTCCGCGCGTGGCCGCAGGACTTCGTTCCGCGTGACTTTGACGTTGTTGAGATAGCCGCGCGTTTCCTCGAAAAATCCACTTCGTTCGATGTTCGACAGGTTTTCGCCCAGGGTCTTGCCAGTTACGGTGAGACAGTCCAGGTGGAGGATGTCGCGCAGTTCGAGCATGACCGCCGGCACTCCACCGGCGTACCACAGGTATTCCACTGGATAGCGACCGGTGGTCTTTGCATTCGCCAGCACCGGTACGCGGCGGTGAATGCGGTCGAAGTCCTCCAGCCGCAGCTCGATGCCAACCTCGCGCGCGATCACCGGCAGGTGGAGCAGTGCATTCGTGGAGCCGCCAATGGCGGCATGCAGCACGATTGCGTTCTCGAACGCTTCACGCGTCAGAATGCGGCGGGGCGTGATGTCTTCGGCGATCAGTTTGAGCACTTGTTTGCCGACCAGTCGGGCAAAGCGCAGGTGGCGGGTGAGCGGCACCGGAATCAGCGCGGAACCCGGCAGTGCTAAGCCAAGGGCCTCCGCGAGCACCTGGCCGGTACTGGCGCTGCGCATGAACTGACATGCGCCACAGGTCGGGCAAGCGATGGATTGGGCATGCTCGAGCTCTTCCGGCGGCAGCTCGCCGCGCTGGACCGCGGCGCCCATGGCCCACATCTGGTCTGAGGTGACGTAGTCCGGGCCGTTGAGCTGCGTACCACCCGGCAAGTGAATGGCCGGCAAATTGCAGCGTGCAATGGCCATCAGGTGCGCCGGCACGGACTTGTCGTTGCCCGAGATCAGGACCATGCCGTCATGCGGATGGCCGAGGGCATGGATTTCGATCATCGCCGCCATCACGTCGCGCGAAACGAGCGAGTAGCTCATGCCAGCGTGCGCCTGAGCAACGCCGTCGCAGATATCGCTGACGGTGAAGACGCCGGGCTTGCCGCCGGACTCGAAGACGCCGTTGCTGACCTCCTCGATCAACGGGCGAAAGTGGAACGTACCCGGGTGGCCGTGGCCGTACGCGCTGTCCACCAGCACTTGCGGCTTGGCCAGGTCCTCTTCGGTCCAGTTCATACCGAGGCGCAGGGCATCGCCCTGGAAATTCACCCGGCGCAAGCGCTGGCTGCGCAACTCGCGACCTGTTGGCACGCTGCTTATGCTACTAAGGGGTTTACAACAGGAAACCAGCAGATGCATGTCTCGGCGCGGGCGGACTACGCGGTGCGCGCGCTGGTCGAGCTGGCCGCTTCGGGCGGTCAGCCGTTGAAGCGCGAGCAGATTGCGACCGCGCAGCATATCCCTGTCACCTTTCTGGCCAATATCCTGCAGCAGCTGCGCACAGCCGGCCTGGTCACCACACATCGCGGCAACGACGGCGGCTACCTGCTCACGTTGCGGCCCGAGCGCATTACGATCGCCGACGTCATCCGGGCAGTGGACGGGCCGCTGGCGAATGTGCGCGGCGACTCACCTGAAGCGGTCAAGTACGACGGCTCAGCCGAGGCGTTGTGCGAGGTGTGGATTGCCGTACGCGCGAGCCTTCGCAAGGTGCTTGAGCAAGTGACGTTGAAAGATGTTGCCACCAACGCGCTTCCGGCGGTGGTGCACGAGCTGGCAAGCGAGCCGAACGCCTGGGAGCCGTCGAAAGGTTATTCCTCGCGTTGAGCAATTCCGCGCTGGTAGGCGGCCCACAGCGCGCGCGCAACCGCCTGCGTCAGTTCTGCCGCCTCGCGGGTCGCCAGAACGCGCCCGATCTGCGCCTCCCAGCTCGTTACGATTGTTTGCGCTTCTGTCCAGGACTCCAGCCACGCGTGGTCCGACTCGTCAGGCTCGACCACGCAGCCTCATTCTGCGTTTGGTCCATGCGCAGCGGATCCGGCCAGAAAGTCGCTTCCGCCTGGCGCGCGAACTGTTCGATGGTCGGGGCTCGGAGGCGTTCGATATCGCGGCGTTGCTGAGGGGTACAGCCGGCGCCCTCCAACAGAATGGCCGGATCCGCCAGGAGCGCCCGAGCATAGGCCGGCTCCGCGAGCGCTCGCCACACCGCGCGGCTGATGCGCCGCCGGAGCTCAGCCTCCCGGACCGCATGTGGGGTCGATCGCTCTAGCCAGGTCAGACTCTCTACATTGTCCAGGGATCATTCGCGCCAACGGCCGATAGCAACGCCAGGGCAAAGGTCGCCAGCCCCAGAAGGCGCAGAGCCAATTGAGATCGTGACAAGCGCATGCCGCATCATCGGCAGCGCTCCAGTGACAAACGTCACTCTTGGTCAATTCCACGCGGCGCGGGAGCCGGGTCGCGTGCGAGCGTTGCGTTGGAGCAGCTCTTGTGCGGCGGGATTGTCCGGCTCCAATGCAAGGACTTGTTCGGCGAGCGCATCCGAGCGGTGGAGGTCCGCTGGAGCAACCAGCAATGCCAGCCGCAATAACGCGTCGACCATCCGTGACGCGTAGGCTTCACGGAACGATTCCACCCAGAGCCACCCGGTATCCGCCAGGAGCGGACCTCGGTACAGGTCCACCGCCTCCTCCAGCGATCGGACCGCGACGTCGTCGACAGCTTGCCGCGAGCGGGCAAGCGCGGCGTCGAACGCTTGCACGTCGGCCCACACGGCGAGGCCCGGATCTAAGCGGTAAGCCAACGCGGCGTGGCGCAAAGAGGTCTTGCTTCCGAGCATGACCCGGAGCAAGTAGACGGTCATGCGCAGGTTGTGCAGGCTTCGCTCCGGAGCCATCTCGGGCCACAAGAGATCGGCGATGGTGCGCGCTGGCAGACCATCCGGATGGAGCAGCAGCAACGCCAATAGCTCATGCACGCGGTCCCGCTTGGTACCAAGCTCCATGAGCTGACCGTCGCGATGGATGACAAATGCGCCAAACAAGCGAGCCTCGAAACGCGGTGAATCGACGCGCTCCGGGCGGAGATCTGTCACAATCCGAAGCGGAGTGTTGAGCGGCCGTCGACGCGCGGCCAGACGTTCCACCAGTGCGAGATCCGCCGGTGCCACCCCCGTTTGGAGGCCGAACCGCATCAGCCGGTCGTCCTCCGACGCGGCGCTGGCAATGATGCTGAATCCCACGGACGAGTCCGCGATACGCAGGGCTTCCCGTAGCGCCACCTCGGCTTGGTGAGCTTCCCTAAGCATCAGGCGCGCAGTGCCCAGCCAGTACAGCGTGAGCGCGGATTCATCCGGCTCCCAGCTCTGACGCGCCATGCCCAGCGCGGCTTCGAAGTGCGCGACGGCTCGGCGCGCGTCACCAAGTGCCAATTGAAGTCGGCCAATTGCCCGCTCGATCGCAGCCAGATCAACTGTGGGCCCTAGTCGCTGTGCTTCAGTCTGACCGCGCGCCAGCAGGTGGCGGGCCAGCTCCAGATCGTGGTCGAGCAATGCCATTTCGGCGCGCTGACGCAGCGCCCGAACCAGGAGGTCCCGTTCACCAATGTCTTCGGCGAGACGCAGACTTGCGTCGAACCACTCCGCGGCGTCCTTGATCCGACCGTTGGCGCGGTGCCAGGCTCCCATGGCGGCACAGCCGAAACCCTCGATCCGCAGCACTCCGGCGAGGCGCGCCTCTTCGACGACTTTCGAAAGCGCTGCTCCAGCCGACTCCAGATCGCCCAGACGCAGGTCCAGGTTGCCGAGAAGCAGCTGGGTGGTGGCGAGCGTGGCGCGATCGCCCGCGGCACGCCAGTGCCCGGTACTCGCCGCCAGAGCCACCCGACCGGCCCGGTAATCACCCGCGCGAATATAAAACGCCCCCAGGTTGTTCTGGACCACCGCCAGCTCGCGTGAGGTTCCATCCACCATCAGCACGCGTTGAGCGGACTCCAGTGCCTCACGCGCTTCTGCCGTCTGGCCGCGAATCGCCAGACACACGCCGCGTAGTCCAAGCAACCGCCCTTCCAGGCTCCGACGTTCTGGTGGAGGCAGCGGAGTGTGCACTAACAGGTAGTTTGCCGCCGACAGCCAATCCTCCGCCGCCGAGAGATCGCCAGAGTAACGACCGATATTGGCCAGCTCCAGCAACGCCCGGATCTGCACTGAGACATCCCCCGAATAGCTCGCGTGCTCCAGTGCGGACTCCGCTGCCAGGCGTGCCGGCTCCGGCCGACCACTTTGCACCAGCGCGTGCGCTTCGATCAGACAGAGGTCCGGTTGGCCCCGCCGCTCGGTTTCAGTGACCAGGGACAGCGACGCCAGAACCGCCGGCCACCGTCCAGCACGCAGCCCGACCTCCGCCGCACGTCGAACCAGCGCGATCGCGCCTTCGCTATCACCGAGTTCCTGGCACGCACGCACCGCTCCGGGGACGTCGTGCCGCTCCTCCGCCAACGCGCGTGCGATCGACCATACTCGTCTCAGGCGGCGGCCATTTCCGCGGTGCAACCGGTTGAGCAGCGCTGCGCGAATCAATGCGTGCAGGCGGTACGTGCCATCTTCGCCGACCGCGACAAACGCGCATCGCTGCGCAACCGTCGTCAGTCGCGTCTTCCAGTCGCCAGGTCCAAGCAACTGTGCGCTTGCGGCGGGCGTGATGATCTCCAGCACCGCGAGCACCTCCAGCCAGCGCTGCTCAGTCCTTCCGAGCTGGCGCAGCACCTCCCGCTCCACGTAAGCCTCTAGCGGACCTGCTCCCGAAAGGCCCAACTGACGCGGCGCTCCGCCCAGCAGGATGCCGGCGATCCAGCCGTCAGCTTCCTCATCGCGCGTGGCGTCACCACCGAGCCCTTGCCGCAGTGCCGCCACTTCCTCCGGCGTGAAGCGAAGGTCCTCCGTCCCCAGGACGAGGACCGCATCATTAACTACCAGGCCGTGAATAGAAAGCGGCGGCGGATCCCGCGCCGTGATCACAATCTGCGAAAACTCCGGTATGCCGCGCACCAGTAGATCAATTGCCTCGTGAACGGCATCCGTTTCCTGGACCAGGTGATAGTCGTCCAGAATCAGCATGAACGCTGCGGGCGCGCGGTTGAGGTCGGCCTCCAGCAAACGCGCCAGCCCGACTCCATCAGCTCCCGCGTCGAGACCACTTCGCAGGCTCGCAAACGCGTGGGTGCCAGCGAAGGCTGATTCGAGCGCGGCGCACAACCGAGCGAAGAGCACCTGGACGTCGGCGTCGCCTGAGTGGAGCGTGAGCCACGCCACGGCGGCTTCGCTCTCGCGCGCGTAGGCCGCCGCCAGCGTGCTCTTGCCAAAACCCGCGGGGGCAATCAGGAGAACCAACGCCCGCGAGCTTTGCTCGTGCAAAACCTTCAGCAGTCGCTCGCGCCGAACCTCGTGCAGAGCCGGACCGGGCGTAGCGAACGCAGCGTGCGGGCCCACCGATTCGCATTATGCGAGAATGCGCCCGAACCGTGCTCTACGCCACCGTCACTGCCGTTTTCCTTGGGGGCCTGATCGGCGTGCTGCGCGGCGGAAGCCTGGGCCGGCTGGGTCAGCTACACATCCGCCTGGCGTGGCTGGCGGGAATCGCCTGGCTCACGCAGGTCGTGCTGTTCGCGTCACCGCTTGCCTCAGCGCTGGACGCCTGGGCCGTTGCGATCCACGTCGCGACGATTCTGCTCGTTGCCATCGTAATCGTGGCCAACCGAAACATGCCTGGAGTCGCGGCGTTCGGACTCGGCTTGCTGATGAACGCTGCCGTAATTGGGCTCAATGGTGGCTATATGCCGGTGTCGGCCGCCGCGGTCATGGCGCTGGGCGACGACGCCAGTCTGGCCGCGCTCCAACGCGGTGAGCACGTCCAGAAGGCGGTGCTCATGCAGCCGGACAGTCCGCTGTGGTTCATCGGCGATGTCCTGCCAGTGCCGCCGCTGCGCAAGATCTACAGTCCAGGAGATGTCATCGCCGCATTCGGCGCACTCCTGCTGGTAGCCCAAGGCATGGGCTCGCGAATGGACACGAACCCCGCGGCGCTCTAGCTCACGCACTAGTGGTCCAGGACCATGAGTCGGTCATTCCATGTTGTCTTCTAGGAGATCTACGAAGGGACCCTTCCTGGTTTGGTTCTCGCTACTGCATAGAGCGCTCACGGCATACGCTGCCGACCTTCTCTACGCAGCAACCAGTGAAAAACAACTTCACTATCGATCAGTGAATACACTATCTCTTCATAGGGGCAGACTATCAGCCCGCAGGGGCGCAGGTGTTGCCGTACGGTCCGGCCGG
>JAFAZN010000003.1 GCA_019239775.1 Chloroflexota bacterium
CACTCGCGCCCATGGGTGATCGAGGTCCCGCGCCATGGCGCCCGAGTGCAACTGCCCCAGCGCTGCCTGCAGCTCCGGGTCGCTGAAGCCCGGTTGAAGACGCCACATCAGCGACGCGCGCACCATAGGCTGCTGTCGGCTGCGATACGCGTTGATTTGAGCAACATTCAAGCCGGGATCAATGACGCTCGTAATTCCCGCGGCGTTGTAGGCGCGTTCGATCTTCAGCAGTACCTCATGCAGCAATGCCTCGGACGGCGTCGGCATGCGCGCACGCAGCTCTTGGGCCGCGGCACCGATCGCGTGACCGGTTAGCGCTCCGTTGGCGTCCCGCACGAACGTGCCACCTGGCGGGTTCGCGACGCCCGATTCGATGCCCGCTCGCTCGAGCGCAAACGAATTGGCGACCACGTTGTGTCCGCCGCGCTGGAGTAGCACGGGATGTGCGGCAGCGACGCGGTCGAGCTCATCGCGGCCTGGAAAGCGCTGCTCTGCGAGCTGACTTTCGTGCCAGCGTGCGGAGCTAACGAGCCATTGGCCTGGCGGGGTTGCCGCGGCACGTTGCTCGATCGCTTGAAGGACGTCCGCGATTGACTTGGCCCGCGACAGATCCACGGCCATGAGGTCGAGACCTGTCATCAGCATGTGGTTGTGCGAGTCGTAGAAGCCTGGCAGCAGCGTTTGACCACCGAGATCACGCATGACGGCCGCGCCGTTGATCCAGCCCTGGACGTCATCGTTTGATCCAACGCCCAGAATGTGGCCGCCGCCGATCGCGACTGCCCGTGCGCGTGGCCGCGCTGCGTCCATCGTATGGATGTTGCCGTTGAGCAGAACGAGATCAGCGGCTGTGCGAGGGCTCATGGCTGCATTGATATAGGCGCTGATGTGCCTGCCATGGAAACGACGGTGAGCTCAGCTTTCGATTCGCACGATCCCGCGTGAGCCGTCGACCGTAATGATCTGACCGTCCTTGATAAGCGACGTACCCGTCATCGTCCCCACGACGCACGGGATGCGAACCTCGCGGGCGACGATCGCGCAATGCGACAAGATGCCGCCCGTATCGGCCACCACGGCGCTAGCCGTACTGAACAGCGGCGTCCACGGCGGCAGTGTCATCACGCAGACGAGCACGTCGCCGGCCTGTAGCTTCGACGCCTCCGTAAGTGAGCGCACGACCTTCGCCCTGGCGGTAACTGTGCCAGGCGAAGCGGCCACGCCATTGATCACCCGTGGATCCGCGTTCGGTTCCACGGGCAGGCCGAAGAAGCGCACGATGACGTCGACGACGGGGTCGTCGCTGGGCGGTGGCGGCGGCCCAATGAAGGGCGGTGGCACGACCCTGGCGAATCGCTCGAGGTCTGCCTTGCGTTGGGCGGCGAGCTGTTTCTTATCGACGCCGTTCATGGCCTGGACGATGTCCGCGCGCTCGAGATGGAAAATGTCCTCGGCGTTGGCGAGCGTGCCTCTGGCGACGCAGCGTCGCCCAAGCTCGAGGGCCGGGTAGCGCATCGAGATGTCGCCCATCTGGTCGATCCAGTGGTTGTGGTCCTCGACCATCGGAGTGAAGCAGCGAATTGATTCGTAGGCCGCGTTGAACTGCTGCAACCTGGCGGAGTCATCGCCGATCCTGGCGCGCGCGTCGGCTAACAAGTCCTCGCGGCGCTTGATCGCCGATTGCAGTTGCGAGTCTGGGCCGTGATCGTCCTCGATCGCGAGGTAACCCTGGATCGCGTTGACGGCGATGCTCGGGTCCTCGCGCCATGAGGGGTGCGTCAGCTCGTAGACACTGTCAGCCCGCCATCCGAACTCATCCAGATAGGCCGTCAGCTCATCCATGAACGCGCTGCCATTGAGCTGCGAGACGATGTCCTCGGGCTTTAATCCTTCGAAGATGCGCCGTAGCTCGGGATTGGCGCGCACCTCACGGCTGAGCTTCCAGAGCCCACGCGCAGACTTCGTCGCCATGGTCTCGAAACCTTGCAACGCCTCGTATCCCAGCTTCTCGTCGTCTGCCCCGGTGACCTCCTTGTAAAGATCAGCGAATTGGCCGGCTCCGAAAAAGCCGTAGAGCAACAGCCCGTGGATGTACCAGCGGTACTTGACCTCGTCGTACATCTCGTCCCAGGTGCGCAACAGGTCGGCGTCGCTCATGGCGCCATAGTCCTGTCGGATGCGCCGGCTAACTGTCTCGATGATGTCCGGCAGCCACTCCTTCTGCCAGCGCTGGCCGAGCACCTGTAGCAGCGCGTCGACGTTCTGGCGATACCGTGCTGCGCGCGCCTGTGGATCCTCGTCGCCCAGGTCGTCCAGGGGCACGCCGCTGAGGTAGTTGTAGCCATTGATCGACTTCGTCACCGCCCTCAGCCCTGAGCCCAGCTCAGCGATTGCTTTGCTGAAACCATAGCCGGTGGACGCGAGGAGTAGCTCGTGCTCGAGCACGGTGAGCGCGCGTGGGCAGTGCAACTGGTCCCACTGCCAGAAGCCTTCCAGATCGGCGGGGATCGGGAAGTCAGTCGTTGTCGTCGTCATCCTTTTATCTATCTGCCCCTCCACCCATTGTTGGCCCGCAATGCTACTTCCGCGCGCGCTGCGTCGCGATGGGCGACCGAATTCGGTAGGCTCATGGACTAATCTCTGGCCGTACTCTGATTCACCACACGCCAGGAATCAGTCGCTTGCGGACCTGCTGGCGGTATTCCGCGTACCCGGGCAGTTGACGGCTCAGCAATTCCTCCTCGCCGCGCAAGCGCCACACGATTGCAGCCAGCATCGGGACGAATGCGAGCAAGCCCCACCACGACCCGAGCGCCAGAGGCGTCGCCAGCAGCATGAGCAGCGCGCCGGCATACATCGGATGGCGCACCAGCGCATACGGCCCGCTCGAGATCACCGCGGCAGGACCGGCGTTCACGCGCCGCTCGAGCAGCCCGGGGTCGGCCCGCCATAGATACACGGTGATCGCGGCAGCCGAGCTCAGAAAGACGAGCAGGTACACCCAGCCGCGCCAGTAGCTGAGCGACCCGGCCGCGGTGAAGATCGCCACACCGAGAATCAGCGCAAGGGCAGCAAAGCCGACTGTCGTTCGCCAGGCCAGGTTCACGGCTTTATCGCTGGGTTGGCCCACGAGCTCCGGAATAATCTACGGCCGCGCGTGTTGAAGTTGGTGTCCCCGCTGACACCCATCAGGCTGGACTAGGCTCAGGGCGGGACATCATCACTCAGTGCCCCCAGCCAAAAGCGACTCGCTGAGCGCGATGCTCGGCGGGTCGTTTTGTTTTCGCGCTTGACTTCTCAGGGGGTAGCCCCCATGCCCTCGAGGTGCGGCCGGGCCCACACTCTGGACCATGTTGAAGCCAATTACGGAATTCGAGGCGAAGCGCCTCGCGTGTTCGGCAATGCTTGGTGTCGCGCTGATGGCGGGCACTGCAGTGAGCGCCCTGGCGGCGCCGGCACCCCCGACTCCAACGCCCGTCGTTCTGTCGACGCTGCCGGCGTGCGTCAGCATTCCGGGCGGAACCACGATCGTGACGCTGGTGGCGGATGCGACTGGCCAACTGTCGCTCCCATGCACGCCACAGCCAGGACAGCAGCTCGTGATCCTGGGTGGAGGAAACACAACTGTCAGCCGTTTGACGAATCCATCGACTGCTGACCAGCAGGGCACCAAGCCACAGGTCACCTCGACGCCAACAGCCATTCAGCAGGGCGACGATCACCTCGGCACGATGCTCGACTCACGCGTCGATACGTATGCCAAGCGGCAGGCGATTCGCGACAAATATCGCGGGCAGATCAACGAAACGACCTTCAACGATGAGTTGGGCGATGGTGTCGGCCTGGAGCAGGCCTTAGCCGATGCGATGGCTGAGTTGGGGACAGCACACTGAGTACGGTTGCCTCCTGCCCCACGTGAACGGACATACTGTGGCGCGTCGGAGTGCACCATGTCTTACACCGTTGATTTCAAGACCGTCTCCACCGTCGGCATGGAGTCGTCGCCCGTAGCCGCCGCGCTTGCTGGCCTGCGGGCGAACGAGGCCCGCTACTTCAAGAACAAGTACGACATCGACTTCACCGTCGAACCCGCGAGCAGCCCGAAAGCCAAGGCGATCATCGACTGGGTGCACCGCATCCTCAAGGAAGAACGCAACCTCGTCATCTCGTCTCGTCCGCTGGAAGCCACGGAGGTCCCGGTCCCGAACATCCGGTGGGCCTACGTGTTCTACGAGAGCGGTCTTGCGATAAACGTGCTGTACACCCTTGACGATGCGTCCAAGCGAGCCGTCGGCTTCAAGCTCTCCGACGGCATGGACGTCCCCGAAGAACTAGCCGCGCAGTTCAAGTTCGCCAGGCAGAAGTCAAGGCTGGCCGGAACCATTCGCGGTACCTACTTCAACATCAAGAACGAATACTGACCGCGCGCGCGGACTGGTTAGAAAAGAGCCGCACTTCGCGGCGCGCTGATCGAGCGCCGCGCCGCCGATTAGAAAGGACCACGTGATCAGGCCGGAGGTCGCGGCGCTTCTGGCGCCGAGCCCTGCCGCGGTGCTCGGCGTGCCTCCCGGCGTGATGTAGGCGAGCGAACAGGTGGTTCCAGGCGTCACCTGCACCGTGACCGATGTTGACGTGCGTGCGCCGTCAAACAGCCCGCCAGCGCCGACCGTCAAGGATATGCAGGTACAAGCGCTCATTGATTGCTCGCGACGTTGCAGTTCAGTTGTGGTCAGCGCGACCAGCGATGGCGCGCAGACCGCTCACTCAAATGTCTGGTTGCAAGTGGTAGTGCAGGTCTGGCCTGGGATTGGTGGACCTGGCCGGACTCGAACCGGCGACCTCTGCTATGCGAAAGCAGCGCTCTCCCAGCTGAGCTACAGGCCCTCGGTGGGACGCAAACGATTATAGCTTTGTCTTGGCTGAGTCCCCCGCGTCGTGCTGGGCTCGATCGACAACTGCCGCGGCGACCGACCTGCCGAGGGCTAGCCCGGCGTCGACGTCGCTCGGAAGTGAATGCCCGCGTAGATGCGCGATTCCGCCAGGCGCACCCGTGTCCCAGAACGCGATCGAGGCCCGCGCCTCGTCGCGAGGGGCCGCCATTGATTTCAGCTGCTGCACTTCGGCCGTGCTGGCGGTGCGATCGGGCGGCGGTGCCACCCGCAACTGGCTGCCACTCGTGAGTACCCAGGTCTTCCAGGTGCCTGCTTGTGGCTCGATCTGCTCCTGTGGAACTCGATGGGCGCCATACCACGCCTGCACCGGCGGCGTGCCATCGGTCATTCTGCCCATCCTGATCAGACTGCAGGCCTGGGCTAGAGGGGCTCCAACTT
>JAFAZN010000019.1 GCA_019239775.1 Chloroflexota bacterium
TTCGCTGCCGAGGGCATGGGCAATGGAGTCGCGGATGTATTGAATGTGCGTCCTTGCGCTGGCTTCGGCTTCTTTCGCGTTTGCCTCGCGCACGGCGTCGAGGATTGCCTGGTGTTGTGATTGCATCAGCTGCAGGGTCTCGGGGCCGAAAATCGGCTCGCGCATGCAGCGCACGCACAGGCCCTGCACCGTGCGGTGAATGCGCTCCGTCAGCTCCGCAAGCTCGAAATTGCCACTGAGATCGTTGATGGCGCGGTGAAAGGCGACTTCTAGCCGGTTCCACTCCACCCGATCGCGCATCGCCACCTGCCTGGCGGCCGCAGACACAACGGTTTCGGCAGCCCGAAGATCGCGTGATCGCTGTGAGGCCGCGCGACGTACAGCGCGGCACTCCAACACCTCGCGAATCTCGAAGAGGTCCAGAATTTCGCGCAGATCGAACTCTGCCACGATCGCGCCTCGATTGGGCGAAAGTCGCACCAGACCTTCGCGGTCAAGTCGGCGGAGGGCCTCACGCACGGGAGTGGTGGAAATGGAGAAGTGGCGCGCCAGCGCGGCCTCGCGCAGGCGTGTGCCCGGCAGCAGGTGGCCGGAGGTGATCGCCTCGCGGATTGCCTCGTACGCGATATCCACCAGACTCTGGCGCGGCGCACCAGTAGCCAGGCCGGCGAGCTGCGGAAGCTCTGACATCGTTGTCGCCATACTAGAAGTTCGGCCGACAAGCCGGCCAGCAGCACGGGTCGCCGTCGGCCGAACTTCGGTGACAGATCGCGCTAGGAACGCGGCAGGCGATACACGAGCATGTCACGGGATTTCCGCCGCGTTCCTAGCGCCAGCCACTCAGCGCGGCTACCAGCTGGTCGCGCAACAGATGGAGGTGGGCGCGCGTGTGGAGCACGGCGTCCTCGGCTTGTCCGGCTTCGATGCAGCTCAAGATCTTGCGATGCTGGCACTGGAGCAGCCACAGCGTGCCGGCGCGCTGCGTCGGCCAGCGCTGCTGGTCTTCGCAGATCGCCCGGAGCTCGGCGCCCAGGTGCTCAACCATCGTTGCCAGCAGTGGGTTGCCGGCCTGGGCGGCAATCGCCGCGTGCAGGTTCAGCTCCAGTTGCTGCCACTCCTGGGGATCGCCAGGACTCAGCATCTCCTGGTTCAACTGCCTGACCTGCGTGCGAATGGAGCGAAGGTCGCGTGAGGCCACGTGCGAGACGGCGTGGCATTCGAGAACGGTCCACAGCTCGAAGCGGTGGAGCAGGCTGGTGACAAGCGGGTGTGACGGAAAGGCGGTGGGCCGGGCCGCCAGGGCTGTGTGGCCCGCTGATCTGGACACCTATGCCGCCCGCCATTCTGCATCATATAAGATCCAGTAGTCAATTCCCCGGAGGGGATCCGGCAGGGCGCTTCGCGGCGGCGACGGTGTCGAGCGCTCGGGAGGTGACAACGGCGCATTCCTACCCGAGGTGCGGGCGGATAGGATACCGTATACGATCGCGATCAGAAGGAGGCCAGATGGTCCGCTCCGTTCAGGCTCTCAACGGCCACGGGCTCGATCTCAGCAACATCGATCACACCACCCAGCAGGAGATCGACGCCTATCTCACCTCACGCTGGAAAGGCCGCGGCCCGCTGTACGACCAGTACGCCATGAGCCTGATGCTCGACTACGCCCCAGATTTCGCGAAGTTGCACTGGCGCGGCGCCGAGGTGTTCCGCACCCTGCCCTCCGATCCCGAGACCTACGATCCGGCGTTCGCCACGCCCAATTCGATCCAGCAGTTGCACAGCTACATGGTCCTGGGTTGGGAGACCGGGATCCGCAACCAGTTCCGTGTCTTGCGTCGACTCGGCTTCACGCGCGGCCAAATCATGGAGATCGTCATGTTCGGTCGCCTGGTGGCTGGCATGCGCGGGCTGGGACACGTGTACCACGCCGTTGGCGACATGCTCCCTGACTACGCCGACGGACACGGTAACCCGACGTTTCCCGGTGGTTGGGAGGCGGACCCGCTGGCCTTCCGCTCCGGCCTGGACCTGGATACCAACGAGCTCACCGACCACGATCGCAAATGCTTAGCGGACTGGTACGAGCGCACCATCGGCTACGTTCCGAAATCCGTGCAATTCGGCATGCGCTGGGACCCGCAATTGTTGAAGGTGCACCGCGCCATGTGGGAGCGCGCCATCAAAACACTGCCGAAGCAGGTCGCGCCTTACCTTATGTTGCGTGATGCCACGTTGAATAGTGATCGCGATGCGCTGCGCGAAGCGGCACTGCTTGGCAAAGCCTGGGGGCTGACACCCGACTGGATTATCCGCGGCATTACCCAGACGGTGCAGTACTTCACCGGCTTGCGCGGTATGTACGCGGCCTATGATGCGGTCGACGACATTCTGAGCAACTGGGAAGATGGGGAGAATAGCAGCAATGGGATTGCAGCCACCTGAGGTTCTGACTCGGCGAACCGCACTCAGGTTGTTAGCCGGGGGTAGCATTGCGCTGGTAGTGGCGTGCGGACCGGCCGCGCCCAGCGCTGCGCCGCCGACAAGTGTTTCGGTCAGTACGCCTCCGGCGGGTGCGCCAGCGACTTCGGGAACGGCGACCCAGGCCTCCGGCACCACGCCGAAAACTGGTGGCACGCTGCGCGTGGCGATCTCCGCCGATCCGGCGAGCCTCGATGGCCATCTCTATGCCGCCGGCCGTTTCGACACCACGTGGCTCATCTACGATCGACTGACCGAGTACGACCTCAACCTCAAGCCTCAGCCGATGCTCGCCGAAAGTTGGGAGGTCAGTAGCGACTACAAGCGCATCCAGCTAAATTTGCGTAAGGGCGTAACGTTCCACGACGGTCGCGAATTCACCAGCGACGACGTGAAATACAATTTTCTCAGAGTGCGCGACCCCAAGGTTGGGGCGGGGGCGTTCGTCAACCAGAGCAACTGGTTCAGCTCGTTCGACACACCGGACAAGTACACGATCGTGCTCAACTCGGAACAGCCGCGCCCATTGGTGTTCGATTTCTTCGAGCGGCTGAACATCGTCGACAAGAATGTCATGGAGGGTCCTGACGCCAAAACGAAAGCGAATGGCACCGGGCCATTCAAATTTGTCGAATGGATCCAGGGCGATCACTTCTCCACCGAGAAGAACCCGAACTTCTGGATGAGCGGACGTCCGTACATCGATGGCGTGCGCACGTTGATCCTGAAGGACCAGCAGGGATCGGTTGCGCAGTTCGAATCCGGTGCTGTCGACGTCTACGAGACGATGAACCTGATCGATTTCCTGCGGCTGCGCAAGGATCCGCGCTTCGCCACGATTGTTGGCGATGTGCCAACCGGCATGTACTGTCTGGGCGTCAACTGCACCTGGGCACCGCTCGACAACAAGCTTGTCCGTCAGGCGCTGAACTACGCCATCAATCGCAAACGCTGGGTCGACGGTTATTTCCAGGACACCTCCGCGCCGATCTCGCTCGAGTGGTATCGGGGTACGCCGATGCACGATGACGCGCGCGAGAACTTTTACGCATTCGACCTCGACAAAGCAAAGTCGTTGCTGAAGCAAGCCAATGTCGGAAATTTCAGCCTGGACATGGTGCTGATCACTTCACCCGAGAGCAGCCAGCTGGTCCAGATCTATCAGGCGGACCTCGCCTCGATAGGGATCACGATGAACATCGTCAATATGGACCTGGCGCCGTGGCTGGACAACGTCAACAACCGCAAGTACCAGGGCATGTATTACTCGCCCGCGAGCATCGCGGCTTCGGTCGGGACCGAGCTCACCACCAGCAAGGTGTGGCAGGTGGGTAACAACAATTCAGGATTCGACAGTCCGGCGTACCAACAGCTAGGGACGGCAACCACCACCGAGACTGATCCTGGGAAACTCGGACAACTATACAAGCAGGTCAACGATCTGCTGCTGGACGAGTCGTTCGGGATTCCGCTGACGTGGCGGCCACCGAGCAATCTGACGCGGGCCGCAGTGCATGCCACCAACAAGTATTTCGGCGGTTGGTGGTACCGCGACGTCTGGGTCGATGGGTGAAAGAGGATCGTGTATGATTGGTCCAACCAACATGCCAACCGTGCCCGCGCGTAGGGCGCGTCGTCCGCGACACGACGCGCCAATGAACAAGCACGAGCTGGCGTATCGCATGCTGCGGGAGCGCATCGAAAGCGGCGTGTATCAGCCCGGTCAGCGCCTGGTCATCGACGCGCTGGCACGCGACCTGAACATGAGCCAGGTGCCGATCCGCGAGGCGATTCGCCGGTTACAGGCCGAGGGGTGGGTGACGTACCGCCACAACTCCGGGCCCGAGATTGCCAACATCGGCCTGGATCAGTGGCAGGCCACGTCCGAAGTCCTGGCGGTGCTGGAGGGCTACGCCACTGCACTGGCCGCACCGCATTTGCGGAGGGAAGACTTTCGTCAGCTGCGGAAGCATACGGCTGCCATGCAGAAGGCCATGGAGCAGTTCGACCTGCTGCAACTGAGCGACAGCAATCGCGCGTTCCACAGTGCGATCTATGCGCGCTGCCCGAACCCTGTGCTCGTCGAGCGCATGTCGGAGACGCAGGCGCAGCTCGACGCGATGCGCGCCACGCTGTTTCCGAGCGTGCCGCAGCGTGGCGCCGACTCGATCCGCGAGCACTTGGAGCTGGTGAACCTACTCGAGAGCCACGCGAGCTTCGAGGACATCGAGCGGCAGGCACGCGAGCACAAGCTCAACTTCCTGCTTGCCGCAGTGCAACAGTTCCAGCAGTGGGCGCGAACGCGGCAGAGCCGCCGCGACATCAGCGCCGCCTAGCCGCGACCCGGCATTTCTGGTTCTCTTTCGAAAAGAGAAGGTTGCTTCCCTCGAAAAGAGATGGTTGTTTCTGTTGTCTGCGGGATAGCGTCCAGGCCACAAGGCCCAAGGCGTCAGGAGGGATCCTGGACCTCGTCTCACGTGGCGAGATGCTTGCCCGCGCACCTGCGCCTCGGCTAGCATCGAAGCCTTGTCGCGTATACAGGATCGTATAGGAAGGCGACCTGCGCTCGATGGGTAGATACATCCTCCGCCGCCTGCTGCAGTCGATACCCGTCATCATTGTCTCGACGTTCGTCGTGTTTCTGGTCATCCACCTGATCCCAGGTGATGCTGCCGCGGTGCTGGCCGGCCCGAACGCCACACCCGAGGCGCTGGCCGCCATCCGCAAGGACATGGGCCTCGATCAGCCTCTGGTGGTTCAGTACATCGTCTGGGTCGGCCACTTGCTGCAGGGTGACCTCGGCAAGTCCACACTGAGCGGCCAGCCGATCATCAAGCTGCTGCAAGCGCGCGCACCGGCGACCATTGAGCTCACGGTCACGGCGATGGTGATCGCCATGGTGCTCGCGGTGCCGCTGGGCATCCTCAGTGCTGTCCACGTTCGCGGACGCATCGAGTGGCTGATCTCCACGATCCAGAGCCTGTGGCTGGCGATCCCGAACTTCTGGGCTGGGATCCTGGCGATCATCCTGTTCGCGCTGATCCTGCGCTGGCTGCCACCCGGCGGTCGCGTTGCCGACGGCAGTGACATCGGCGGCTCGATCAAGTCGCTGATCCTGCCGGCGACGACTCTGGCGCTGTACCTCGCCGCCGGGCTCTCGCGTTTCATCAAGTTCAACCTGCTCGAAGTCTTCTTCGACGACTTCGTGCGCACCGCGCGCGCCAAAGGGCTCAGCAATACGTCGGTCATGTACGGCCACGCGCTGCGCAACGCGATGCTGCCGGTGATTACGATTCTCGGCGTGCAGTTCGCCAGCCTGCTCGGTGGCACGATCATCATCGAATCGGTGTTCTCGTGGCCGGGCGTCGGCGGGCTGATGATCGACGGTATTTCCAATCGCGACTACGGTGTGGTGCAGGGCGGACTGCTCCTGCTGGTCATGTTGTTCATCATCATCAACCTGTTGGTGGACCTTTCGTACGGGTTGATCGATCCGCGTATCCGGCTGGGAGATTCGTAGCGTATGGCCGTTGAATCCGCCGCCGGGCCGCGCGTTATCGCGGTCGCGCCACACGTCAGGAAATCGCCACATCCACTCAATGCCGCGTTGGTCCGGACCTGGCGCAATCCGCTGGGATCGTTTGGACTGATCATTCTGGGCCTGCTGGTGTTTGGTGCGCTGGCAGCGCCGTTGATTTCACCGTACGACCCGATCGCCCAGCACCAGGGCAAGGAGCTGTTGGGTCCGACACCGGAGTTCTGGTTCGGCACCGATGAGCTGGGTCGCGACCTGTTGAGCCGCGTCATTTTCGGCGCCCGACCGTCCCTTGCCGTTTCGCTGATGGTGGTAATCCTGGGTGGCGGACTCGGCATTGTGGCCGGCCTGGTAGCGGGATACCTCGGCGGCGCGGTCAATGCCGTGCTGATGCGCATTTTCGACGGCATGTTCGCGTTTCCGCCAATTCTGCTGGCCTTCGTGGTGGTGGCCGCGCTCGGTCCGGGTACCACGCAAGTGGCGTACGCCATCGCCATCTCGGTTGTCCCGAGTCTCGGCCGCGTGGCTCGCTCGCTGGTGCTGAAAGAGAGGCACCGCGATTACGTGCTCGCGGCGCGTTGCACCGGCGCTGGCAGTGGTCGAGTGATGTTCCTCCACGTGTTGCCCAACGCGGTTTCGCCGATGATTGTGAACCTCGCCCTGTTGATGGGCTTCGCAGTGCTTGCCGAAGCCAGCCTGGCGTTTCTTGGACTCGGAACGCAACCGCCGACGCCATCCTGGGGCGCGATGCTCAACGAGAGCCGCGCGTATCTGCGCAACGATCCGTGGATGGCGATCTGCCCGGGCATCGTGCTGGCGCTGCTGCTCCTCGGCCTCAATTATCTGGCGGACGCGTTGCGCGAAGCCTTCGATCCGCGACGCGTCAACGCCGGTTTCTAAGACCCGCTCCATCAACCGCGCCCCGGAGGCTTTCCCAGAGAACCGATGACAACAATAACTGAGCTCTATGGGGTCCGTTACGGCCTCGACGTGGACAACCTCGAGGAGACCACCGACGAGGAAATTGACGCGTTCCTCAACCATGCACGCCGTGGTCGAGGCCCACTGGATCCGGGGCCACAGTATGAGATGCGCGCCAACGCGATGTGGCTCCATACGCGACCGGACTTCGCGAAGCTCCACATGCGTGTCCTCGATGCGTGGCATTCGCAGGGAGTCGATCCGATCATTGCGGCCTCGTCATTTGCCAATCTGCACACGTACATCAACCAGGGCTGGTTGATCGGCATCGAGAATTGCACGCGCGGGGTGCAGCGGCATGGTGTGAGCAAGGCGCAGTTGTACGAAGGCATCATGCACGCGCAGATGAGTGGCGGCATGCGCGGTCTGGAGTGCGTCTATCAGGCGCTGGGCATCATCCTGGGTGATTACGTGGAACGTCCAGAACCGGCTGTCTGGCCGGAGGGTTGGGCTCCCGATATGCCCGCTTTCTACTGTGGGTTGGACCCCACCACCAAGGAGCTCACGCCTGCGGATCACCGCAATCTGGTGGAGTGGTACGAGCGCACCATCAACTGGGTTCCACCGCGGGTGGAGTTCCTCGCGAAGCACGATCCGCGCAGTTTGAAGGCAACCCGCGCGCGTTGGGAAGGCTGCTTCCGCGGCGCGCTACCTAAGCAGATGATGCCGTACTTCATGCTGCGGCATAACACGGTGATTGGCAACAGCGGCGGATTGCGCGAGGCGGTGCTCCTGGCCAAAGCCTGGGGCATGAACCACAACTACATCGTCAACACGATCGTGCAGGGCGCCTACTACTTCACAGGCATGGAGCGCATGGACCTCGTCGCGGAGGCCGTCGGCGACTTGCTGTAGGTGTCGGCCAGTTTTTCGGCGATCATCAGCACCGTCGCGTTCAGGTTCACGCTGGGGCAGTCGGGCATGATGGAGGCGTCGATGACGCGCAGGTTTTCGACGCCGTAGACACGACCGGCCTGGTCTACTACCGCCGTCGCGTCGGTCGGAGGGCCCATGCGACAGGTGCACGAAATGTGATGGCCGGTGCTGACGGTGCGCATGATCCACTCCTCGAAGCTGGCATCATCCGCAAGGTCGGAAGGTGTCGGTTGGCGGAGGCCCGCGCGGATTCCATCAAACGCGGAGTGGTGGCCGATCTCCAGCGCCAGGCGCGCGAGGGAGCGCAGGTGTTCGAAGTCGGACGGGTCTGAAAGGTAATTGAAGTCCAGCACCGGTGTCACACTCGGATCCGCGCTCGCCAGCTTCATGGAGCCCGTGCTGCGCGCGTACATCAAGCTGCTGGGAATCATGAAGCCGCGGCCACGATTCGGATCGCGCGGCGTGGACATCAGCATGGTGAGCCAGCCGTCGTCGGGCTGACCGGCTCGAGTGCGCAGCATGAGCTGCCAGGGCAAGCCCGTAAGCCGGTCTCGTGCGCCTGGCTCCGTCGTCTCCCACAGTGTTGCAACGAACGGGTGATCGCGCACGTGCTGGCCAACACCTGGAAGGTCCACCAGCGGTTGGATGCCGATCGCCTGCAACGCTGCCGCCGGGCCGATACCCGAGAGCATCAGCAGGTGTGGTGAGCCAATCGCGCCCGCGCACAGGATGACCTCGTCGGCCTCGACGTCTTCGGCTTGACCGTCGTGGAGCACTTGCACGCCACGTGCGCGATGGTCCTCCAGCCGGAGAGAGGTTGCCACCGTGTTGCCGCGTACCTCCAGGTTGGACCTTGGCCGCGCGGGCATCAAGTAGGCGATCGCAGAACTGTGCCGTATATCGTTGTGGTAATTGGTCGGAATTGGTCCGACTCCGCGTGCGTCGGGCGCGTTGAAGTCGGGTGCTTCGAGAGCACCTAATGTGGTGCAGGCCGCGTAGAACGCCTCGCTGGGTGGCAGCCAGTTCTCGCGCGCCGCGCGACTGACCGGAACCGGTCCAGCGGCACCATGCCACTCGGAGCTGAGAAAATCGCAGTCCGTTTCGAGTTTGCGGTAGTACGGGAGGCAGTCCGCGTAAGACCATCCAGGATTGCCAAGAGCGGCCCAGCCATCCAGGTCGCTGCGCAGGGCGCGCAGAAACACCACACCGTTGATGGATGAGCTGCCACCCACCATTCGGCCGCGCGGTACAGGCATGTTCAGATTGCGATCTGTCGCCCGTGCGGTGTACTGCCACTCGTGCGACAGTGTTTTGCGCGCCGCGTATGGCCGATCGGTGAAATCGAAGCCACGCACGGTGGGCGGCAGCTCATCGAGGTGGAGGTAGTCCGGTCCGGCCTCGACGAGGCACACCGACCGCGCGGGGTCCTCCGATAATCGCGCCGCGAGGACAGCGCCGGCACTGCCGGCGCCCACAATCACCGTGTTGTAGTGCGAGCTACTTCCGGCGGGCAAACTTCTGGAGCCGTTGGCCCTCCAGCACCTCACCCACATACATGTCGCCCTGCGAGTCCACCCAGATGCAGTGCGGACCCCAGAACTTGCCGGGCGCGTTGCTGCGCTCGCTGCCGAAGCGACCAATCTCATTGCCTTCCAGGTCGCGGATGCTGACGTGGTCCTCCAGCTCGGAAATGTACGCGACTCCCTCGCGGTCCACGTACATATCGGTGGGCCGCTCCAGCTGGGTCCACATCGTCACGAATTCGCCATCCGTCGTGTAGATCTGGATCCGATTGTTCTCGCGATCGAGCACGTAGACTCGATCACCTTCCACCCAGATGCCATGTGGCGTATGAAACAGCCCGGGTTCGTTGGTGGTGTTTCGCAGATCCTTCGCGTTGCCTGGCTCCCCCCAGGACTTCAACAGTCGGCCGTCCTGAGAGAACTTGTGGACCCGGCTGTTGCGATAGCCGTCCGACACGAAAATGTCGCCGTTGGCAGCCGTGGCCACGTCGGTCGGTTGGTTGAACGGAGGTCCACCATAGGCAACTCCGTTGGTGACCGGTAGTCCACCACCTGAGAGCCACGGCGAGCCCGGTACGCGGCCTTCCTTTGTATAGCCGGTATCGGAAGCCTTGCCCTGCTCGCCCAACGTGAGCATCAGCTCGCCATCTTTATCGAACTTCATGATGAAGTGGCCACGGTGGCTCAGTACGAAGACGTCGTCAGCCGGATCAATGTACAGGCTGTGCGCGAGGTCGTAGCTGTTCTCGCCGCCGTGGTGAACCATGTTGCCGTCGCGATCGAACACCATGTACGGATGCTCGGTGCGCGAGTACACGTGCACACGATCTTGCGAGTCGCATGCGACGCCGGCCACCTGGCCCCACTTCCAACCTTCCGGTAGTTTGCCCCAACCTTCGACGAGCTCGTAACGTCGTTCGCCCGCTTCGATCGTGATCACCGCCTAGACCCGTCCTGCCAGGCTCGCGCGGGTGACGTTGTCTTTTTCGGTGACCTGCTCGATGACGAAGTCAAAAGTCCCGTATTTGGTGCCGTTGGACTGTTCCTGCACATTGATTTCCAGCTCCGGCAGGAACCACCGATCGCGCAAGCGGCCTTCGTCGTCCGACAGGAAAAGCTGCGTGGTAAGCATGCGGCTCACGCCCTGCACCTTGACGTGGATATGCTTCGCCTGGCGCGGCTCGTAGCATGCGGGTTCGATCATCTCCATTTTGTAGCGACCGTCCGCATCAGTCACGGTATACCCATGCAGGTGATGGCCGAGCATGTCGTAGTTGCCCTCGTCATCTGACATCCAGAAGTTGACGTAGGCGTTGGCAATCGGCTTGCCGCGCGGGGTCAAGACGCGGCCACTCAACAGCAGGCGCTCCCCGGTGATGCCTGGTTCGATGAGCGACTCGCGACGGGGCGCGCCCAGGCGGAAGTACGGGCCTTCAATTTGGGAAGGCGTGAGCGGAAGCAGGCTGGTGTCCGAAGGAGCGTCGGTGACGGTCATAGCTCTACTTTGCGCGGCAGCACAGGCGGAAATCAATCGGGTGAAGACAATCGGGTGATCGCGGCTACCGATCAGAAATCCGTCCGCCTCTCGGCGAGGACTTCTCGCAGCGCGAGCGTTTTCGCTTCACACAATATACGACGCGTGATATTGTCGCCGTCAATCGGAATTGGGGTGGGGTGCCATGAGCGGATACGTCAGTCGTCGCGCATTTCTCGAGGCCGTTGGGATCGGCGCCGGAGCCGCGTTGCTGAGCGCGTGCGCGCCTCTTGCGCCAGCTGCCGCGCCAACCGCACCGCCGGCGACTGCCGTTTCCGCCAATCCGACCGCGGCTAGCACGCCCGCCGCGGCCGCTCAAACGCAGCCCAAGGCTGGCGGCAGGCTGGTGACAGGCAAGCTTGGTGACGTTGCCAATCTCGACGGCCATTACTGGTCGCCGAATGGTGGCCTGCACGTCTGGCTGGCGTATGACACCCTCGCCCGGTACGACGAGAATTTGAAGCCACAGCCCCAGCTGGCCGAGAGCTGGGACGTCAGCAGCGACGCCAAGCAGATCACCGTCAATCTGCGCAAAGGCGTGATGTATCACAGCGGCCGCGAATTTACCGCGGACGACGTTGTGTGGAACCTGCAGCGCGCGCTGGATCCGAAGATCACCGTCGGCATTCTGGGCGGTTTCTTTGGCGCGGATCCAACCTTTACCGCCAAAGATAAATACACCGTCTTGCTGCAGACCTCGCAGCCATGGCCAACCGTCTTCGACATGTTCCACGTGGTGAACATGCTCGACAAGGAAAATACGGAAGCTGGCACCAACGCGCAAACCAAAGCTGTCGGGACGGGACCATTTGTGTTCCAGGAGTACCGTCAGGGTGAGTCGATGCGGTTCACGAAGAACCCGAACTACTGGCAGACCGGCAAGCCGTACCTGGACGAAATTGTCGTCAACGTCCGGTCGGATGCGCAGGCGCTGGTGGCGGACCTCGAATCTGGCACGGCCAACCTGGTCTACAACACCACGCTCCAGGATTTTCTGCGATTGAAGGCGGATCCTAAATACCAGGCGCAGTTTCTGACGCCCGCCGCGGGGATGTACCAGATCCAGCCCAACGTCACCTTCAAACCGCTGGACGATAAGCGCGTGCGGCAAGCGCTGAACTACGCGTTGGACCGCAAACGCATCGCCGACACCGTTTTGCTCGGACTTGTTCAGCCCGAGGATCTGCCGTGGCCGATGGCCTCTCCAGCGTACGAGTCCGCGAAGAACGCGCTCTATGCCTTTGACCTCGATAAGGCGAAAGCGCTGCTGGCTCAAGCGGGCGTTAGCAACCTGCAGATCGATTTCGTGTTCGCGCCAACCTTGCCCGAGTACGCCACCGTGGCGCAGATTTACCAGTCGGATCTCGCCAAGATTGGCGTGACGTTGAACGTCAAAAGCATGGAAATCGCGGCGCTGTTCGACGTCATTCACAGCCAGAAATACAACGGTGTCTATACGTTGAACGATTCATGGGCAGCGATGGAGCCGGTCAGCATGCTCGCGGTCGGCGCGAGCTTGAATCCAAAGAAAAATAACGCCGGCTTTAGCGATGACTCCTACACCGCGCTCGTGGCGAAAGCGTTGGCAGAGCCGGATGCCGCCAAGCGCAAGCAGCTGTACTCGCAGCTGAACGACTTTATCCTCGACCAGTGCTTCGGCCTGCCGATTGCCCCAAGCACCAGCCGCGTGGTCACCGGCGCTAACGTCAAAGGCCTTGAGTTCAGGCTCAACGACGTCATGTACCTCGGCAACGCCTGGTTAAGCTAGTTCCCTAGCGGGGTGGATAGACCCAGTCGGAGGTGTCCGTGGTTCGCACACTAACGTCCGAGGTATGACAACCTGCGGACTACCTTACTGTGGGCTACATCACGCACGAGGGAGGAGTTCCCGGATCTGATGTAAGTCTTCCTCAGTAATGTCCTCCTCCGTATGGTTTGCGCGTGTAAGCAACGCGTCGTCGTAGCCCAGCTCCGCCAATCGCGCGAGCCGATCCGCTGCTTCGCTCGGTGAGCACTCCAGGCTGAACGACGAATCCGGATCAAAGCTGCCGCCCTCAGCGTGCAGATTCACCCGAATGGTGGAGACCAGTGCGCGTTTGCCGCCGAACTCGCGGTACCGCTGAATGCCTTCGCGGAGCTGGTTGAACGTGGTGAAGAATCCAGAGGCGAGCCAGCCATCATACTGTTCGGCGGCGCGGCGAACCCAGATGCCGCTGTGCCAGCTGCCGACGAGAATCGGCGGCCCTCCTTCTGAATCGGCCCATGGTTGCAAATAAGCTGCGCCGACCCGCTCGCCGCGACATAGCATGCGAATAGTTGGCAGTGCCTCATTGAGGATCTTGAATCGCTCTGTGTACGGCACGCCGACGGCCTCGAAGTCCGCGAGCGTGGAGCCACTGCCGAGTCCGGCGGAGAATCTGCCGTTCGCCAGCGTGTGTAACGCCATTAATCGTTGCGCGAGCTCCACCGGCCGGCGCAGCGGGACCTGCAAGATACAGGTGCCGAGCTCGATGGTCTCGGTAGCCGCGGCGGCGGCGGTGAGCCACAAGAGGGGATCAGGCACCGGCCATTTGACGCGTCCAACGCTGTCGCCGAGCCAGATGCCGTCGAAACCAAGACGTTCGATGACCTGCGCACGCCGCATGAGCTGGCCGATGGTCGGCGCCCGTCCATCGGCTTGTCGGGTGGGCAGGCTGATGCCTAAACGCACCTCCTTACAATACGCAAACGGGAGCCGTCCACGGGCTCAGTCTCAAACGCGTTTGTTTTGGCAGTCGCAAGCTCAGGCGACAACGAGTTTTCCACCGCAATATTAACTCCTGAGCCTGGGTGGTATGCTCGGCGCGAGCGACCTGGGGGAGGATGGGATGTCTGTTCCAGGACTACGGGACGAGGTGTCGCGGCGGCGATTGTTGAAGGCTGTGGTTGGGACGGCGGTGGGGATGCCGTTGCTGGCGGCGTGCGCTCCGGCGTTGCCGTCGGCGGGGCCAACCAGTCGGCCTGCAGCAACCACAGGGACTAGCGGAGCCGCGGGGAACGCTGTCTTTCCGACCTTCGCGCCGTTCTCGGGCGGGCCTACGCCTGCCTATGCGGCTTCAGGGCCGGAGTACAGCGACGGTTTCGACACCTATCCCGCCGCTCCGTTGAAATCGGTTCCCGAGGTGCCGGGCAGCGGCGGGACCGTCAATATGATGTCGATCCAGTTGTTTCCGCCGCCCACACCGCTGGAGCAGAATCCGGCCTGGCAGGCGGTTAACAAAGCACTGAATGCCGACGTGCACTTCAATATCGTCACGTCGGCCGATTACCCGGTGAAGCTGGGCACAGTCATGGCCGGTTCAGACCTGCCGGACGTGATCTACATGTACGCGCGACCGGGGTCGGCGAGCACCCTCGCCGCGGCGGCCGGTATTCCGCAATTCCTGCAAGCCAAAGCGCAGGATCTGACGCCCTATCTGGCAGGCGATGCCGCCAAGGACTATCCGAACCTCGCGGCGATTCCTACCACCGCCTGGAAGAACGCGGGTTGCGCCTATCAAGGTCGGCTGTACATGCTGCCGATCCACCGCTACTTGCCAGGCCAGATGTTCGTGAAAAACTCCACCGTATGGGATCGCGAGCTCGGCGCCGATTACGTGCCGAAAGACGCCGACGATTTCAAACGCGTCCTCCGGCAGCTCTCTCGACCCCAGGAGGAGTTCTACGGCATCGGCACCGGCCAGCAAACGCAAATGATGATGCCGGGCTTTGCGGCGATGTTCGGTGCTCCGAACGACTGGCGGTTGGAGTCAGACGGCAAGCTCACGAAGGATCTCGAAACACCCGAGTACAAGGCCGCCGTTGGCTACGCGCGCGATCTCTGGGCCGCTGGTGTGTTCCATCCAAACTCCACCTCGTGGGCCAGCAACGTCATCGCTCGCGCGCAATTTGCCGGCTCCAGGTTCGCGGTGCATCGCGATCCAATCAACGGTTGGCAGGACAGCTGGCGCCAGGCGCTCAGCACCTCGCAACCATTTGACGTCCGACCACTGCCCGCATTTCCTGCTCAATCCGGTGGGAAGCTGGTCCATTACGTGACCGGCGGTCACCTCTGGGCAACTGCGCTGCGGCAGGGCCCACCGGATCGGATCAAAGAAATGCTGCGCATTCTCAACTGGATCGCGGCGCCGTTTGGGTCGCAAGAGCACCAGTTGATGACCTTCGGCGTACCTGGAGTGGACTACAACGTGGACTCCGCCGGCAATCCCATCGTCACACCTCAGGGAAATGCCGACGCGTACTACGTTCCGTGGAAATATATTGTTGGGGCGCGCTGGGTGTTCTACACACCGGACCTGCCGAATTACGCCAAAGTGATGACTGACACCGAGCATCTGCTCATGCCGTACGCCGTGTCGAATCCGACGTTTGGCCAGGTGTCGGTGACCAACTTCTCCAAGGGCTTCACCCTTCAGCAGGTGGTAGACGACACCCTGGTGGACATCATCGTCGGGCGCCGGCCGCTGGAGGATTACGACCAGATGGTCAAGGACTGGCTGAACAACGGCGGGGAGATGATGCGCAAGGAGTACCAGGACTCGATCACGGCGTCGGCCTAACATCCAGACATGAAGCTGATTGTCTTCGAGGGCGCGAGCGGTCCCGAGCTGGGCGCGGTCACGTCGGATGGGGTGGCGGCGCTGCGTGGGGCGGACCTGTCGCCGTTGGCGGTTATGGCAGAAGGTGAAGGCGCGCTCGCGCGCGTGCGCCAGGCGCTCGAGCGCGCAACCGCAGTGCGATCCGAGAGCGAGCTCCACGTCTTGCCGTGCGTCGCGCAGCCGGGGAAGATCATCGCGGTCGGTCTGAACTATCGCCGTCATGCGCAGGAGACCGGTGCGGCCATTCCCGAGACGCCGATTCTCTTCTCCAAGTTCAACAATACACTCGCGGCAAACTGTCAGCCGGTTCGACTGCCGGACGTCGCGACGCAGTACGACTATGAGGTGGAGCTCGGGGTGGTGATCGGCCGGCGCGCTGCCTCTGTACCGGTATCGGCTGCACTCGACTATGTGCTCGGGTACTGCACCGCAAACGATCTCAGCGCCCGCGACTTGCAAATGCGCACCAGTCAGTGGCTGCTTGGCAAAACGCTAGATGGCTTCTGTCCGGTCGGACCGTACCTGGTCACCCGTGAGGATGTGCCCGATCCGCAGAAGCTCGCGCTGCACACATCGGTCAACGGCGAGCAGCGGCAGA
>JAFAZN010000204.1 GCA_019239775.1 Chloroflexota bacterium
GCGTATTCGCGCTGCAGCCAGTTGAGCTGCCCATCATTCGCCGCGCGGCGAATCGCCTGGGTCGCTTTGGGTGCAACCACCACCAGCGGCGCCGGCTGGCACGGCAGCAACGCCCGCACCTTGCTGGACGCAACGCGCCCACCACCCACCACCACGACCTTCTTGCCGAGGAGGTCGAGGAAGGCGGCAAAGTAGGCAACGCCGCGCTGGGCGGGCTGGGTACGAGGCATCGGGAGGGACAACCGTCAGTCGAGGTAATCGACTAATTGAGTCGACCATTCGAGATTACCCGATAGTCGAGTCGCCCTGTCAACTTTTCGGCGTCGGACCTGTTCTGTTCCTGCAGCCAGTACCCAGCGGCACCGCCATCACATCCTCGGTCGCCGAGGCGAGGCTCCACTCCCTGTGAGAGAGCGTCGGCGCTGAGCTGGCCATGCGACGCACCGGTGAGTTGGCGCACCCGCCGCCACGCCCCGAGCCCGCCGACGCACGAGGCTGCACCTGCATCTCATCGACGGGCGAAAGAAGACCTCTTGGGGGCGGCGTCCTTCCCTTTTGATGATCGTAGATGACGAAATCGATAGCCGGGCGGCCTTCGCCAGACCTGCTGTCCGAGCTTTTCAATGGCGGCTAGCCTTCCAGGCTTTCCCCGGAAGTGGCTACGCAAGCGTCTGACGCCGCCCACGTATGCAATCATCGGCCGGAGCTCCCAATGGCTGCGAGCTGCGCCCGTGTGCGAACCTCCAGCTTGTCCATCAAGCTCGAAATGTGCTTTTCGATCGTCTTCGGCGACACGTACAAGCGCGCGCCGATCTCCCGGTTGGAAAGGCCGTCGGCGATGACCGACAGCACTTCCATCTCGCGGCCGGTGACTCCGCGCGCGCGCAACGCCGGCGGCACACTGGGATGCCTGCGGTGGGTCCGCGGGGCGGGGACGCCGCACTTTCGCAGGAGTGATCGGCAACTGGACGCCAACCGCTGCTGGCCCAGATCCTCGAAGAAGGCTGCGCCCTCTTGCAGCCAGCGCGCCGGCTCACCCCAACCGTGCGCGATCGCCTCCTCGGCCACGAGCATCTGCCCGAAGTGCAAGAACCAGGTAACCGAACCCGCCAGGACTGCATCCCCGGCTGACATCGCCTCCGCCGCGGCGTCGACCCGCCCGCCACGGCCAGCCCGGACGGCGTCCGCGTAGCTCAGGCAGGCGCGGTTCACCAGTTGGACCATGGTGGGAGAGGCCGCGACCTCGTTACAGGCTTGCCTGCCGGAATCGACGGAATCGCTTTCCAATGTGATGAGCAGCGCCCACAAACCGCGACTGGGACTTGGCGCGCTGGATTGAGCCTCGCGAAAGTACTCCTGGGCTTTGTCCAATTCGCGCAACGCGCGGGACCTGTTGCCCTCGATGAGCGAGGCCACCGCGCGGCAATCGCCCCAGGCCGCCGCCAGGATCTCGTTCTCCACCACGGCATCGCCCTTCGCTGCCTGGAGCGCCAGCTCGAGCGCGGCTTCCATCGCAGGGCGATCCGGACCCATGCGGCCGCGAGCTTCTGCAGCGAACAGCAGGGCCGTCGCCCGGATCGCGCTCAGCCTCAGACGGTGAGCCATCTCTGACGAGCGGAATGCGAACGCCAGCACCCCCTCGAGGTCGCCCCAGGCCACATGCATCGCGGCCAGCTGCACATCCACGATGGCGGCGAGGCCCAACGCGCCCGCGCGTTCTGCAAGCTCGCGGGCCCGGAGCAGGCGCTCGTCCCCCGCGCCGGGCGTGAAGATGTCGATCGTTCCCAGTTCGTGAATCGCCCGCAGCAGCCAGATAGCCAGGCCGTGCTCCTCAGCGATGCGTCGGGCGTGATCGAACGCGGCTTCGGCCTCTCGGAGGTCGTGTTGGCGCGCGATGCGGCCCGTCACCTCCAGAGCCTCGCAAGCGACGTCCCACTGCTCGGCTCGCTCGGCGCCTGCCAGGGCCGCCTCAGCCAGGCCGGCGGCAGACTCCATGTGGCCCTGCCCCAGCGCGATATGCGCGGCGAGGGCATCTATCGGCGGCAGCGCTGCTGCCGCAGGCCCAGCCTCAGCCAGTCGGCGCGCAACCCCCAGGTGTTCGGCCGCCGGTCCCCAATTTGAGCCTGAGACGCATGCCCGAGCAATCCGCAGATGAGCTTGAACCAGCCGCTCGGCTGGAGCGCTGAGCCGGGCCAGTGCGTCCAGCAGCCCTGGCCCGGCGGCCACGACCTCTTCGTGCTTACCGGCAAGCGCCAGCACGTCGATCAGCGTTTCCTCGACGTCTGCCGCCAGCAAGCTGCCGGGCTGGCACAGGGCGCGCGCGTGGTTGAGGGTGGCCTCCGCGGTACTCAGCGCACCGCTGCTCAGCGCGCGGCGTGCAGACTCCACTAGCAATGCCGCTGTGTGCTCGCCAGCTCCAGCATCACTCGCTAAACGGGCGGCGATATCGCACCATGGCCCCGACAAACCCGGGTGCGCCTGTTGGATGACGTCCAGCAACCGAGCGGCCAGGCGTGCCCGCTGCGCCGGAAGCAGCTCGGCGAGTGTCGCAGCTTGCGTGAGCGCATGCCGAAAGCGAAACCCAGATTGTCCTCCGGCCGATTCGGCTTCGATAAGTTGCACCTGGGCTGCCCGTTGGAGCACCGTCAGCACCTGGTCATCGTCCAGGCCCGCGGCGCTCGGCAGCATGCGCCAGTCGAAGCTGCGGCCGAGCAGCGCCGCAAGCCTGAGCAGTGCAGTCGCGTCCGGCCCGAGTGCAGCCAGCCGGCGCCGGATAATCTCGGCGAACGTAAGCGGCACCAGATGCGACAGGTTCTCGGGAGCCTGCCAGCCGTTGCCGGCGCGACTCAGCTGGCCAGCAGCCGCCCATTCGGTCAAGAGATCCTCGACCAGGAGCGGCAGGCCATCAGCTGAAGAAGCCAGCCCCGCCTCGACGGCCGGTGGAAGCTCGCTCTGGCCCAAACACGCGCGAGCCATGAGGCCCATTTCCGTCTGGCTCAGCCGCCGCACCTCGACGATTTGGGCAAACCGTCGGGAATGGAGTGACGTCGCCATCGCCGTGGCAGGCCCGGGCTCACCCGAGCGGAGTGTCCCAAGCAGGAGGAGCGACTCGGCCGCCAGATTCGCGCTTATGTAATCAATCAGCGCCAGCGTCTCGGCGTCCGCCCAGTGGAGGTCCTCGATGACAAGCAGCGTGCCCTGATCGCCGGCCAGGATGCGCAGCAAACGCAGCACGGCCTCACCCAGCAATACAACCGACGACTCGGTAACGTCGGCTGCCTCGTCGCGCCAGTGCGGGATAAGCCGGCTGAGCATCGGTTTGAATGGCCGCAGCGCGTCCACCTCCGGCGGTGCCTGGCCGCGCAGGCCGGTCAGCAATGCCTCGCTGAAAGGTCGATACGGGGTCGATTGGCCTCCGTCTACGCAGCGACCCCACAAGACCAGCATGCGCCGCGGTTGGCTCAGCGAGCGTGCCTCCCGGGCGAGACGCGACTTGCCGACACCCGCCTCGCCCACCAGCACGATGCTGCTTCCCCGTCCACTGTGAGCCGCTTCGACGGCCTTCCCGAGGTCCGCCAACTCAGCCTCACGGCCGATCAGCGTCGGGCACAAAGTCGGGCGAGCGTACACGGCGTCGTGCATTCTGTGGAGCTGACGCGGGGACGTCAAACGGATCGCCCCCGCGTTCGAGCTCAATACAGCGCATGTGAGTCTCCTACAGTGCCAGCGCCTTCGGCAGCGCTTTCTCGAAGATGGTTGGGTCGGTCCGCCACGGCACGTCCGTATCGATGTACAGCTCGACCATCGTGCCGTCCGGATCCTCGATCAGGATCGAATTCTGGATCACAAAATCGATGATTCCCAGGATCGGCATGCCTGTTTCGACGAGGCGCCGGTGCGCGTTGCGCAGATCTTCGATGGACTCGCCAACCCGTACCGCGACGTGATTCAAGCCGAAGGCGGGCTGCTTTGGCCCGGCCACGCACTCGGGACCGGGTTCGATCAGTGCGAACTCGTGATGGCTGCGGCCTGAGGTCACGAAGACAGTCCCGGGCAGGCGACCAGATATCTCGAAGCCCAGGAAGTCGTGGTAGAAGCGGACGGACGCCTCCAGATCCCGCACGTACATGCCGACATGCCCCAGCTCGCGGACGCGGATCGGCGCCGCAGGTGCCGCTGGTCGTCCGAACAGCGCCAGCATTTTGGTCTGGGTATGAGCGTCGGCGGGAACGTCGGGCGCCGGGCCGAACATGCCGCTCCCGCGCAGCATCGCCTCCTGCGGCTTCCAGTCTCGGTAGACCACCTCCACCAGCTCAGGATCCAGGTGCGAATCCTGGCCGGTCGCCTGGGCCAGGTCCCAGCCGTGCACGAACACGTCCATGATCCGGATGCTTGCGTAAAAGGGCGCCGGCACAGGGCCATGGCTCGTTTGGCAGATCCGCTCCAGTGCTCCTGGTTCCTCCAGGGCCACCTGCGCAGCGGCGCAGGCCACGTCATAGGCCGCCAGTGGATCGCGGCCGAGGAGATCGCCCTCGAGGTCCGGATTCGGTTCGTTTTCGCTTTTGCCGTGCAGCAGCTCAGCGGTCCACAGCTGGCCGCTGACCAGGTGGTTCACCAGGCCGCTTACGGTGCCTTCCGAGGTACAGGCGTTGCGCCACTGGCCAGGCTGGATGGCAGCTATTAGCTTGCGGGTGGATTCACAGGCTCGGCGGTGAAGGTCGGCAACGCCGGCCTCAGCTTCGTCGGCCGCTGGGGATTGCGTCGAAACAGTTGTCATTCGGCTCTCCTCGCGATGTGGATGAGCCGAGAATCCTCCGAAACGCGGCGCCAGAAATCAGGCGATACCCCCAGGTTTAGCCCGACCCACCCGTATCTTTCGGTGGCCGCCACCTGTCGGCTCTGACTTCAGATGCGTGCCGAGCTTGCCCAGCAAACGCAGCAATGTGAGTTTTTCAGTGGTGTCGAAGCACGCCAGCCAATTGACGACACGCGGGTCCAGGTCGCGGACTGCCGCGCGCTGAATGCTTCGCCCTTTCGCGGTGATGTCGATCTGCACATGGCGTCCGCGGCCCGCACCCTTGGTCGCCGTCACATAGCCGTGCTTCTGGAGGGTGGCGATCAAGCCGGTCACCGTGCCGGGTGTCAGGAACATCCGCTGCGCGATCTCGTTCGGCGCCAGCGGGGTGTCTGCTCCGTCGAGGATATTCAGAATCACGAACCCGGACGTCGAGGGAATGCCGTGTGGCCGCATCAGACGGTCGAGCCTGGTCCAGAGCAGGTCGCGAACGTGCAGGACGTTGATCGCGCACTCGGTCGCGAGCGCCTCCGCGCCGGGCGAATCACGCTCGAACTCGGCTGGCGACGGCGCGACGCGCACCCAGTTGGCTTCGGGTGGTTTTGGGGGCTTGACGCGGCGTGCGGCAGGCTGCATAGTTCTTTGGTACCAAAGTTCGGTACCAAATTACAAGGGAGGTGAGCCTCGCGCCATGCTCACTGGATCGCGTGCGGATCGGATCCGTCGCTACTATCAGGACGCCCTCGTCGGCGGCAACTGGGACTACGTGCGGGAACTCATCGCTCCCGACGCCAAAGTCGCAGACGGCATCGGCCCAGAGGCCAAGATCGGGCCGATTGCCTACGCGATAGCCGGCCTCACCGACATGCGTGTGGACATCCAGCGCCTCGTCGAATGCGGCGACCAGGTGATTGTCCATTTCATCTGGAGCGCCACCGACGGCGGCGGCTTCGCCGGCCACGCGGCGACCGGTCGGCGTTTCAGCACCTGGGGCGTTGAGTTCTGGCGTTTCCAGGGTGAGCAAATAGTCGAAGAGTGGATCGGCCTCGACTATCTAGGTCTGTTTATCCAACTCGGCCTGGTTGCGTCGCCCTGGCCCACTACAGCTCACGCGTAGGAGACCCAACCGATGACGAACACCGTGCAAACCCAAGCGCGCTCGGGCGTAGTTATCCGCCGTCTGGACCAGAGCGACCTTGCCGAGGCCGATCGCATCTTCCGGCTAGCGTTCGGCACATTCCTGGGCGTGCCTGATCCACTGACGTTCACGGGTGACGCAGATGTCGTCGGCAGCCGTTGGCGGACAAATCCGGCGACCACGCTGGCCGCGGAAGTAGGCGGCGAGCTAGCCGGCTCCAACTTCGTCACCCTGTGGGGCAGCGTCGGGTTCTTTGGACCACTGACGGTGCGGCCTGACCTCTGGGACCGCGGTATTGCCACCAGCCTCATGGAACCGACGCTCGACCTGTTCGAACGTCACGGCGTGCGGCATGCAGGACTGTTCACTTTCTCGAACAGCACCAAGCACCTGCACCTGTACCAGAAATTCGGCTTCTGGCCGCGGTTCCTGACCGCGCTCATGGCCAAGCCAGTTGGCCCAGCTACAGCCGAAGCGACGCCCGCATTTGTCTCGCTCTTCTCGCAGCTGAGCGCCACAGATCGAGACACAGCTCTGAAAGAATGCCGCGCCCTTACGAACAGCATTTATGACGGCCTGGATGTCGCTATAGAGATCGAGGCGGTGCAGAGCCAGCACCTGGGCGACACGCTGCTGATCTGGGATGGGTCGCGCCTGGCGGGCTTCGCTGTCTGCCACTGCGGCGCGGGCTCGGAGGCCGGAACCGGACTGTGCTTCGTCAAGTTCGGCGCAGTGCGACCTGGCCCCGCTGCCGCGGCGGACTTCGAGCGCCTGCTGAGCGAGTGCGAGTCCTTGGCAGCGACTCGCGGCGCGGGCGTGCTCCTGGGTGGCATCAACACCGCACGCCAGGCGGCCTACCAATCGATGTTGGCCCACGGCTTTCGCTTCGGCCCGCTTGTCGGCGTCAGCATGCACCGGCCCGATGAGCCAGGCTACGACCGCCCGGACGCTTACGTCATCGACGACTGGCGGTAATGTCTCGCGCGCGCAGGTCAAGCAGTTGATCCGCGCGCGGCAGGCCTTTCAGGGATAGGCTGCAGCCGCGATGGCCTGGTGGGTGGGCGGGTACCTACTTTTTGCAGCCTTGCAAGGTTTGGCATCGGACTGACAGGACTGGTGTCCCCGCCGGACGTGCAGATCCCGCTGCGCATCACACCGCTGAATGCGCGGTTCGTCGCCGCCTTGTATGTCGCGGGTTGTATCGGTGTGTGAACCAGGCTGCGAGTACCCACGTCTCGCTCAACCCCAAATAGCTTTGTGCGTCGCGCCACCAGCCGAGTCTGTGCAAACTCTCGTCGGAACATGTGCAGCCTTTTCCCGGAATGTGCGCAATCCGCTTACGACTCTCGGCCGGCCGGGGTCCTTCCCCGGCCAATTTATGCTTTCACGACGGCCAAGTTATCGCTTGAGTGAACACACGGGCGACTGGGTCGTCGGCTGCGATGATGGGTGGCGTGGAGGAGATCGAGGTTGTCGTCGCCCATCGCGAGCGCGCGACACTGCGCGTCGGCGACGTGTTCTTGAAGATCGATGCCGATCAGACCCGCCCGGACCGCGAGATCGCGGCGATGGCGCTGACACCCGTGCCGACCCCGCACATCATGTGGCGGAAGCCGCCCGTGCTCGCGCTCGCTGCCCTCCCGGGGAGGGCACTCGGCCGCCTCCAGGAGCCGTCGACCGCCTCGGCGGCGGCGTGGGCCGCGGCGGGTGCCGCCGTCCGGACGTTGCACGACGCGCCGCTGCCGCCTTGGCCCGGTCCGAGCGTCGACGAGCGCAGATCGCGACTCGAGGGCGAGTGCGAGTGGATCGTGGCGAACGACGTGCTTCCCATCGACGTCGTCAGGCGCCACCGCCGCCTCGCCGAGGCTGCGCTCCGGCCGAGGTCACCCGTGTTCATTCACGGCGACCTGCAGATCGTCCACGTCTTCGTCGAGGGTGACGAGGTCACCGGCATCCTCGACTGGTCCGAGGCGTCCCAAGGCGACGCGCTGTTCGACCTCGCCACGCTGACGCTCGCGCACGAGGAGCACCTTGAAGACGTCCTCGCCGGCTACGGCACCGACGTCGACCGCGACATCATCCGCGCATGGTGGTCGTGGCGATGCCTGGTCGTGATCCGCTGGCTGTTCGAGAACGGCTACGGCCCGATCCACGAGTATCCAGAGTATCCAGAGCCGCACTCAGCGACAGGCGAGAAACCAACTGAAACTGAGGACGCCGGGTGGCAGAATGGCCTGTGGCTGGGTCGTCCGGATGAGAGTCACGCATAAGCTCCCAAACCGGGCGACCAGCCGGTTATTCCCGCTACGTCTCAGCTCAGGTCAAGACCCGGTGAATAATCCGGGCTAGGTGCGATGATTCTTTTCCTAGCGATGGCGGGGCATCTGGCTGCCGACTGCATGTTCGGTACGGATTGCGTTCCAGGCTGACGGCGCGATCCAGGATGGACGCTCTGGAAGAGCGGTTGTTGCGAGAGTTGAGGAGGGGCGGCCAATTGACCGCCGATGATCTGGCGAACCGGCTACAGGCGCGGCACTGGGTTGAGCTCAGTACCGCGCTTTCGCAGCTGGCTAGCAAAGGCTACGTCACCGTGATCGGCCCGCTCGGGCGCGCCTCGACGCGCTATAAGGTTCACCCCCAGGGTGTCGCGGCTCTAGATCGCGCTCCCTGATCAACGGCCCTCGCTCACTCGGTACGGGACCGGCTGCAGAAGTCGCGCGCCCCAGATCACGGCTGCAGCCGCAAAAACGCCGGGACCAAGTTCAGCATCATTAGCCCCAGGGCAAGGATGGCTACGAGCCACTAATTCCGAGCGTTCATCATTCAGTTACTCCTACCGCGGAGCGAATGACGCGGACATGCTGCGCGAGGCAGCACTCGGCATCGCCATCGTCGGACCAGAGGGCTTGGCCGCGGGCGCGCTGGCGGCGGCGGATGTTGTGGTGCCATCGATCAGCGATGCTTTGGGACTGCTCCGGAACCCGAAACGGCTCATCGCTACGCTCAGGCGTTAGCTGCCGACCAAGGCAGCTCGTGCAGCTAACCAGTCCTGGCCGCGCGATGTGCTCTGGACCACACTCTTTGGTCCAACGAGGAGTTGGTGGGTGCGGTCGAGCCACGCGTTTCGCGCCATGTCCCCTCAGCCGGGATG
>JAFAZN010000373.1 GCA_019239775.1 Chloroflexota bacterium
AGTGGCGGCAAGACTGAGGCGCTGCTGGTCCACCTGGGCCTTGCCGGCATCCGCGGGGTTCCGCGGGCGGCACTGCTTCAAGCGATCTGGTCCAACACCGAACCAGCGCTTGCGGGTCAAGCGCTCAATAGCCTGGTACATAGCCTGAAGCAATTGCTCGGCGACGCACTCCACGGTGCTGAGCCGGTGGTTCCGAACGCCGGGCAGTACCGACTGAACGCGGCAGCCGGGGTCGCCGTCGACGTGGACCAGTTCCAGGCATTCGTAGCTGAGGGCGAGCGCCTGTTCCGCGCCGGCGAGACTTCGGCGGCAACCTCGGCTTACGAACGCGCCGCCGGGGTGTATGGCGGCGACCTGAGCCTGGTTGCCGGCAAGAGCGGCCGGGTGGCACTGGAGCGGGAGCGACTGCGCGCCACGCATCGGCGCGTGTTGATCCGTCTGGCGGACGAGGCGTTCACGCGAGGCGCGTTCGATTCCGCCCTGGCGTACGCGCTTGCGCTGCTGGAGCATGACCCCTGCCGCGAGGACGCGCATCGGCTGGTGATGCGCTGCTATGTGCGACTCGGCGAGCGGTCGGAGGCCATGCGGCATTACGCCACGGCGCGGTACATCTTGCGTACCGAACTCGATGCTGAGCCCGAGCCCGCTACCACAGCGCTGTTCGAACAAGTTCGCCTGAACCCCAGCGCGGTCTAGTGCTCAGCTGCGAGCCCTGACGGAGGTTCGACCGACGGTCGCTGCGCTCAGGAACACTGACCGTCCGAAACCGGTCAAGCGATTGCTGGTCAAGGACGTCGCAACCCCTGAAGTGGCAACCCCACGGAGTGACCACCCACGGAGTGACTACCCCACGGAGTGACCACCCCACGGAGTGACTACCCCACGGAGTGACCACCCCACGAGGGTGACAACCCACGGAGTGACAACCCCACGAGGGTGACCACCCCACGAGGGTGACCACCCATGGAGTGACTACCCCACGGAGTGACAACCCCACGAGGGTGACAACCCACGGAGGTGGCAACCCACGAAGTGACAACCCATGGAGCGGCAAACCCACGGAGGTGCACCAGGAGCGCGAGCCAAACCTCAGTCCGAAGTCTGCAGACCTGGGGCAAACCTCAGTCGGATCTCAGCCGAAGCTCAGGCTGGGAATGACACCATCAGCGGCGCCAAACCTGTGGCCCATCGCCTCATGCCAGGTCCTCCCCCAGTCGAGCGACTCAGCGACCGACAGTATGTCGTGCTGCTCATTCGAGCGCTGGTCGATCCGGAGGATCGGCTACTGAGCGGAGAGGTCGGAGGGCCCGTCGATGCGGGCCCCGAGCGCTGGGTGCGCTTCCGCGAGCCGGCTGATCTTGCGGACGCCGTGCAGCGATGGCTCTCGGACCGCGGGAGCGCGCGTTAGAAGGGAGAGTGGCATGACCCAACCGGATGTCTCGAGTTTTTCCCGTCTTGTTTCGCGGCGGCGCATTATCAAGGCGGCCGCGGCACTGGGCGGCGTAGCAGCCCTCGGGCCGCGCGCCGCCTGGGCGAGGATGCCCATGGACGCGCCCGTGGAGCTCGCGCAGGCGGCCGCTACCACGCCCAACCCACCGAGCGTGATCAGCAATCCGCCACGCCAGTGGGGGCCAGACGCACCGCCCGAGATCTATCCGGATCCCGACATCCTGACGGTCGATCCATCCTTCGGCAAATATCTGCTCGGCATCACCGCCATCCACCGACTGTGGACCGGTGGTAAATGGCTGGAGGGGCCAATCTGGTCGAGCGAAGGCAACTACCTGATCTTCAGCGACGTGCAAGCCAACATCACTTATCGGCTCATCTGGGAGACAATGGAGGTCACCAAGTTCCACGACCCATCGATGTTCGGCAATGGCAACACCATCGATTTCCAGGGCCGATTGGTCACCTGCCAGGATTTCTTCCGCCGACTCGTGCGCTATGAGAACGACGGAACGCTGACTGTGTTGGCGGACAGTTATCAAGGCAAGCCGCTGAACTCGCCGAATGGCGTGGTGCCGCATCCGGACGGCAGCTACTGGTTCACGGATCCGCCATATGGCGACCAATTATCGGAAGGACAGCCGGATGAGGCGGGCGGCCCGGCCAATCCAAACGGCAACCTGAACCCGAGAACCGGTGACACGATCGGATCGCCGACGTACAAGCGCCAGCTGCCATCGCAGACCTATCGTGTCGACTCCAACGGGACTCTGACCGTCGTCGTTCCGGAGGATGTGCTGAAAGATCCGAATGGCCTGGACTTCTCACCGGATTACAAGACGTTCTACCTGCTCAGCACCGGGCCTGGTCCCGGAGACACCGGCGGTGGTGGCGACGGCAACTGCTACGCCTTCGACGTCTCGAGTGATGGCAAGTCCGTGTCCAACAAACGCCTGTTCACCGATTTCATGGTCGATGGCGTGCATTGCGGACCTGACGACATGACGGTTGACGTCGACGGCAATTTGTATTTCAGCTCAAATGCGCCACTCGGCTATTCGGGCGTGACGGTATACAACCCTGCAGGCAAGCTGATCGGGCGGATCCGCTTGCCGGAAGCGTGCGCGAACCTGCAGTTCGGCGGCCCGAAGCACAACTTCTTGCTCATGACGGCGAGCCAGTCGATTTATGCACTGCAACTGAATACGCAGGGCGCCCACCCGGGGAATTAGCGGAGCATCCCTTCGTAGCTCGCGCCCATCACGTCGATAACTGACTTGCCCGCGCGGACGTCTTCCGCCATGGCGGCCTCGCGGGCAGCCAGACCTTCGGCCGTGGCGATGATCTCTTCCGCCCGGTCGGCTGGTAGGAACACGGCGCCACTCCAGTCCGCGATCACGTAGTCGCCGGGGCTGACGTGCAGGTCTTCGACTCGGATCGGTTCGCCCATTGAGGCTTCAACCACGCGCCCGCGGGCGGTCATCGGGGTCGCGGCGCGCGCAAAAACCGGGAAGCCCGCGTCGCGGCTGTCATCCACATCGCGGCAGGTGCCGTCGACGATGACGCCCTCGATGCCCTTCAGTTTGGCTGCGAGAGACAGGATCCCACCCCAACCCGCGGCATCTTCGCGATCGTGATGCTCGATCACGATGACGTCGCCCGGGCCGCCCGCTTCGATCGCGGCGGTGCCGAGATGGCGCGGCGAATGCTCACCAGGCTCTGCTCGACGCAAGCGCACCGTGATCACGCGCCCGGCGATGCGCGGACAGGGCCACATCGGCCGCACGCCCATGACCGCGCCACTCAGGCCAAGGCGATCCAACGCATCCGAAACGCCGCAGGTATCCAAGCGCGCCAGTCTCGGCGCCAAAGTGTCCTCGTTCATGACTCGCAGTCAGCATACGCATTTCCTGGTAAAGACGTTTCCAACTGCATCGAGCGCCCGACACGTCAGTGGCAAGTACATAGGGCCCGAGTAATGGGGAGCCAAAAGTGCGCAGAAAACCACATGGGCTGTCAACAAGTTGCAAACTTTTGAGAGCGAAGGTACGCGGCGTCCACGAAAGGCGCACTGCACAATGTCAACCCGCAAGCAGGTCGGCTCCTCAGATAACCACCACGATCCAACCCTCGAACCAGGCTTTGAAGCCGCCCTGCGCGAACTCCGCCACCAGGCGCTGCATCTCGAAGAGCGTGGAGCTACGCGCGCAGCCGTGACGTTGTATGACGCGATCCGCATCGCACGGGCGGGTGGCCTGCAATGTGAGGAGCACGCGACTTCTTGAATAAGGGATAACATTCGGGCCGATGGTGGCCGTCCCGCACACGTACACGACCGCCATCGGCAGCTATCCCTCTACACGTCCACTGAAGGACGGTCACGTCACCAGCCCGCGCATTTATCTCGATCACAAAGAGGTGGTGCCCGCCAACCGCGCGTTTCGCCCAATGGTGAACCAACTGGCATATGACGTGTCGGAGCTCGCGCTTGTCACCCTGATGCTGGCGAAAGCCTGCGAGCGACCGATCGTCGGAATACCGGTCGTACTGATGCAACAGTCAGCCTACGCCATGCTGCTGGTGCGCCAGGATAGTCCGCTGCACGCGGCGCGTCAGCTGGAGGGCTGCACCATCGGCGTGCGCTCGTATACGCAGACAACCGGGACATGGCTGCGCGGCATGCTGCACGACCAGTTCGGAGTGGACCTCTCTGCATTGCGCTGGATCACGTTCGAAGCCGCCCATGTGGATGGCTTTGTCGATCCACCCCAGGCACGCCGCGCACCCACCGGTAGAACCCTCGCGGGCATGCTGCGGGATGGTGAAATCGACGCCGCGGCCGGACTCGAACTCTCGGAACATCCGGACCTCCGCACGTTGTTTGACAATGCACGTGACGTAGAAGATGACTGGATTCGCCGAACTGGCGTGAGACCCATCAACCACACGCTGGTCGTCAAACGCGAGCTGGTGCTTGAAAATCCGTGGATTGTCGGTGAGCTCTACAACCTGGTGGTCGAGGCAAAACGCCATGCGGGTGGCGAGACGCCTCCGGACGGACTCGAGCCGAACCGCCGCGCGCTCACCCTGTTGGCGCGCTACGCCTTCGAACAGCAGATCACGCCGCGCACCCTGACGCCTGAGGAGCTCTTCGCCACCGTATGAGACGCAGTACCGACGCGATCCTCACCACCCATACCGGCAGCCTGCCGCGCCCAGATGACCTGGTGGAGCTGCTCTACGCTGCTGAAGCCGACGGCACCACGATCGACCGGGCCGCGCTGGATACGCGCGCGCGCACCGCGGTTGCGGAAACGGTCCAGCAGCAGCTCGACGTGGGGCTCGATGTCGTGAACGACGGCGAGATGAGCAAGGTTTCGTACTCCACCTACGTTGGCGGGCGGCTCACGGGTTTTGACAGCAGCGTGCAGGTACAGCGCTATCCACGAGCGGATGCGGCGGCATTTCCGCGTTACGCGGAATGGAACGCTAAACAACAGCAGGGCGCCGCGCGCATTCGCCGCGTCGCTTGCACCGGTCCTGTGGCGTACGTGGGCCACGCGCAACTGCAAACGGACCTGGAGAACCTCAGATCTGCGCTGCCAGCTGGCTCCGAAGCATTCATGACCGCGGCATCGCCAGGGGTTATTTCGTGGTTTCAACCGAACCAGTACTACGCCACTGAAGAAGCGTACCTTTTCGCCCTCGCGGAGGCGATGCGCGAGGAGTACGAGGCCATCTACCGCGCCGGCTTCATCCTCCAGCTGGACTGCCCAGATATCACCCTGTCACGCAACGTCCCGCCCGGTGTGAACGTCGCTTCACTGGGCCAGCGCATCGAGGCGCTGAACGCGGCTGTGGGAAATATTCCTCCGGATCGCATGCGGCTACACCTGTGCTGGGGCAACTACGAAGGTCCGCACCACCTCGACGTTCCGCTCCGCGACATTCTCGGCGAGGTGTTTCTGGCACGGCCCGCGGGCATCTCCTTTGAAGGTGCCAATCCGCGGCACGAGCACGAATACGCGATCTTTGCCGACGTCAAGCTGCCGCCGGACAAGATCATCATCCCGGGTGTGCTGGATAGCACCACCAACTACATCGAACACCCGGAGCTGGTGTGTCAACGATTGGTGCGCTATGCGGAACTGGTTGGCCGAGAGCAGGTGATTGCCGGTACCGACTGCGGCTTCGGCACCTTTGCAGGCACGCCGATGGTGCACCCCGACATCGTCTTCGCAAAGCTCGCGGCAATGGTCGAGGGCGCCCGCCTCGCCAGCCGACAATTGTAGGTTCTCTCGGTGCGGAACCGCGCATGCGCTGCCTCCGACCAAAAACACTAAACCGGCATAAGCGCGTCTTCGCTGTACTCCTCCAGCACCTTCGGTAGTTCGTCGTTATCCGACTCCACATCGAGCGGCCGCACGCGATACAGCTCCGGATGCGCAGCGGCGTAGGGCTCGATGCCCTTTTCGAAATTCTCCAGCATGCGCAGCATC
>JAFAZN010000430.1 GCA_019239775.1 Chloroflexota bacterium
CGCGAAGCCTGCGCCAAAGGTCGCAAACCCCGCCAGAAGCGACGTCGTCGGATTGTCACTTGGAAAGAACAGCGGCGCCAGAAACGCCGTCAGCACGGCGTACAGATAGAAGTCGTAGTACTCGATGATTGTGCCCACTGAAGACGCCGCGATAACGAATGGGATCTTGTAGCTCCCCGCTACCGGCACGGAAACCGCTCGTGCACTCGAAGACACTCGAAAACCTTGCCCCCTTCTAAATGTCCCTACTCGGAGCCTGACGTTACCGGCCGGCGCATTGCCTTACAAGAGGGTCGTTTTCCGCGCAGCACCGTGGGAGATCCGTTGAAAGACCTCTGTTGATAGACCTCCGTCCAATATGAACTGAGGACCCTGGAACTTCGTCAGTTGCAACTAGCCGGGTGGCAGCGGGATCACTCCTGGAAACAGGTACGCCTGGATCAGCGCCACCAACCCGATGAATGCCGCGCCAGCGACCGAGAACCAGAACACCCGCCGGAAGATCGGACCGAGCGCGTTCGAGCCTTCCGCCGCGTTCTCGTAGCACGCCGCGGTAGCAACCGTGATGGATTGGGCGTCGATCATCTTGCCCATCACCCCGCCGGTCGAGTTGGTGGCAGCCGCGAGAATCGGATTCAGATGCAGCTGTTCGGCGGTGATCCGCTGGAGGCTGCCAAACAGCGCATTTGAGGCCGTATCCGAGCCAGTCAGGAACACGCCCAACCAACCCAGGTAGGCGGCAAAGAACGGATACAGCGGACCGGTGACAGTAAACGCCAGACCCAGGATGGCGTCGGTGCCGGCGTAGCGCGTGAGCGACGCCAGACCGAGCACCTGGCAGATGACCAGGACCGGTACGCGCAGGCGGCGTGCGGTTCGGACGAGCGCTTCGCCCCATTGCGCTGCGCTCAGCCGTAGGAACAGGCCGCTGAGGATTGCCGCGAGGACGGTCGCGGTGCCTGGCGCGCTGAGCCAGTTGAACGTGAACTGCACCCGCTCCGGCGTGGCGTTGGCCGGCGCGACGGGCGGGGTGCGCTGAACCTGTTTATCGGCGCCTGGCATGTCGAACAGCAGGCGGGTATAGGAGGCTGCCTCGACCGTGACGCCGAGAGGACTGCCGAGGGTGACCGGAGTTGCCGCGTTCTGACGCCCGGGCACCGGAAGGGCGTCGTTGAACGTCCCCGCGTTCAGGCCCCAGATCGCCACGCAAGCGATGAGGATGGCCCAGGGCACCCACGCCTCCAGGGTTTGCGTCAGGCTATAGGGATAGCGATAGATCTCGGCGGCGGCGCCCGTCTGTGCGGCCATCGCGCCGGGACCGACCGCACCAAGGCCGCCCGCAACCTGGTTCCGTTCACGTCTCAGGAGGAAGCGTGTCCGCGGATGCCACACACGCAGGAACAGGACGACCGCCAGGACGGAAATGAGGCCCGCCAGGACGTCGGTGAGCAGGTACGTCGCCGAAAGGCTGGAGACGGACCATTGCACCAGTGCGAAAACGCCGCCGGCGACGAGTGTGGCCGGCCAGACTTCGAACACGTCCGCCCATCTGCCGCCTTCCATCTTCACGAAGACGGCGACCAGCCAGAACGGCACAACGATGGATGCCCACGGGAGCTGCCGGCCGGCCATGGTCGAAAGGTCCAATGCCGGCAAGCCCGAGGACTGCGACAGGCCCACGATCGGGCTGCCAATGGCGCCCCAGGCCACTGGCGCCGTATTCGCGAGCAGGTTCAGGACGGCTGATTGGAACGGCGCGAAGCCGAGGCCAACCATCATTGCGCCGGCGATGGCCACTGGCGTGCCGAAGCCGCTGGTGCCCTCGATGATGGCTCCGAACGAGAAAGCGATTAACAGACATTGCAGGCGCCGATCGAACGAAATGTGCGTGATCGACTCTTTGACAATCTCGAACTTTCCGCTCACCAGCGTGATCGTGTAGAGCAACATCGCGCCGACGATGATCCAGACGATGCCGATTGCGCCGTTCAGGGCGCCCGCGATGAACGCCGAAAGCGCGGCGCCGGCTGGCATGCGTACCACCAGTAGGGCGATTACGAACGAGGCAATGACACCGCCGAAGGCGGCCCACGGTGCGCTGATGCCGAGATGCCTGCGCCCCGCTTGGTCCCTGTGCGGGTGCAGCGCCACGAGGTACAGCAAGGTAAGGATCGGAACCGCCGCGAGCAGCGTGGAGAGCAGCCCAATACCCGTCGGGTTGTAGTTCTGCAGGTACATTTTCGAAGGTCCCCTATGCCCTTGGGCGCATAGTAAATCCGCCTCACCGCGCGCGCTCCCGCTTGCAACCGCGCGAAGCGCCCATCATGCAGGGGGTCGCCGCGGGAAGGAGCGATCGAAGGGAGCGACTGGCGGCGGGGGGCGGCAGCCCCCCGATCGATGCGAAGCATGCCAGGCGAACATGTTCGCCTGGCCAGGTTGGCGCGTGCGCCAACCTGCGGAACCCGCGCATGCGCGGGTTCCCCCAAAAATCGCTCATTAACGGCGTAAGGCTGGAGCTGCACCCCCGCACGGTGCGAACTCCAGCCTCAACAGTCAGCGCTAGGGCTTAGGGGAGTTGGAGGCATTCACCCCGACGCTGACGCTGCTGGACGGGCGATCAAACCCGCACCAGCCAACAGAATTGTGGCTACTGGCCACACCCCGAAAGGTGAAAGCTACCTTAAAGGTACGTAAAAAACGGCTAAAGATAAGCACATCTCACGTCAACGTTCAGTTACGACCCGTGCGCCTTCCTGCCGAATCAAGAAGCGAAGCAAGCTGAGCAGCACCAGGTCCCAGAACAGTCCGCCGAGCGCGGTGAGCTGATCCTGCCAGAACACGATGACCTGGGTGAAGAACACGGAAACCAGCACGCCGCGCTCGAACCAGCGATACGCCGCCAGGCGCGACTGGGGCAGTCGCACGACGCCAACCACGGTCAGCGCCAGTGTCAGCGTGGAGCTGGCGAGGGTGGCCGGCAGACGTTCCGCCCCACTGATGGCCGCCACGCCCAGGATCGTCGTCGTGATGAGCCCAAGGACCGCTTGACCCACGAACACCAGCCAAAGCGCACGTGAGAACCATTGCCAGCGGAGAAGGTGGTCGTAGGCTCGCCATGCCGAGACGGCCACTCCGCTTAGCAGGGAGCGCTCCTCGCGCACGCGTGTCGCGCCGGCCATGGCTTGCTCGAGCGCTTCAGCGATGGGACCGTGGTCGCCGCTGCGCCTGAGCAGCCAGCGCATGCGCCCGAGCTCGGCGCGCGTTGCACCGCCGAGAATGACGTCAACCAAGATGTCGGCGGCATTCACCAGTGACTCTTGGGGCGACAGCGAGCGCCGCTCGATCGAGCGGAACAGGAGGAATAACAGGATGAAGACGACGTAGATCAGCGCGACTGCCGGCTGGAAGAAATAGTCATTGTCAGCCGTGACGAATTTGCCGAGCTCGTCGACGAATAAACCAAAGCCCAGACCGCCAACGATCGCGGCGACTCGCTTGGCGCGGTTGCCCAGTGCGCTCAGCAACACGACCAGTCCGATCAGCATGAGCAAGCCGCCCCATAGCAGGTGGGCGATGTGCAAAGGCCCGCCGCCGATGCGCGGGTAGCCGGTCATGCTGAGGTACAGCCGCGTCACCAGGACGGCGGTGATGGCCGAAACCAGCAGCGCTTGCAGGTTGCTGCCGGCTTCGTGGTCGCGCACCACAAAGGCGGGCCACCTGGCGCGCTCCAAGGTGGTGCCCACCCGCGCGGTGCGGGACTGCTCTAGCTCAGGCGCTGCGCGTTGCCTGCGGCTCCATCAACGAGCCGCAATTACCACAGAACTTGTCGCCGACTGGCACCGTGCCGCGGCAGCTTGGGCACACGCGGGTAGCGGCAGTAATCGGCGTGACGGTCGCCCCGGTAGCGACAGGCGGAGCCGCGGCCGCTGCCGTCGTCGCGACGGTTCCGGCGTCCTTGGCAGTGGTGTCCTCACCGCCGGTCGCCTTCTTCAGCTCTTTGAGACCCTCGCCCATCGCTTTGCCCAGCTCGGGCAGCTTTCCTGGACCGAAGATCAGGAGGACAATAACGAGAATAACGATCAAATGCCCCGGTTGGAGTGCGCCGATACCCATAACTCAAAACCCCCACGTACACGTGGTACGAACGTCATTGGCCGATGCCTCTTGATAGTTGCCCGGCGGTAGGATTCGGACGGGGAGGTTCGAGGCAGCCGACATGCGGTATAGATTGGGCCGCGCCCAATGAGCGACGTACATGATACGCCAAGCGGCTCAGGCCGGGTAGTTGTCGTCGAGGACGATCCGCTACAGGCTGAATCCCTCGCGTTCATCTTGCGCCAGGAAGGCTACGTCGTGGACCTGGCGTCCACGGGCGCCGAGGCGTTGATCGTGGCGCGCAGTCAGCCGGCGCCAGACACCGTGTTGCTGGATGTTGCCCTGCCCGATCTCAGCGGCGTTGAGGTGGCGCGTCGACTGCGCGCCGGCTCGAATGTTCCGATCATCATGCTCACAGCGCGCCGCAACGAGATCGACAAGATCACCGGACTCGACGCGGGCGCCGACGATTACGTCACCAAGCCGTTCAGCCATGGCGAGCTGCTCGCGCGCATTCGCGCCCAGATCCGCCGCAGTCCGACGGCTACCGTCGCCGCTGAGACCTCCCACGGCGTCTACACGGTGGGCCAGCTACGGCTGGATGCGGGCATGCGTCGCGTTACCCGCGAAGAAAAGGTCATCGACGTCTCCGCCAGAGAGTTCGAGATCTTGCGGCGGTTGGCGGAGGCGTCCGGCCGAGTGGTGGAGCGGCATCAACTCTTCACGAGCGTATGGGGACCCGCCTTCTACGGTGATGAGCGCGCGCTCGATGTGTACATCCGCATGATTCGCAAGAAGATCGAGCCCGACCCTTCGCGCCCGATGTATTTGCACACGGTGCGTGGCGTAGGCTACCGATTGGCTGAGGAGCGGGCTGCTGACGAGTGAGGTTGATCAAACCGCTGCGCACCCTGCGCGGCAGGCTGGCCATCACCTACGCCTGCCTGGCCGTGCTGGGCGTGGCGACGTCGGCTCTGTATACCGCCAACACCGTCCGTAGCGGGCTGCACGATCGCGTTGTGTTGGACCTCGCGGACGAGGCTCGGCTGCTCGCACGTGACCTCAGCGGACCGCTGGCGGACCGCGACAGCGTTAGGGTCGGCGAGTACGTCGTACGTGCGGAGACCCTTACGCACGCGCGGCTGCTCGTCGTGGACAGTTCTGGGAGAGCCGTGGCCGAAACGCGCGGATGGTCGCCCACGGATGACGGCGGTTACCTGGCGGCCGCACTGTCGGGTCAGACCACGGTCGATCCCGACGGCAGCCAATGGCTGTTCGGCAGCTCTGATGTCGTCGAGGTCAACGTGCCGATTTTGCTCGAGGACGGCACGGTCGTGGGTGCGCTGCAGGCGACCTACACGCTGGACGAGGTCCAGGCGATCCTGAGTCGGCTGAACCTGACGTCGCTGCTCCTGGCGATCGGCGCGGTACTGGTTGCGGCCGTGGCCGGCCTGATGCTCGCGACGTCGGTTGCGCGACCGGCGGGCCAGGTTGCACGCGCAGCGCGCCTGTTGGCGAGTCGGCGTGGCTTCGGACCGCAGGCAGGCAACACCTTTCCCGAGCCGCTACCCGAGCCGCGTGGCAGCACCGACGAGATTCGCACGCTCGTGGACGCATTCAACAGTCTGGGCGACCAACTGCGCGTGCACGAGCAAGCGCGTCGAGAGTTCGCATCCGATGTGTCGCACGAGCTGCATTCGTTGGCATCGGCGATGCAGACCGCCGCCGAAGCGCTGGAGCGCGGTGCGGCTGAGGCCAATCCAGCGCTTGGCCAGAGGCTGGTGCAGGGGCTGGTGGGGCATACGCGCCGACTGGTGCGGCTGGCAGATGACCTGCTGGAAGTCGCGCGTTGGGAGGGCGGCCGGCTGCGAATTGATGTTGAAGGCATCGATCTGGCCGAGCTGGTGCGCCGCACGCTGGATGAATGGACGCCCGAGGCGCGTCGGCGGGGCATCAGCCTGCAAGTGCGGCTGCCGGTGGGACCGCTGCCGCTCAATGGCGACTCAATTCGGTTGACGCAGGCGTTGGGCAATCTCGTCGAAAACGCGCTGAAGTACGCTGGACCCGATGGCTGGGTTCGCGTGGACGTCGCGCCGGCGCTATTTGGAAGCTACGAGCTAGCCGTGACGGACTCTGGCCCGGGCATTCCCCTTGACGTCTTGCCGCGCGTGTTCGAGCGCTACTTCCGAGTGGAAGGCCGTGCCAGCGGTGGGCCGGGCGGTATGGGTTTGGGCCTGGCTATTGCTCGGGCGATCGTCCTGGCGCACGGGGGTGAGCTGACGGCCGAAAGCCCGCGTGGTAGCGGTGCTCGGTTCGTGCTGCGTCTGCCGGTACCGCCCGGGGCAATAGGTCCGGCGCGCCCGCTCGCCACCACTGCCGCGGGGCAGGACTAAGCATGCGCGCCATTGACGTACACGTTCATCCGACCGACGAACGCATCGCCCGCGCCTGGGCAGGTGACATTGAGGACGCCGAGCGCTTCTTTCGGGGTCCATGGACGCACGAGGACCTGGATGCGACTGCCAGCCGCTACGCGGGCCTCGATACCTTGGCGGTGCTGCTCGGGGCCGACGCGGAAACGACGACCGGCGTGCCGGCCTATCCCAACGACGAACTTGCCGCGGCCTGTCGCAAGTATCCCGACCGCTTCATCGGCTTTGCCGGTATCGATCCCTGGAAAGGTGACGCGGCGATCCACGAGCTCGAACGCTGTGTTCGCGAGCTTGGGCTGAAGGGTGTCAAGTTCCACCCGGGCCGCCAGCAGTTCTATCCCAACGACACGCGCTTTTATCCGCTCTTCGAGACTGCGTCGGCATTGGGCGCGCCCGTCCTGTTTCACACCGGCATGATGGCGGCTGGCGCTGGCACGCCGGGGGGCCGCGGCGTTCGACTCGATTACACCCGCCCGATCTACCTGGATCACCTCGCGGCCGATTTCCCCAATCTCACTATCATCGCCGCGCATCCCTCATGGCCATGGGCTGACGAGGGACTCGCGCTAGCGCGCCACAAGAGCAACGTCTTTCTCGATCTGAGCGGCTACTCCCCCAAGTACATTCCGCCGCAATACATCCAGTTCGCGAACACCCTCCTGCAAGACCAGATGCTCTTTGGCAGCGATTACCCCTTCATCCCGCCCGAGCGCTGGCTGGCAGACTTCGAGGACGCCGGCTTCCGACCGCAGGTGCGCGACAAGATCCTGCTGTTGAACGCCCAGCGCATGCTCGGCGTTTCGTGAAGGCCTACGGCGTTCAGGACCTCGAAGAATTCGCGTCCCGAATCGCTGAACTGCAGGCTTCTCTGAATCCGCCGTCGGTTGCCGGCGAGTTTGTGGCCTACACGGATGGTGCGTGCTTTGGCAATCCGAGCGGCAACGGGGGTTGGGCCGCTGCAGTATTTCAGGGCCTCGACGCGTACTGGCACCTCTTTGGACACCTGAGCTCGACCTCCAATAACCGCGCGGAAGCGCTCGGCGTGCTCGGCGCACTGGAATGGGTTCCGCCGGGGTCGGTGCTGCGGCTCCATTCGGACTCCGAGCTCACCGTTCGGCAGTTGCAGGGCCGCTACAAGGTGCGCGCCAACGCGGATATCTGGGCGTTGATTCAGTCCGTTCGAGCGGACAAGCGCATCGACCTGCGACCCGAATGGGTGCGTGGCCACGCTGATGACCCGCTGAATGATCTGGCCGACCGCCTTTCCAAGCTCGGTGCGCGAAATGGCCGGATCGAGGACCTGGACGGCCACGCCGTGCCGCAACGCCGCTTGCAACCAGCCGCGGAACCGCCTGAGCTGGCCGGCCTGCAGCCGCGCACGGACTGGGAGCGCGACTTCGTCACCTCAGTCCGCGATCAACTCCGCCGCGGCCGCTCCCTGAGCGATAAACAGCGAGCCGTCCTGGACCGCATCCGCGCGGCGGCCCAAAGCTAGCGGCCGCCGCGGAGGGCGACCAGCCGGAAGACGATGCCGATCCACGGCCCTTGGGCGCGATGGGTGCCGTGTGCCACGACGCCGCGCACACTGACGGGCTCGTTGCGGTACGGCGGCGTGAAGTCCAGGGTGACCTGACTGCCAACTGGCAACTCCAAGCCACGAATGCGGGCTCCGCCAGTAGTGAGGTCCACAATCTCGACGGTCTGCGCCGTACCAACGGCGGCACCGCGCAGCGTGCCCGGCAGACTGACCTTCAGCCTCGGCGCGCGCCGCACCTGCCGCTCACCGATCGAAACCAGAAAGCGCCCAGCGCGACCGTGCTCGGCCAATCGCCCGCTGAACTCTTGGCTGCCGTGCCGCACCGAGACTAGCGTGCCGAGCGCCGGCAGTGTTGGCTTTGGATCGGTCGCCTCGAGCACGAGCATGCCACGCCCTGAGTGCACAACCGCGGCGGTCACTTCACCCTCGTGCCAGGTGACGTGCACCTCGGCGAGGACCGTGTTCACGGCTGAAGACGGGTCGGTGGCGTTCAGGTCGGGGGTCGCGGTCGAATCCATTGCGACTCGAGTATCGGCAGCCGGATGGTTCTCTTGAACCCGACAGGATGTCGAGAACGGCTGCGCTCAGAGATTGGCTGCGCTGGATTGCAGCGCCTGCAGGAAGTCGAGGTCGACGGCGATGTTCGGGGCGGCCGGATCGTCCAGCACGACCTCATTGCCGAGGATGCCGTTGTCGCGGTCCATCTGCGCCTGGTACATGCGGTCGAGCTGTGACTCGGTCGTCTCGACCAGTGCCACGTTGCCGCTCCAGGAGCTCTCGCCGAAGCCAGCAACCAGGTGCGGCCCGCTCCCGCCGGTCGATGCTTGGCCGGCGTTCAACGCCTGCTCGTGGCTCTCGGCCTGAAGCAACGCATCGTTGGCGGCGGTCGTGCTCGGGTACACCAGGACCATCAGCACGCGGCCGTCATTCAGCCCATGCACCTCGAACGAGGTGACCGGTGGCCGAGTCCAGTCCCAGGTGTTGGCCTGGTCGACGCGGTAGCCGGCTGCGTTGAAGGCGCTGCGAACCTGGTCGACGGTCATGAGGGGACCGCCTTGCGCGGCGGCCGGCATCGGTAAGGCGCTCCCCACCACGAGCAAGGCAGCCAAGAAGAATTGAGAAATTCTGGATAAAGGCATGGGTGACTCTCTTTCGCGCGGCAGCATGCGACTGGCGCGCCCCGAGGAGAACACCCGGGCGGTACTGGACCGCCCCAAAAAGTGGTACAACCCCGCCGCCGGTAAGGAACGATGTCCTTCGGTCAGCGCCTGCGTGGTCTGCGGCGCGACTCCGATCTGAGCCAGGCAGAGCTCGGCGCCCGAGCGGGCTGCTCGGCCAATACTGTCCGTAAGCTCGAATCGGACGAACGCAAGCCCTCGCGTGAGCTTGCGGCGCGGCTCGCGGCGGTTTTTGGCTTGCCACCGCGCGATCGCTCCGAGTTTCTGCGGCAAGCTCGCGGAACGCATCTGACTACCCGGCCGAGCCTGCCCACGCCGATGACGAGGCTCATCGGCCGCGAAGCCGATCTGGCGGATGTACGCGACCTGGTCCTGCGCGCGGACGTACGCCTGCTCACGCTGGTCGGACCCCCGGGCGTGGGCAAGACGCGACTGGCGCTGCAGGCCGCGACGGACCTGCAAGCGGCGTTTCGAGATGGCGCGGCCTTGGTGCAGCTGGCCACTACGCAGGAGCCTGGTGACGTCATCGATCTGGTTGCGCAGGTCCTCGGTGTGGTGGCCACTGGCGCGCGGCCGGTGGTCGACGCGCTCGCGGAACACCTCGCGCAGCAGCAGTTGCTCCTGGTGCTGGACAACTTCGAGCAGGTGTTGCCAGCCGCGCAAGACTTGTCGCACCTGCTCGCGTGTGCGGCGCGCTTGAAGATCCTGGTCACCAGCCGCGAGCCGCTCGGGCTCTACGGCGAGCACCTCTTCAGCGTGCCAACCCTCGGACTGCCATCGGCCAGGGGTGCGGGCCGCAGCGCGTCCGAGACCCTGTTCCTGGAGCGCGCGCAAGCGCGTCGGTCCGCCTTTGGCACGCGCTCGGCTGATGCAACAATCGTGGGGGACATTTGCACGCGGCTCGAAGGCCTGCCGCTGGCGATCGAGCTGGCCGCCGCGCGGGCGCGTTCGATGAGCCCCACCGCGATACTCGCGCAGCTGAGCCAGCAACTCGACCTGCTCTCGGCCGGACCGACGGACTTCACGCCGCGCCAGCGCTCGATGCGCGGCGCGCTCGACTGGAGCTACGCGTTACTCGGCGCCAGTGAGCGCGAGCTTTTCGGCCAGTTGACCGTGTTTGCGGGTAGCGCCACGCGCGAGGCGATCAACGCCATCTGCGACGAGGACCGGGCCATGCTCGATGCCCTGTTTGACAAAAGCCTTGTCACTCGGCACGAGGAACGGTTCGGGATGCTGGAAGTCATCCGTGAATACGCTGCCGAGAAGTGGTGCGACCTGGCGACAGGTGCGGCGCGTAATGCCCTGCGTGCGCGTCATGCCGCGTACTTTGCGACCATGGCGGACGCCGCTCCCGCTGGAGTTCGGGGACCCGAGCAGCTCATCTGGCTCGAACGGTTGGACGCCGAGCACGACAACCTGCGTGCCGCATTGACCTGGGCGCTGGAGCAGCGTGAGGTCGATCTCGCGGGTCGACTGGCGGCTGGCCTGTGGCCGTTCTGGCGGGCTCGCGGGCTGTACCACGAAGGTCGTCGCTGGCTGGAACAGGTCCTGACTCTTGGAGATGCGCTGCCATGGTCGCTGCGGGCGCATGTCCTGAACGGCGCAAGCGTGTTCGCGCTACTGCAGACTGACTACGCCGCGGCATCCGATCGACTGCAAGAGGCAGGCGCGGCCTTTGTCGCGCTGGGGGACCGCTTCGGCGAGGCGTTCGTCACAAGCAACCTCGGCTGGCTGGCCCGCAACCGCGAAGATATCGCTGCTGCCCAGGCACTCTTCCAGGAGAGTTTGCAGCTTCGGCGTGACATTGGCGACCGCTGGGGCGAGGCCTGGACGTTGAATAACCTCGGCGTCGTCGCCCTGGACCGCTCCGACCTGCCGGCTGCTCGCGCTCTGCTAAGCGAAAGTGTGGAACTGTTTCGCCTGGTCGGTGACGGCAGCGGCTCGCTGCTGGCCCTGCACAATCTGGGCTGGGTGTTCTTCGAGCTGCGCGACTACGCCGAGGCGCGCACGCTCCTGACTGCGAGCTTGAGCCTGGCGCGCGGCCTCAATGACGCACGGGGCGTTGCCAACAGTCTGGCTGGCCTGGGCGACATCAGTCTGTCCACGGGCGACTACGCCTCGGCCACCGAACGGTTCGAAGACAGTTTGGTGGCCTACGCGCGGCTCGAGGATCGACGCAACGTCGCGGCGTGTATCGAGGGCCTCGCTGGCGTAGCCGCCGTTACTGGCCGCCCTGTTGACGCGGCGCGATTCTTTGGTCTGGCCGACTCTCTGCGGGCACGGCTTGGTGCCCCGCTGCTCGCCACGGACCGCGGCCGCTATGCCGCAACGCTTGCCGCGGCCCGTGAACAATTGGATGATGAAGCCTTTCGGTCTGCCTGGGCCGATGGTGCGGCAAGCACCCCCGAGCAATTGCTACCGGAGCTTCTGCGCTAGCCGCACTCGGGTCCGAGGGCTCTGAGAAGGTGAATCGCGCTCATTGCGCCGACCGCCATGAGCACGACGCCAAGGTTGGCGAGTAGTGCTCGCAACCGCATGCGCTGCCCTCCTTTCGAGAAGGCGAACGGCGGCACCGACGTATACTCGGACTCGGTCGGGACCCGAGACGAACGCCTCTGGTGCCACCTGTACGGGCGCATCCGATGGGTACCAGCCGTCGGGTGCGCTTCCTTTTAGGCAACGGCGTACGCAAATCCGCAGATTAGCGTATGTCGCTTGACGTGTCAAGCGATGGACGTTCTCCTTTCCATGGGGTCTGTGGCTACAGGAGCTGCCGCAGCGCGGTGCTGCGCCGCAGCCGCTCGATCATGTTGCGTTTGGTTCGATAAACGTCGAAGACATCCTGAAATTTGTCGGGATGCCGGGCGAGAATCTCGCGCGGGCTGAGGCCTGAGACGAACGAGAGCCGTGCCACCAGGCGCTCTTGCGGCTCGCCAAGCTCGCGGTCGATCACGGCCCACAGCTCCTTGCCTGCAAGGCGCCCAATGACCTGAGCGGCCGGGTCAGCGCTGATGCAAGTCTCCGGCGGCACGTCGTCGATGGAGACCCACGCCTGACGACGCCGTGCGCGAGCCTCGTCGAGCAGCACGCTGCCGAGGCACATCTTCAGGTACTTGAGGATGGAGGCGAGGTCGTTGAACTGATGGACGCGGCCGGTCTGGCTGGCGCGCCAGAAGCGCTGGAACGCGCGGTCGACGCAGAAGCCGTCATCCTCGACGACCAACCCGCGGATGACTTTGCGGCTGGCCTGCGCGACCAACAGCCCGCGGTAGAGGTCGATGATGACTGCCCACGCGTCCTGGTCGGCGTCGTCGAGGGCGCGGCGGAACAACTCCAGCCCCGCGGCATCGTCGCTCGCCTCCCCGCGGCTGTAGCTGAGTTCCTGAGCCTGAGCCCGAGCGCGAAGCTCCTCGAGCGGCAGTGCTCGCAGATCCTCCCTATGAAATTTCTGGTCCTGCATGACGTCACACTAGAAAGAGGGCGTTGCCGGACCGTGACAGCGGTGTTGCAAATCAGCCCGCCGGCGAGCCCGGCTTGACACGTTGAGGCCGGGTGCTACGCTGGCGCGCGGCCCCGGGGGGACCGTATGGGCAATCTGGACTTAGACAAGATCCAGGGCAACATCGTCCCTGGCTTCAACAAAGATCATCAGGCGTTCGTCTTTGTCCGCTTCCAGAGCGCCGAACAGGGACGCAACTGGCTCGGCGAGATGCAAGCCGACCTCGCCTCCGCGAATCAGGTGCAGCGCTTCAGGCAGACCTTCAATGAGCTGCGTCAGCGGGCGCCGCACGGACAGGATGCGCCCGATGGAGGCGCGCTGCAGCACATCAGCGCCACCTGGGTGAACCTGGCGCTCGCGCATGCTGGCATTCGGCTGATGGCGGGAGCAGCGGCGCAGTCCGGACTGCCGAACACCTTTCGGTTCAACCGTGTGCCTGGAGTCGCTTCAGCCGCGCAGCCCGAGGTGCACGCGCTGCTCATCGTCGGGGCCGATAGGTGCCAGGACCTGGAAGACGAGCTCGCACATCAGCGCCAGCGCTTGGCCGCTACCGGCACGACCGAAGTACAGACCTTTCGCGGCGACGCATTGCCCGGTGCCCAGCGCGGGCACGAGCACTTTGGCTTCAAGGACGGCATCTCTCAGCCGCGAATCGCGGGGTACGACTGGGGCTGTGGCGCTGATGTCGCGCCCGGCGAGTTCGTACTTGGGTATCCCGATCAAACAGGTGCGTCAAGCGGCAGCGGGTTGCCGGCGTGGACGCAAAACGGCAGTTTCGTGGCGTTTCTGCAGTTGCAGCAGCACGTGGCAACGTTCTGGACCGCTATGCAGCAACACGCGCAACAACTGGGTGTCCAGGCTAAGGACCTGGCGAGTTGTGTTGTTGGCCGCACCGAGGATGGAGCGATGCGCTCCACACCACCGGCGCGGCTTTCGCACATTGGGCGGGCTTATTCGCGTTGGCTTGGGCCGAACGAAGCTCTGCGGCACCGCATCATCCGCCGTGGCCTGCCGTACGGTCCTGCATGGACGCCGGGCGAGGCGGATGGCGCGGTTGACCGAGGACTCCTGTTCGTGTCGTACCAGGCGGACCTGGAGCGGCAATTCGAACATGTGTGGACCCAATGGTTGGGCGACCGTAATTTCCCGCTTCCAGGTGCAGGCACCGATGCGCTGACAGGCCAGAAAGCCCCGCTCCAACCGGGTGTGGCGCAGACGCCCTGGACTGCTGCAAGTACAAGGCCGACCGCGGTGACCCGCGCAAACCAGATGGGAGGGTATGCCAGCTTGAGTCTTCCGAGCTTTGTGACACCCGGCTACGGCGGTTATTTCTTCGCACCCGCGATTGGCACGACGTTCACGTCGTGAGGCTCCAGGAGATCAAAAGGTATGTACGACCAGTCGCTGATCCAGACCCTGTACGGAATGTTGAATGGAACGAATGCAGCGACCACGAAGCGCCAATTTGTCGGCGACTTCAACACGTTCGTCTTGAATCACATCCCGTACGCACAAGTCCGCGCGCGAGACTTGCAGACAGGCTTGATTACATTCGATGGTCCGAAGATCGCTACTTCGACTGGTATCGAAAAACCGCTGCTCGTGTGGCACTTTGCAGGTCTTCCATATCCGATCGTCAAAGCGGCGTTGGTTGAATACAACTACCTCCGAATGTGGGACGGCTCAGGGCAGAACGTGCATGCGTCAATCCTTTTTGGTTTTCAGGAGGCCAGGGACCAGAAGTTATACACATCCCCAGTTGCGCGCGCCGCGGCGCAGGCGAAGACGATAAAGACGCACGTAAACGCGGCCGGCGCGAATTTCATAGACCAATTGACTGCAACTGTCACATCTCTTACAGAAACCATCCCATCCGCAACCGTAACCGGGAGCGCCTCGTACGCAGATCTGGACAGCTTCGTGAACAGCGAGCTCGGAGCGGTGTATGGTCCATACCAGCGCAAACTGACGAGCCTCATTCAGGCCAACGGATCTGCAGCTCAGTTGAAAAGCGCGTTGCGCGATCTTGGCGCGGAGCTTCCGCAGGGGCGAAAACCCAGGAACCCTGGCAACTCGAAGGCGGCCAACGCGAGCGACCAGAACGGCGCGGATACTAACGCGGGCAGTGCTGCAGACTCTGCGGGTGGCGCCTCAGTGGAAAATGTCACGCATCCGCAATCCCCAGCAGTTACGCAACAGGTAATTGCCCTCATGCTTCAAGGTGCCCACAAGTCGCCACCGCTGGGTTTGAAGGCAGTTGGATCGGGACCGTTCACCGTCGAATTCGACGGACCTGCACGAGAGGCTGACAGTCACCACATCTTTCCATATACGTTTGAGACCCTTGTCAACGATAGGGAGAAGTTCGACCAGATCCTGTGGTGGTATTTCGCAGGTAAGCCGGTGCGCATCACCAAAGCAATGCGGATTCCACTCGCCTCTAATGATCCGAACGCGCCGTCACTCTTCGTTGGCTACAGCGGGCCGGGTTCGTTTCCGTGATCGAAGTTCGTCGAGAACACGAGCCGACTCAGATTCTACCCAACTAAGCGTCGGCACGAATTGGCCAGTCGTTCGCAGATGAGCGGCGTAGGCGGTCAGCGCCTGCGCCCTCTCATAGGGCGTCTGAGCTTGTTCTGCGAAGTGGATCGCACGTTCGAAGAGGCTGTTCGCGCTGGCCGGGTCTAATTGGGTTGATACGCGCGCCTGGCACAGCAACGCGCCACTCAGGAGCCACGGTGACCCAAGTTGGAGCGCCTGAGACACCGCTTCGTCGGCATGTTTACGGGCGAGGTCGAGTTGACCGCATTCGAGGTATAGCGTTCCGACGAATGCGTTCGCCTCAAGTAATTGCTGAACAGGTCGCGCGTTTGCAAGTGCTTCCAGTCCGACCTGAATTGCAGTGGCGCGATCACCCTGGTGTGCTCGCAGCCGCGCCATGGCGAGAAGACTTGGAGCAAACTCGAGACTCTCAGGCATCTTCCGCGCCAGTTCATAGGCGTCTTCGATGGCAACGGTCGCCGCGTCGAAGTTGCTCGCGGCCAAGTCGAGCAGGCCCTTTTGGCGTTGCGCCAGGACCTGCGGCGGTGATGCGTCCATCTGGCTGGTTATGGACACTGCCGACTCGAACGTCTCGCCCGCATCACCCCATCGGCCGGTCTCCTGATATACGAGGCCCAGTCCGACCGTTGCTTCGGCGGCGCCGGCCCTGTGGCCTGCGCCCAGACGCATACGAATTGCCGTTTCGAAATTCGAGGCGGCGTCAATCCATTCGCCTGCCAGAGATTGGATTGTCCCCAGGATGCAATACCCGTCAGCGGCCCAGCGTTCGCTACCCGCCACCTCCAGCGGTACGACTTGCTCGAGACGCGTGCGCGCCCGCGCACACTCGCCCTGCGCCACCCAGACACGACACAACGTCTGTACCGAATTTGCGGCGCGCAGTTCGTTTGACGACTCCACAAACAGCTCCACGGCACGCCCGAGATGGTCGCGCGCGGCTGCGAATTGGCCGCCTGCTTGAGCGACAAGACCAAGGTTCTCCTGGCATGTTGCGATTTGGAACTTATCCCCGATCTCCTCACTGGCGCGCGCGGCGAATTGCAGCTGCTCAGTCGCCCTATGAATTTGACCGAGGCCCCAGTAACCCCACGCGGTTGCCGCATTTGCGAGCATGCGCGCGCGGGGCTGATCGAATCGTGCCGCTTCTTCCTGCATCACGCCGCCAAGCTGGACAAGCTCGCGATAGCGCCCTTGCCAGTGCAGCGGTAGTGCCAGCAGCTGCCGAAGTTGCAGCCGCGCGGCAGTCACGTCGGGGCCATCGATACCAACCAACTCGGCCAGACCAGCGCTGCATTCGTCTACCACTCGCGGCAAGTCGCCTATGTGCCCAACGGCAAACGCAATTAGGCCGTAGGCTCGGGAGCGGGCTATGGGGTCTTTCAACAGGCCTAGCGCCTGGCGGTAGGTGGCTACGGTGTCTCGCCAGCGGGCCATTTGCGTCTCGGCCCAGCCGCGGCCTTGAAGGACTTCTACTTGCAGCTCAACGTCAGGGAAGCTCGCGTCGTGTTGGATCAGCTCCCACGCGCGGCTGAAGTGGTCGAGCGCTTGCGGGTAGGCCGAGAGCTGGGCTGCCCGACGCCCGGTGATCAGGCTGTAGTGGAGCAGCTTCGCGCGCAGCTCTGCGGACTCACCCGCGAGAGCGAAGTGGTGGGCAATCTCGGCGGCATGCTCATCGGCGCGGGCGCCGTAGACGGATTCCAATACGGAAGCGGCATGGGCATGCAGTAACTTCCGCTTTGGACCCGTGAGCGCGTAGTACACCGCATCGCGCAGCATGGAGTGGCGGAAGGCGTAGCCACCGGGTGTGTCCTGGAGCACCTGCGTCGTGATCGCCCGATCGATGTCGCGTAACAACGCCGGTTCGTCGCGCGGCTCCATGGCCGTCAGAACCACACGATGCTCGAACGATTGGCCGAGCACACTGGCGGTGTCCAGCATTTCACGGCAGCTCGCGTCCAGCCGTTGGAGGCGTTGCGCGATCACTTCGCGGACGATCCGCGGCGTGCCCTGGAGCTCGCCCGTGCCGTGCCACACGCCGGCCTTGCGTTCGAGTTGCCCCGACTCACCCAGCGCCAACACGAGCTGTTCGAGGAACAGTGGGTTGCCACCGCTGGTCGCGTAGAGAGACTCGCCCAGTGACTGGCTAAAAGACCCGTCGAGCAATGAGCCGACCAGGCGATGAGTCTCATCCCGGTCCAGGGACGTAAGTTTGAGCGACTCTGCCAGACGCTCGCGGACCATCGCGGCCAAAGTCTGCGCAAGAGGTTCGTCGGGTGGCGCTTCGTCGTCGCGGTAGGTCGCGACCACTACCAGAGGCAGCCGACGCGTTTGCCGCGAAAGATAGTGGAGCAGCTGCAACGTGGCCTCATCGGCTGCGTGCAAATCCTCGAGGCACAGCAGCACGGGACCGTTCTCGGCCAGGCCGCGCAAACAGACGTGGACCGCGCCAAACGTGCGCATCCGGTCCCGCGCGCGTCCGACGCCCTGCTCGGAGGGCATTTGGAGGTGGTAGCGAAGCTCCGGTAGCACCTCCGCTAAGTCGTCGACATAAGCCGACATCTGGGCCCGAAGCGTCTCCGCCGGCTGTGCGAGCAGGAAATCAACAAGGGCGTCATGAAACGGCCCGAGCGGCACCGCACCGCGCTCCTCGTAGCAGCCGCCAGCCAAACACAGGACGCCCTGAGCCTGAGCCTGACGCACGATCTGGCCAAGCAGCGCGCTCTTGCCTGTTCCCGCGGGTGCACCGATCAGTGCAACTCGGCCGGCTGTGCGGCCACTCGAGAGCACCCCGGAAAGCGCGGACAGCTCGGCGCCGCGGCCGACGAGTTCTGACGGGACAGGAAATGGGTATGTGCAACGGAACGTCGCAGCCGGAATGGGTGGCGCGGCGACAGGCTCACCCGAGCCGATTTGGCGGTGAAGCTCGGCCGTATCCGGCGAGGGCTCGACTGCCAGCTCATCGCGCAGCGACTGCGCCAGGCGCTGGTACACGCGTAAGGCTTCGGCGCGGCGGCCATGACGCGTCAAAAGCTTCATCAGCTCTTGCGCGGCGCGCTCGTCGCAGGGATCGGCGCGGATCAGGCGTTCGAGTGGTTGCACCGCCGCACCTACGTCCGAGCGGGTTTCCAGCGCGTGTGCGAGGCCGAACTGGAGCTCGGTCCAGGTACGCCTCAGCGCTTCGCGCCGCTCACCAGCCCAATCCTCGAACAGGTCGTCAGGCAGATAATCGCCCACATACAACGCGCTCGCTTCTTCCAGCAGCGGCAGCGGGTTTGGCGATCGCCAGGCGTCGGCGACTTTGCGCTCAAATGCCACCGCGTCCATCCACAGCCCGCCATCAGGGCCGAGCCACACGCTCGTGTGGTCGCCGAAGACGATCTCACTTTCGAGCGCTCTGCGCATTGCGTAGAGCGTCGACCGTAGGTTGCTTGCCGCGGCTTCGCTGTCTGATTCGGGCCAGAACAGCTCGATGACTTCGTCGCGCGTCATGCGGCGACCTGGGCGGGTTAGCAGGACTTTGAACAGCTGGCGGGCGCTTTTTCGGCGCCAGGCGTGCTCATCTACGGCCTGCTCGCCGACGAGCACCTTGAATGTGCCTAGTGTGTAGACCCGAACGGTCGGTTGTGTTTGCTCAGGATCCTCTGCTGCGCCGGCCGGCATGGCTCGGCCATCCCCTCAGGCGCCAAATAGTACACGTGTGGTTACAAAACGGCCATGGCACACATGCCCAATAGTGCAACTCGTAACGTTGAGCACCACTTTGCTAGACGTGGCTGGCGTTCCGCGTTAGCCTGGCCATCTCCAGGGTAAAAGAAGCGTTTTGACGCGCTACATTTTGCGTCGGCTGGTCATCATGGTCCCGGTGGCCTTTCTGGCCAGCGTGATGCTGTTTATTTTGCTCAAGCTCACGCCGGGCGATCCTGTGTTGATCCTGCTCGGCGAGCGCGCCACGGCGCAGAACTACGAGGCGCTGCGGCACGATCTCGGGCTCGACCAGCCGTATCCCGTGCAGTACCTGGCGTGGGTCGGCCACGTTGCGCAGGGCGACTTCGGCAAGTCGCTGCGCAATGGCGCACCTGTTAAAGGAGAGATCCAGTCACGATTGCCAGCCACGCTGCAGCTGGGTGTGACCGCGCTGCTGCTTGGCGTGGTGGTCGCCTTGCCTCTTGGGATCCTTTCGGCTGTCTTCAGGCGCTCGCCGCTCGGGTTCTTTGCCAGCGCCTTCAGCCAGGTCGGCGTCGCTATACCGGGCTTCTTCGTGGGGCTCGTGCTGATCTATGTGTTCGCGTTGCAATTGAGGTGGTTCCCGCCTGGCAGCTACACCAGCTTCACCGACAACCCCGCTGAGTGGTTCAAACGCCTTGTCCTGCCGGCAATCACGCTCAGCCTGTTCGGCGCCGCCACGCAAACGCGCTTCATTCGATCGGGACTGCTCGACACGTTGCACCAGGACTACATTCGGACCGCTCGTGCCAAAGGTTTCAGCGATGCCGCCGTCATCCTGGGTCACGCCCTCCGCAACGCGTTGATCCCCAGCATCACGCTGCTCGGTCTCCAGGTCGGCGCGATCCTCGAGGGCGCCTTCATTGTCGAATCTGTCTTTGCCTGGCCGGGCATCGGCCGCCTGGCGGTGCAGTCACTCGGCGCGCGCGATTACCCGATCGTTCAGGCGGTGGTGCTGCTCGCCGTCTTCGTGTTCCTCACCGCCAACCTGCTGGTCGATATCGCGTACGCCTATCTAGATCCGCGCATCAGCTACACCAGGCAGCGGGCCTGAGACCGCCGCCGTATGCAGGTCGCCGCTGAACGCACCGTCGTCGCTCCGACGAGCCAGGTGGGCGCCCAGCGGCTGCGCACGACAGATCTGCCCAGATTGGCTGCGCGCTATCCGCGAGTTGCCCTGTTCGGCGCGATTATTCTCCTGCTCATTCTGATCGGCATTTTTGCGCCGCTTCTGGCGCAATACGATCCGATCCAGACCGCGCCCACACACGTGCTGGAGCAGCCGTCGCCGAGCCACATCCTCGGCACTGATAACGTTGGCCGAGATCAGTTCACCCGCGTGATCTATGGCACGCGCATCTCGCTCGGCGTCGCGGTGATCGCAGTTACCATCGCGCTCAGCGGCGGCGTGCTGATGGGCCTGGCCGCGGGATACGTCGGCGGTGCGACCGACCAGGTGCTCAGCCGACTTATCGATGCGCTGCTTGCCTTTCCCGGCGTTCTGCTGGCGATCGCCGTGACCAGTGCGCTGGGCCCGTCACTGCGCAACGCGATGATCGCGGTCGGCATCATCCAGATACCGCTCTATTTTCGACTCACACGCGGCCAGGTGCTCCAGGCGCGCGAGCACGAATATGTGGTCGCCGCGGCCGTCATTGGCGCCACGCACGTACGCATTCTGGCGCGCCACATCGTGCCAAATATCGCGAATCCACTCATCGTGGCCGCCTCGATCTCCAGCTCGACATCCATCCTCGCTCTCGCAGCCCTGGGATTTATCGGCGTCGGACCGCAGCCGCCCGATCCCGACTGGGGCTCGATGATCAACACGGCGTCCGGCGCCCTGAGCCAGGCGCCGTGGCTCTCGTTCGGACCTGGCATTGCCATCTTTCTCACCGTCTTTTCCTTTTCCATGCTCGGCGATGCGCTGCGGGATGCCCTCGACCCGCGCCTGCGCATCAACTGAAAGGAGCCTGATGTGAAGCTCAGCGCCGTCGTTCCTCTGGTATTGGGGTTGGGCCTGTTTGCCGCCGCGTGCGGACCTGCAGCGACTTCAGCGCCCACGAGTGCTCCAGCCACCCAGGCACCAGCGGCCGCGCCAAAGCCGACGACGGCTCCAGCCGCGCAGCCCACCACGGCGCCTGCCGCGCAGCCGACGACAGCCGCGGCCGCGAAACCCACGACCGCCGCCGCCGCAGCACAACCGACCACGGCGCCGGCCGCTTCGGCTGCTGGAAAGCCGGTCAAAGGCGGCACGCTGACGATCGCTACGCAGCGCGACGCGACGACTTTTGATCCGACCAAGTCGCAAGACGTCTACAGCAACGACATCATCTCGCTCACCTGCGACACGCTGTTCGAGGTCGACGATAAGGGCAACGTCGTTGGTCGCCTGGTCGACAAGGTCGATACCCCCGATCCGACAACGTATGTGTTGACCTTGCACCAGGGCATCAAGTTCCAGGACGGCACGGACCTGAACGCCGACGCGGTCAAGTTCAACTTCATGCGCCACATGAACGACCCCAAGTCGACCACGATTACGGACTGGAAGCCGATCCAGAGCATCGAGACACCTGACCCATACACAGTCAAGATCACCCTGTCACAGCCATTCGCACCGTTCTTGAGTCGCCTCACGACTGGGCTTGGGTTCGTCCAGAGCCCGGCCGCCATCCAGAAGCTCGGCGACAACCTGCAGCGCGACCTCACCGGCGCAGGCAGCGGACCCTACAAGTTCGTGTCTTGGGAACCAGACAACCAGATCATCCTCGAGCGCAATACGGACTTCTGGCGCAAAGACGCCAACGGGGACACGGTCAACTATCCGGATCGCATTATTTTCAAGCCGTTCCCTGACGAGAACGTCCGGCTGACCAACGTCGAAACTGGCGACGCCCAGGCGCTTGCTGGGAACCCGCCTTACAAGGACGTTGCGTCACTGCAGCAGTCGGCCGATGTGACCACCGGTGAGATCCCCGGGCTGGGCTACCAGTTCGTGTTCCTCAACACGTCCAAACCGCCCTTTGACAATCCAGCGGTGCGCCGCGCGCTGGCTTACGCCATCGATCGCGATCAGCTCGTGCAAACCGTGGACTTCGGCAACGCCACGACGGCCAGCTTGCCCGTCCCACAGTCGGTGTCGTGGGCCTATATGAAGGGCACGCCTTATGACAAACGCGACATCGATAAGGCCAAGCAGGAACTGTCGTCGGCGGGCATGAGCGGACCGATCAACTTCACGCTCCAGGTTGCCAATACCTCGCCACAAGCACAGCAGGTGGGTGAGCTCATCAAAGACCAGGTCAAGGACGCCGGCTTCGAGATGGACATTCAGCAGATCGAGTTCGCCACGATTGTCCAGAACGGCAACACCGGCGACTACCAGGCGCTGCAGCTGGGTTGGAGCGGTTCGGTCGACCCTGATGGGGATCTGTACCCGCTCTTCTACACGGGCGCAGGGTTCAATTTCGCCAAGTACGGGAACCCTGAGCTGGACAAGGCGCTCGATGCGGGGCGGCAGAACCTGGATCAGGCCAAACGCGCACAGGCGTACATGGATGCCCAGAAGATCCTGCTACAAGACCAGCCGATGCTCGTGCTCTACAGCGAGAACCAGATCACCACGGTGCGGAAGAACGTCCAGAATTGGCCGAGCAACTACAACGGCTGGTTTGGCGGGCGCGATTACAACAGGGCCTGGCTGACGCAATAACCATCGCGCGAGAGGTTCAGCCGCCGGCGATTTTGACGGTGTATCCGCGGCGCTCGAGCTCGGGCTTGATGCGCTCGCGGACATCACCGTGGAGCTCGATAACCTCGCCGCGCAGCGTGCCGCCTGTACCGCACAAACGCTTGAGGGCGGTGGCCAATTCTGAGAGCACTTCAGGCGAAGCGATGACGCCTGCGACCAGCGTGACCGTCTTGCCGCCGCGGTTTTTGCGGTCGCGCAGCAGTCGGACGACCCCGTCCCGCGGCACGTTAACTGAGGGGCCAGGGGAGGCCGGTTTGGCCTTGCCAGCGCGTTGCGGCTTGGCGAGTGGGGCGTCTGAGTCGTACACCAGGCGCTGATTCATACAATTAGGCTCATTATGGCCCGCGCAACAACACCAAGCGGTCCACGTCCGGCGCCCAGCCGCTCTGAGTTGATTAAAGGGTTCGATCATCGGACGATCGAGGCCAAGTGGCAGCAACGTTGGGAAGCCGATCGCCTGTACGTGGCCGAAGTCGACCCAAGCAAACCCAAGCACTATGGGTTGGTGATGTTCCCGTATACCAGCGGCGACCTTCACCTGGGGCATTGGTGGAACTTCGCGCTGGCCGACGTGCACACGCGCTACAAGCGGATGCAGGGCTTCAACGTCCTGTTCCCACCTGGCTTCGACGCCTTTGGGTTGCCAGCCGAATCCGCCGCCATCAAATCTGGCATTCACCCGCACACCTGGACCATCGAGAACATCCGTCGGATGGAGCGGCAGTGGCGACAGATGGGCGGCGCCTACGACTGGACCAAAGAGGTCGCCACCTGCTTGCCCGAGTACTACAAGTGGAACCAGTGGCTGTTCCTGCAGCTGCTAAAGCGCGGCCAGGCCTACCGCCAGAAGGCGCCGGTCAACTGGTGCCCGAATCACGGCGTGCTGGCCAACGAGCAGGTGCACAACGGCCGCTGCTGGCGGTGCGACTGCCCGGTGGCCAAGCGCGACCTGGAGCAGTGGTTCTTCCGCATCACCGACTATGCAGAAGACCTGCTCGATTTCTCAGAGATCGACTACCCCGAGCGCATCAAAGCCATGCAGACCAATTGGATTGGTCGCTCGGAAGGCGTCGAGTTCGACATCGCGGTTGACGGCGAGTCGGACGTGAAGATTTCGGTCTTCACCACCCGGGTGGACACCGTGTTTGGGATGACCTATGTCGTCCTGGCGCCCGAGCACCCGCTGGTCGAACGGCTCACCGCGCCCGATCGCCGCGCAGACGTCCAGGCGTACGTGGAGCATTCCAGAGGCGCTACGGACATCGAGCGCATGTCCTCCGAGCGGGAGAAGACCGGTGTGCCCATTGGCACGTTTGCAATCAATCCGGCCAACGGCGAGCGACTGCCAATCTGGATCGCGGACTACGTGCTGGCGCAGTACGGCACGGGCGCGATCATGGCCGTGCCTGCCTCGGATGAACGCGACTGGGATTTCGCCCACCGGTTTGGCTTGCCTATTCGCGTGGTCGTCCGCCCGGCGGACGCCCGGGATGACATCACGCCCGACCAGCTGCCAGGCAACAAGGCCTACGTCGACCCGGGCGTCATGATCAATTCGGGCCAGTTCAACGGCCAGCCGAACGAGGACGCCTGGGAGCACATCGCCGACTGGTTCGAGGAGCGCGGCGTTGGCCGACGCCAGGTCAATTACCGCATGCGCGACTGGATCATTGGACGCCAGCGCTACTGGGGCACGCCGATCCCGGTGGTGTACTGCCCAACCGATGGCATCGTGGCGGTCCCCGAAGATCAGCTGCCGGTGCTGCTACCCGACGACGTCGAGTTCAAGGGCGCGGCGGCGGCTGAGGGCAATCCCCTGGCGTCGAGCCCGAGCTTTGTCGATACGACATGTCCAACGTGCGGTGGCCCTGCGCGCCGCGAGACGGACACCATGGACGGCTTCATGGACTCGTCCTGGTACTTCCTGCGCTACGTTTCGCCCGACGACGCCTCGGCTCCGTGGGATCCGAGCAAGGCCAAATACTGGGCACCGGTCGATCAGTACATGGGCGGCGCCGAACACGCCGTGATGCATTTGCTCTACAGCCGCTACTTCATGCGCGTACTGAAAGACATGGGCCTGGTTGATTTCCGGGAACCGTTCAAGCGGCTCTACAACCAGGGCGAGGTGCTGGGGCCCGACGGCAAGCGCATGTCCAAGAGTCGGGGCAATGTCGTGAACCCCGACGACAAGGTTGGCGAGTGGGGCGCCGATACGGTGCGCGGCTGGCTGGCGTTCCTGGGGCCCTGGGATCAGGGTGGACCGATCAACGAAAGCGCGCTGGGCGCGGTGCACGACCTCTTGCGCGATGTGTGGAACCTGGCGACCGCCTCAATGCCCTCGGCTGCTGCTGGCCCTGCGGATCAGGATCTGCGGCGGGCGGTGCATACCGCCATCAAGGGCATCGGCCAGGACATCGACGGCTTCCGCTTCAACACGATGATCTCGAAGCTGATGATCCTGCGCAACGAGATGAAGCGGCTGCAGTCTCAGGCAGGTTCGGCGGTCTGGTCGGAGGCCGTTCGATCGTTGTTGCTCATTGCAGCACCGGCGTTCCCGCACGTGACCGAGGAGTTGTGGACCAACGTCCTGGGTCGGCCGTACAGCATTCACCAGCAGCAGTGGCCTTCGTTCGATGCCGCCGTCCTGCAGCTATCGCAGGTCACCGTGGTGGTGCAAGTCAACGGACGCGTGCGCGACCAGCTACTGGTCGACGCCGAAGTGGCGCGGGATCAGGCGCAGATGCAGGCGATGGCGCTCGAGCTGCCGCGGATCAAACAGCACATCGGTGAAGGTACCGTGCGCAAGGTCATCGTGGTCCCCGGCAAACTGGTGAATATTGTCGCGAACTAGCTGACGCGCTGTTTGCCGGTTTGCTGCGCAGTTCGCGGGGCGATGAGCTCCGCGACGCGGGCTTGCAGATCGAGCATGCCCAGTGGCCGCAGCCCGAACCAGTCGGCGCCGGCTTGCAGCGCCTGTCCCCGGAAGTCGTCCGCATCACTGCCCGAGAGGAACAGGATCGGCACGCCGCGCAGCGAAGCTCGCGCATGCATGCGCGCAACCAGCTGCAGGCCTTCCTTTTCTGACCGCTGCAAGTCGATCAACAACGCGTCGGGTCGAGTGCGCGCCAGAATTCGCTGGAGCTCAATTTCGGTCGCGGCTTCGCGAACGGCGAAGCCGGCCGTCTCGAGCGCCAGCGCAAGCATCTGACGCATTGCGGCATTGTCGTCGACGACGACGACGCACGGTGGATGTTCGGTATCGCGTGAGGAGTGCTCTAAAGAAGTCATACCAGTGCGGGCTGGCGATGGGAGCGGCTTAGCGGGCCGCTGCTGCCATTGGAAGCTGATCCTCCAGATAAGATTTCGGCTCGCGTCGCCAGAACAAGGCGTGAGCCTGGCGCGCAAAATCGACGAGGTCGATCGCATGGATGTTGCCCAGGGATTTGAGCTGCGGCAGTGGGCAGCCGCTTTCGTCAAGCGCGATCGTTGGATCGCTCAACAGCCGCTGGGCGTAGTCTTGGTCGAACATGGCCCGAGACACGGAGCGATCAATCTGGCGTCGTAAGTCGACGTCACTTGTTCGTGTAAACGGCGGTCGATCGGAAAGCAGAGCAAAAGGCATCAGAATGACCAGGGACCACAAACTCTTACCAACGGAAGGGCGAGAACAACGGCGACGCTCAGCGCGTAAAGGTGCGGCAGGAGACGCATGAATTGGGGTCGCACTTCATACCTCACAACTACATCAAGCGGAAGTAACGGTTTGAGCACTCCTCGATAAAGAGTAACGCGCTCAACCCCATCATCCGTCACGGTGGCCGGAACGGCTCAATTTCACTCAAAGTTGAGTGACAGAGCCGAAGATGCAGCCGGGGAGCTAGCGAGCGGCGCGATTGGCGGGCGAGCCGCCGTCGTCCGCGAAGTAGCGATTGGCCGTGAAGCCGAACTGCGCCGCGGCCTGACTGTAGCGCTTGCCGATCAGCCGCATCGCGTTCTGGTCGCGACGCTGCCGGGCGTTTTGCAGCAAACGCTCGTACGCCATGTCGGTGTCTGGAGCCACCGTTAACACATCCTCCGCCAGCGCGTCGGAACGCGCGGCATCGAGCGGGGCGTAGATATCGGCGAGCCGCAACGCTGCATCGACATACCGCGAGCGGTACTCCAGGCGCACAGGATCGAGCCAATCCCAGGCTGCGTCGGCGAGCAAAGGTCCGCGATAGAGCTCGATCGCCTTCGAGAGGGCTTGCACCTGCTGGTCGCCGGTGGCACCCCGAGCTTTGATGAGCATGGCATCGAACTCGCGTACATCCGCGATCAGTTCGAGCCGCGGATCGAGCTGATACATGCCCGCGCTGTACCGCACCGCGACTTTGCTGTCCAGCAATTTACGCAATGAGGATGCAGCCATCTGCAGGTTGTGCAGCGCCTTTTCGTGCTCGAACTCGGGAAACATCGATTCGGCGATGGTCTCGTCGGGCAGGCCTTTCGGGTTCAAGATCAGGATGGCCGCTAGCTCGCGGACGCGGTCGACCTTGCGCGCGGAGTTACTCACCAGCTGGCCGTCGCGATGCAGCACAAAGGAGCCGAAGAGCTGCACCTCGATCCGCGGAAGGTCGTTCTTGACGACCACGGCGGCCGGCAGTGAGGTCACGCCCGTCCATGGGCTGCGTGTGGCTGCCAGTCGTTCGACCGTACCGAGGACCACCGGCTTCAGACCGACCTGTCGCCCGTGTTGCAATAACCGCGAGTCCTCGGCCGCGGCACCCGCGAGCAACCCAGCCTGACCATCACCCTCGAGCAGCTCAATTGCCTGCTCCAAACAAGCCGTGGCTTGTTGAGCCCAGCCTAAATTCAAGTGCGCCGTGCCGAGCCAGTACAACGTCTCGGCACGTTGGTCCGGTCCCCAGGCGTCGCCGGCACGCTCGAGGGCGGCCTGCAGATGGCTGACCGCGCGGGCGCCTGCGCCATCCAGCAGGTGCAGGCGGCCGAGGGCTCGATCCACCCCGGCCATTGGCGCGTTCGCGCCGACGCGCTGACCCGCGGCTTGCGCCTGGGCCAGCAACTGGCGCGCACTCATCAGGTCGTTGCAAAGCAGAGCGACCTCAGCGCGGGAGACGAGCGTGTCAACCAGAAGCTCGAGCTCGCCCACCTCGTCGGCGAGCTCCAGCGCCTCGTCGAGGTATCCCGTCGCTTCCTGTAGCCGCCCGCTCGCGCGATGCCACTGGCCAAGCGACATGGTGGTGAAGGCCTCAATGCGACGCGCACCCACCGCGCGCGACGCGGTGAGTGCATCGCTCAACTCCGAGCCAGCAGCTTCGGGCTTTCCCATCCGCAGATGGACCTCGCCCAGGATCGTGTGCGCGACCGCCAGGCCGTTCTTGTCACCGACGATGCGCCAGTACGAGGCCGCGTCGTCGAGGGCCTCCTCCGCCCGCGCATAGTCGCCAGTGCGCGTGCAGAAGTTGCCGTAATTCTGCTGCATGTTGGCCAGCTCGCGAGACGGGCCGTGCAGGCGGAGCAACCGTTCACCACTTTCGAATGCGTCGCGAGCAGCCTTGACATCGCCGCGCTCTGTCGCGCACATGCCGCTCAGACCGAGGATCTGGCCTTCGAGCAGATGACGGCTCTCAGCATCGAAGGCGTTGTTGCGAAGCAGGTGCTCAGCCGCCGAAAGCCAATCTTCCGCGGCAGCAATGTCACGCCTCAGCGCCACTGACGCCAGCTCAATCAGGGCCCTGATCTGAACCTCGACTGCGCCCGTTCGGCCGGCGAAATGCAAGGCCGCTTCGGCGGCGTCATTTGCGCGTTCGGGGCGGCCCGTGTTCAACAGCGCGCGCGCTTCGATGAGCGAAAGCTCGGGGTTATCGCGCCGCATCGCCTCGGGCAGCAGCTCCAGGGTGACCAGCACCGCGTTCCATCGGCCGGTACGCACGCTCTCCAGCGCAACCCGGCGCACGACGGCGGCAGCGCTTTCGATCTGACCCAGCTCCTGGCAGGCGTGCACCACGCCAACCGGGTCACCCGCTTCGTCGGCGAGCTTCCATGCGACCGTCCAGGCTTGTGTGGAGCTATCGTCTGGGCGGCGGCGCAGGAGATTGAGCACGGTGTCGCGCACCAGCCCGTGCAGGCGATACGCACCATCCTGGCCAGGCGCGAGGAACGGGCAGCGCTCGGCCAGCGACAGCAAGCGCGACGGCCAGTTGCCAGGACCGAGCAGGCGTTCGGCAACTTGCGGCGTGATGGCGTCAAAGACCGACAGCATCTCGAGCCAGTACTGCTCGGTCTCGGTCAGGCGGCTCAGGATCTCACGTTCGACGTAGGTTCCCAGCAGCGTGCCGCCGCCAATATTCAGCTGACGTGGGGCGCCGCCCAGCAGGATGCCCGCGATCCAGCCTTGCGCCTGCGCGTCACGCTCGTCTTCTTCGGCCTGGCGTTGCGGATCGGGCGGATCGACGGCGGTGGACCGAAGCAACTGGCGCAGCTCGCGCGTTTCGTCGGGCGTAAAGCGCAGGTCGTTTGTGCCCAGACTGAACACGGCGCCGTCAGCCACCAGGCCAGTCATGGAGAGCGGCGGGGCGCTGCGGGCGGTGATCACGATCTGCCCCGCGTCGGGCGGCAGATCGCGAATCAGGGCGTCGACGGCAGCGATGACTTCGGCGGAGTCATCCACCAGGTGGAAATCGTCCAGGACGATGATGAAGCCGGCCGGCGCCTGGGCGAGGTCATCCAGCAGGAGCCGCGCCAGGCCGCTGCCCTCGCCGCCTTCCTTGAGGCCCTGGCGCAGGGCGGGCACCGAATCGGCTTCGCCGAAGCCTGCATCGAGTGCGCCAGCCAGTCTGCTGAACAGACGGCGGGTATCGCGATCGGCGGGCTGGAGCGTTACCCAGGCAACGGCGCCGCCACTTTCGCGGGCGTACGTGCCTGCCAGCGTGCTTTTGCCGAATCCCGGTGGAGTGACGAGCAGAATCAGCGGCTGCGAGCGATGCTTATGCAGCACCTCGAGCAAGCGGTTGCGACGAAGCTCGTGCGGCGTCGGCACCGGGACACCGGACGTGCGCGTTTCCACCAATCTTGTGAACAGTATCAGGTACGCGCAAGTATTTCGCGTCCGTCCACCGGCATAGGCACGCCTCTGACGATGGTGTGACCTTTGCAATGGTTGGTTGCTAAACTGGCGCGCGTGGTGGGCCCCGCCCGGGTGGACGTGGCGAGTGCACCCGCGGCCAGCGACGACGCACACGAGCTGTTCGGCGCCGATCCGACTACGTGCATCGTCTCGGTCGACGCCGACACCCATGGCCAGGCGCGGGTCTGGCGGCGCCTCGGGCAAGCCGTCGAGCTGACTCACCACACCTTCCCCAACTGGTTTCTTACGACCAGCTTGGAGTTGTTCGACCACTTGCCCGCCCGACGCGTGAGCGCAGACTGGCTTCGCGCGAGTCGCGGCCAATTGCCCGGTGAAGATCCGCTGTGTGTGGTGGAGCTCGACGGACCCGTCGGCAGTGACGCCGACGCCTACCGCTACCTGGTGTTGACCGCGAACCTCGAAGACGTCGAAACCGCGCTGCTCGAAACGGCGAGCAAGCGTGATGGTGAGGAGGCGCAGTCGCTGGCGGACCTGCGCGGCCTGGTCCTCATCTGGGATCCCATCGAGCAGTTCCTGACGCTGACAGGGCGTACCTACTTCAAAGGTCTGCGCTTCGATGACCTGCGCCGTTTCCAGTTCGATCTGGAAACGACCGGGCTCGACGAAGAGCGCGACCGCATCTTCATGATCAGCATGCGCGACAACACCGGTTGGCGCGACTGCCTGGAAACCACCCAACTGACCGAAACCGAGGTGCTCGAAAGGTTCGTCGAGACTGTCCGCGCCCGAGATCCGGACGCGCTGGAGAACCACAACATCTTCGGCTTCGACCTGTCGTTCCTGATGAGACGCGCTGGGCGACTCGGCGTGCCCCTGAGCATTGGCCGAGACGGCTCCGAACCGCGGCTCGAGACGGACGTCTTCGATAGCGGAGAGCGCTCGGAGCCATTCCTGCGCTGGCGTGTGGCTGGCCGGGAGGTGGTCGACACGCAGCACGCGGTGCGGCGTTTTGGTCTCGGGGCGCCCGACATGCGGCGGCATGGGTTAAAGGAAGCAGCACGCTATTTCGGCTTCGCGCGCACCGATCGCGAGTACGTGCCCGGCGCCGAGATATGGGCGACTTATCGCAGCGATCCAGAGCGCATCCGCCGCTACGCGGCCGACGACGTGGACGAAGTGGATGGCCTGTCGCAACGGCTGTTGCCACCGGTGTTCGGGCTGACACAGATGCTGCCAAGGAGCTATGAGCGCGTAGCGGCCGATACGGGCGCAAGCTCGCTCTGGGAGCTATTGCTGGTGCGCGCCTACCTGCACGAAGGCCGTGCGCTGGCCGCGCCTACCCCGCGCGAACAGTGCGCGGGCGCGGTGCTGCGATCCGAACTGTTCATTTCTGGGGTACTCGGACCTTCGACCCGAGCGCGGCTGCGGCCGCTCCTTCCCTGCATCCTGGCAGAGCAGTCGATCGCTGCTGCTAACGACGACCTTCTGGTGATGCCGCGCGTGTTGCGGCGGCTGCTGGCCGCATCCGACAATGCCGCGGCTCAGCTCCTTGCCGCCGCGGCACCGCTGTATCTTGCCAGCACCGGGCTGTTCTCGGACCCGCACGCGGCTACCGCGGGGATCGATCTCGCGCGCGCGTACATCGATCGGTTGCTTGAGGATGTACTCAGCCGCAGTTGTACCGTCGTCGAAGTAGATGGCGACCAAGTCGTTCTGGCGCTACCTGCCGACTGGGACGAAGCCGCTCAAGAGGATATTGGGCGTTCGGCCGCAGCGTACCTGCCTGCCGGTGTGGTGATCGACTTCGGGCAGCGATACGAAGCCCTCTACGCGCGCGGGCCCGGCACGTCGATCACGCTCGGCAGCGATGGTGCGGTCACGCTACTTGGTCCGGCCTTCCGCGCCGGACGGCTGGAGCGGTTTGGTGAAGCCTTCATTCAGGGCGCGGCCGGGTGCGTGCTGCGCGGTGAGGTAATGGCCCTACGCGGCCTGTTCCTGGACGTAGTGCATCAGCTGCGCAGCGGCGCCCTTCCTCTCGACCAATTGTGCGTTCAGGTCACGCTGCACAAGTCGCCCGCCCAGTACCGGCAGGGCGGCACGCACGAGGAGCCATACGAAGTATTGCTGGCAGCTGGCGTGCGGTCATGGCGGGTTGGCCAACGCATTCGTTACTTCCGCACGCGCGGCCGCGAGCCGCGTCTGCTGCTCGAAGGCGATGGCGCTTCGTCCGCCGATGCGGACACGGAGTACTACGTGCAGCGGCTCTGCGCGCTGTATTGCCAGCAGTTCGCACAGGCATTTGCTCGCGACGACTTCGCGCGGATCTTCCGGCTTCCATCGGGCGTCGGACCGTTCGATGAAAACCTCACGCCGTTAGCCACTGTGCGGACAATCACAACGCAGTTGACCTGAGAAGCGCCCATAAGACATGCCGGCAAAACAGCTCTTCCCGGTTTGACACCTTTTGGGAACGCTTCTAGAGTTTCCGGACGTCCAACCGAGGCGCGGCAGTGCGGCCGCGGCTCCGCATTTCGCAAAAGGAGGCGCGTTGGGCTACACGTACCGACGCCGCCGATCGGGACCGAACTGGGGACTGATCGTGTCTCTGGTCCTGGTGGCGGGTGCCGCGGCCTACTTCGTGCCGCAGTACTTGAACCCCCAGGCGGGACCTCCGCCGCCGCCGCTCGGCAGCGACGCTCTCCCTGCATCGGCTGCCGCGCCCTCGCCGCAGCCGACGCCAGCCGCTGCCCGCCTCGCCGAAGCCGATCAGCAATTGGCCGCCGGCCACTGGAGCGCGGCCGAGACGATCTATGCCGACACCGCGCGCGCCGCGCCGAACCTGGCGCCAGCGCATGCCGGCTGGGCTCGCGCACTGATCTACGAGAACAAGCCTGCCGACGCAGTCGAACATGCGCAGAAGGCAGTTGATCTCGAGCCGAAGTCTGCCGAGTACCAGGCGATTCTGGCCCTGGCTTTTGACTGGTCTGGCAACACCGATCGGGCGCTGACGGCGGCGCGCCGCGCCACAGAGCTCGACCCGAGCCTGCCAGAAGGTTGGGCGTATGTCGGCGAGGCGGACGCCGATAAGTTCCGTTTGCAAGAAGCAGCCGACGCACTCAACCATGCCACCGCGGCTGCACCGGACAACTCAGAAGTGCTGCGCGTGCAGGCCTACCTGGCGGAAACGAACGCGGACTACGCCAGTGCGGTGGACCTCTACAAGCGATCCATTCAGCAAGCGCCCGAGCGCTCGTTCCTGTACATCAGCCTCGGTCACGCGCTGCGCGCGCTCAAGCAATTCGATGGGGCGATTCAGGCGTATCAGCAGGCGTCTGATCTGAATCCGACCGATGCGCGAGCCCAAGGCGGCATGGGCTCGGCGTACTACGCCATGGAGGAATACGACTCAGCACAGTCCCACCTGGAGCGCTCGGTTGAGATCGACCCAAACTACGCCACCGGCTGGGGCCAGCTGGGCTGGACGTTCTACGTGCAAAAGGAATATGACAAGGCGCAGCCAGACTTTGAGAAGGCAGTTGAGCTCGAAAAGGATCCGACGCGCAATGCCGAGTACCGTCATGCGCTGGGCTGGATCTACCTGAACGCGAAGCAATACCCGCAGGCCAAAGAGCAGTTCACGAAAGCGTTGGCCGAAAATCCAGACCTGGCCGGGGCCAAGGAGGGCCTCCAGGTACTGGCCTCGACGGCAACCCACTGAATAGGGTCCCACCCGCCCACCCACGTTTGAATGGGGGGCTTCGCCCCCCAACCCCCCCATTGGCGTGCGACGCCCAGAGCGCATGGCGCTGAGTGCCCGAAAGGCGAAGGCATTAGTGGTGTACTCCCGCGTTGGGGGTGGCCACTTGTCTGCCGCGCGGGCGCTGGCTGCCGAGTTGGAGGCCACAGAACGGTGCACGGCGCGAATCGTGGACATCTATGTGGACTGCGGCCGCGGGCCCGTTACCCGGTTCCCGGCAATCTACGCGGAGTTGGCGCGCAATCATCCACATCTATGGTGGCTGATCTATCGATCTGCCTCACGCCGCATCAACCCCAGCTGGATCGTTGGTCGATTCGTGCGGCCTGGCCTGCATCAGCTCGTGATGCGCGAACGTCCAGACCTTCTCGTCAGCGCACTGCCGGCCATCAACGGGCTGGTAGCGGAGGCCGCGGCAACCGTCGCCGCGCGCGTGGAGGTGGTGTTGACCGACTGGCATTCGGTGCATCCGTACTGGACCGCGCCCGGCGTGGACCATTACACGACCCCGACGCAGTCAGCGCGTGATGACTGCATCCGTTACGGTGCGCGGCCGGAAGCCATTGACGTCGTCGGCATTCCGGTCCGCCGCGAGTTTGCAGCGCCTGCTGAGCAGCCTCGCCCGGCCGGGCGCTTTACCGTGCTGGCGATGATGGGCGCCGAGGGGTCACCACGCGCGCTGCGCAACCTGGCGGCACTGGCCGAGTCAGACCTGGACGTAGAACTGGTCGTGGTTTGCGGTCGAAGTGAGGACCTGCGGCAGCACATCATGCGGCTACGAGCGCGTGTGCCGATGCGCGTATTGGGCTTCGTGGAGGATGTCGCGAGCCTCATGCGTTCGTGCGACATGCTGGTGACGAAGGCGGGTGGTGTCACTCTGGCAGAGGCGTTCTGCTGCGGCCTACCCGTGGTCATTCATGATGTCCTGCCGGGTCAGGAAGCAGGCAACCTGGAGTACGTGCTCGCGCAGGGCGCGGTTGCGTTTGCGCCGACCCCGGCTGCGTTGGTTCGCAGTGTGGAAGCGCTGATGGCCGATGCTGGTCGGCGGAAGGCGCTGGCAGAATGTGGCCGACGCCTCGCGCGGCCACACGCGGCGCGGCAGATTGCCGCGAGCGTGTTACGCCGCCTGGACGCGGCGCGCGCGTAGCTTGGCGGCTACGCCAAAGCCGAGCGACACCGGCCCTTGTGGTCCCTCGAGCACAACCGTGGCGTTGAAGTGCGTTGCTTCGCGCACAGACACATGCGCGCCAGGCGCAATGCCATGGTCCTGGAGAAAGCGCATCAACCGTGGATCTTCTTCGGCTTCCTCGGTGATGCGCTGGATCAGGAGCTCATCTCCCGAGTGGGCCTCGTCGAGTGGGAACTCATCGGGTGCGAGACTGCCCAGGCCCGGGATCGGATTGCCGTGCGGACAGGTGGTCGGATTACCGAGTGCCTCCAACAGCCGCGCCTCGATGTTCGGCGTCATCACGTGCTCGACGCCATGGGCCTCCTCGTGCGATTCATGCCATGGCATCTTCAGCAGGTCCGTGAGAAGCCGCTCCGCCAGTGCATGCCTGCGGACAATGTCCTCGGCAGCCTGCTTCCCGTCAGCGGTGAACAGAATCTCTTTGCGCGGACCATGCGTGATCAGGCCATCGCGCTCCATCCGCTGCAGTGTGGCCGTCACCGTGGGTGGGCTGACATTGAGGCGCTCCGCCAACCGCGCAGCGATGACCATGTAGCCATCGCGGGTGAGGTAGTGGAGGACCTGCAAGTAGTCTTCCACGACCGAGGTTGTGCCCTTGGTGTCCCCTGCTGGGCGTGGCCTCACGCGCCGCGAGTATACGACCTGGGGTTAAATGCCCACCCGTGATTCGCTGGCCGTGTCCAGGCGGCGTTGAATGGCGTGGCCGAGGCGGCGAACCCCTTCCCGCAACTGGTCCGGTGGCACGTTCGAGAAGTTCAACCGCATCGTGTTTGTGCCAGTGTTATCAGGATGAAAGCCCTGGCCGGGGACGAAGGCGACTTTGTCGCGGACGGCGTCGATCAGCAACGCCCGGGTGTCGACCGTCCTCGGTAGTTCGGCCCACACGAACAGGCCGCCGGCTGGCCGCGTGAAGTGGGCATCGCTGGGAAAGTGCTCCTCCAGCGCGCGAAGCATCACGTCGCGCCGCTCCTTATAGAAGGCCTTGATGCGTTCCACCTGGCCATCGACGAAGCCGTTCTTGCACACCTCGTAGGTCGCCATCTGCTGGGCCATGCCAGTATGCAGATCAGTGGGCTGCTTGCCGTGCAGGAAGGCTTCGAGGGCTTCAGGCGCGGCGACAATCCAGCCCAGGCGTAAGCCGGGGGCGAGGATTTTCGAGAACGTTCCGAGATAGATGACGCAGCCCGTGGTATCGAGCGCCTTCAACGTGGGCAGGTGCTCGCCCTCGTACCGCAGCTCGCCGTAGGGATCATCTTCGACGATCGGCACACCGTACTTGCTCGCCAGCTCCACGAGGCGCCGCCGCCGCTGCAGGCTCATCGAGCGCCCGGTTGGATTCTGGAAGGTGGGAATCGCGTAAATGAACTTGATGCGGTCCTCGCGTGTGAGCGTGTGCTCGAGGTCGTCCACGCACATGCCGTCGTCGTCCATGCCAACGACCGCGTAGCGGGGCTGGTACTGGTTGAAGGCTTGCAGCGCACCGAGATACGTGGGGCGCTCGACCACGATCTGGTCGCCCGGATCCAGGAAGAGTTTGCCCATGAGATCGAGCGCCTGCTGGGAACCGTTTGTAATGAGGACATCGTCGGCGGTGCAGCGCATGCCGAAACCCGAAAGCCGCTGCGCCAAGAACTCGCGAAGTGGGCGATAACCCTCGCTCGGGCCATACTGCAGTGCAGAGGCGCCGTCCGCTTCCAACACCCATTCAAATGCGCGCCGATATTCGTCGATCGGGAACAGCTCTGGAGCAGGCAACCCACCGGCCAGCGAGATCACCTCGGGTTGCGCGGTGACTTTCAGGATCTCGCGGATGTCCGAGGCGCGCATTCCCTCGGCACGACTCGCGTACAACTGCTGCCAGAGAACGGGCATACTGGGCTAGTACTCCTGGGAAGAGACTCGGCTGCGTACGGCACCGATCCCGCCGCCGAGTGCCCAGATGATACTCACCAGGCTGATCCGCCCACCTTTTTAGGTGGCGGGCGCGCTGCTAGTCGGCGGCGATCTGTGTGAGACTGCGCCCGCGCGCGCTCTGCGTTCTCGCTCGCGAAAACTCTTCGTGCCTTAAACGCTCGGACATTCGACGCGCAAACAGGAGACCATTCAACGCACGCTGATCTTCAGTCAACATGCGGTGCGGAGCACATGTCGCGAGCCGAACGCCCATCAGGCCGAATTCGCACGTGCAATTACGTGCGATCGCATTGACGAGATCAAAACTCTCTTGCTGTGTACCGTGCCAAACGACTTGCATTGTCATAAATCACGTGAACCTCGGTGCCTCTTGACCTGCGACGCAAATCGCACCGTTCGTGCCAAAACACGTCACAGGCGCGCGACAATCTCGAACCTGTAACGCGACTGGCACTTTCGTAACTTTGTGAGAGGCCCGTACTTGGCCTAGCGCTTTGATGCAATTGCGATCTGCTGGAGGCCCACACGCTGCCGCGTGGCCCAGTACCCTGAGGTTCTGTTGCGTTACCGATTTGGCTATCACAGCCTGGCGATTGCTGTGGTGGCCGCCGCACTCGTTGGCGGGAGTTTTTCGCGGTCCGCGGCGGCGGTTCAGGCCACGCCCGAAGTAGCCGATCAGCCCGATAGTGCGCAGCCCGCCCAATTGGCGCTGCCCGTCACGGCACCTGTTGCGGCCGCACCGCGGGTTGATGATCAGGCCGTCGCCACGGTTACGTTCGATCCCCGCGTTGGTTTACCGCAATGGTTGCGGGCCGTTAAGGACCTGTCACTATGGAGCGGCGGCGACAGCGGTGCGAGCGCAACGGGCTCGGTGCCCGCCTACAGCTCGTACGTCAAGCCGCTCGGGCCGTTTACCGACAGGCGGGTGGAGGTGTATTTCCCCGGTGACCCGGATCACCCCTCGACACAGGGATGGATCGACACCACCGCCGTAGAGCCGAGCGGGGTGCCGCCCTGGATCGACCCGCCGGCGAGCACCGACGGCTTACCCGCAGCGCCACAGCGGACAGGTGAAGCACCCCCACCAGACACGACCGCGTACCACATCGCGATCATCGACGATGCGTCCGGCCAGCTGATCTACGGTGAGCAACCCTCGACCGAGGTGCCGCAGGCCAGCACCACCAAGATCGCCACGACCATCGTCGCCCTCGAGCGCACCACCGATCTCAGCCAGCGCATCAACGTGACGGTGAGCGCAAGCGCTATGGTCGCGCGCGATGGCTCGTCGACCATGGGCATCGAGCCCGGTCGAACCGTGTCGCTCAGCACGCTGCTCCACGGCATGATGCTGCCAAGTGGCAACGACGCGGCCGAGCAGGTCGCGGTCAGCCTCGGCGGCACGCGCGAGCAGTACGTCGAGTGGATGAACGAGGAGGCGACGGCGCTCGGCCTCAAAGACACCCATTTCATCAATCCGAGCGGAATGGATGCGGCGGGGCATTACTCGAGCGCCTATGACATGGCGATGCTGGCGCGTTACGCCATGCACAATGCCACCTTCCGCGAGCTTGCCGCGGCCACAACCTATTCGGGTGATGGCTTCAAGATGTCGAACTTGAATCGCCTGCTCGGCGTTTACCCGGGCGCTGATGGCGTAAAGATCGGCTTCACCGACGCCGCCCAGAAAACCATCGTCGCTTCCGCCGTCCGCGACGGGCATCGCGTCTTCGTGAGCCTCATGCGCAGCGAGGATCTCCCAGGCGACTGCACCGCGCTGTTCAACTGGGTCTGGGACAACTTCACCTGGTCTTGAGCTACCGGTACTACGAAGACTTCGTCGAAGGCGAGGTGGTCGACCTAGGCGCGTTCTCGCTGAACGCCGACGAGATCGTGGAGTTCGCCCGCAAGTACGACCCGCAGCCCATGCACACCGATGCCGAGGCGGCGAAGGCGTCTGTCTACGGCGGCTTGATTGCCAGCGGCTGGCATACGGCCGTTTCGTACATGCGGCTGGTGGTGGATCACGTGCTGCAGGGTAGCGTCAGCTTCGGTTCACCCGGGCTGGACAACCTGCGCTGGCTCAAGCCGGTTCGGCCCGGAGATACCTTGCGCGGAAGATTTCGCATCGTCGAGACGCGGCCTTCGAACAGTCGTCCCGATTGGGGCATCGTTCGCTCGCGCGGTGAGCTGGTGAATCAGGACGGCGAAGTGGTGATGACCGCTGAGGCGGTCAACTTCTTCGGGCGGCGGCCACCCGGTTAGCGATCAGCGCCGCCGTCGCGCCGGCGCCAACGCCGTTGTCGATGTTCACTACGACCAGGCCAGGCGCGCAGGTCTGCAGCATCGAGAGCAGCGCCGCCACGCCACCCCCGCCCAGCCCGTACCCGACCGACGTTGGCAAACCGATCACCGGGATATCGACCAGACCAGATACAACCGACGGCAGCGCGCCGTCCATGCCAGCGACCACGATCACCACATCGGCCTCCTGCGCTCGCAGCGCACGCAGTGGTGTCTCCAGGCGATGGAGGCCAGCGACGCCGACGTCGTCGGCGCGCACGATGCGGCAGCCCATTTCCCGCGCCACCCAGGCCGCCTCGTCGGCGACCGGCGCGTCGGAGGCGCCGGCCGTGAGCAGCGCCACCACCCCGCCGGTTTCCACGGGCGCGATCGCGCCTGCACGGGCAACGGCCACCGTGCCGCCACTCGTGGACAGAACGGTGTGACCCTCGGGTTCGAGTTCCGTACGCAGCAAGTCCACGCTCTCGGAGGTTGCGCGAGTCACCAGGACGCGGCCTGAAGCGGAGCCAGCCAGTAGCTCGCAAACCGCGGTCAACGTGAGTCGGGGTGGTTTGCCCGCGGCATACACCACCTCAGGCACGCCTTTGCGCGCCTGCCGAGTTGGATCGACATGCAGCGGCGCGACGCCGAGCACCGCGGCCAATCCCGCAAATGGATCCAGCTCAGGCACTGATGACAGGGAGTGGAACAACGCCTTCGTTCAGGCTGCCCGAGCGATAGCCACGCGGATCGATCTCGACCGCTGGAAAGCCGAGCGCGAGCAGATCCGCTTCGATTCGCGTTGCGAGACCTTCCGCGGCCACCCGCGCGAGCTCGTTGGGCGCGATTTCAACGCGCGCACGATCATCGAAGTGCCGCACCCGCAGCTGCCGAAAACCGAGGTTCCGGAGCATGGCCTCGGCCTGGCCAATACGGGCTAGCTTCTCCGGCGTCACCGGAAGTCCGTACGGCACGCGCGAGGACAAGCACGCCAGGGCAGGTTTGTCCCAGTTTGGCAGTCCGAGCTGCCTGGCGGCCTGGCGAATCTCGGCTTTGCCCATGCCCGCTTCGTGCAGCGGACTGCGAACATAGCTTTCCCGCTCGGCGGCAGCTCGTGCGCCGGGCCGCCAATCGCCGAGGTCGTCGACGTTGAGCCCATTGAGGATGTACTTCGCACCGACCTCACGTGCGAGACTTTCGAGTTCGGTGTACAGGTGGGTTTTGCAGAAATAGCACCGATCCACCGGGTTGGTGGCATAGCGCGAGTCCTCTACTTCGTGCGTGGCGACAAACCGGTGGTTCAACCCGAGTGTGGCCGCGAGTGCGACCGCGTCTTCCAGCTCAGAAGGCGCGAGGCTGGCCGAAACCGCGGTTGCGGCAAGCGCATTGGCGCCAAGTTCTTGCTGCGCAACCACGGCGACGAGGGTGGAATCCACTCCCGCCGAGAACGCCGTTATGGCGGACCCGTAGGAACGAATTACTTCGCGAAGTCGGTCGAGTCCGAGGTCCGTCATCCTCCCGGAGTCTAATGCAAACGAGGTACCCTTCCGCCCGGAAGAGTCGTCTCAGCCGTGGAAACCAGGGAAGTCCTCGAACACGCCGAGCAAGCGGAGGAAGCTGCCGAAAAACAGGAAGACTTTGGCCGCCGCGCGGCCGTCGTCGTTTCGGTTATGGCCGCACTGCTCGCGATCGCCAGCCTGGCTGGGTCACGAGCCTCGACAGAGGCCATTCTGGCCCAAGCCAAAGCCAGCGATACCTACAACGAGTATCAAGCCAACTCGCTCAAGCGACATGTGAATCTGGACGACGCGGCCCAGCTGCGCATCCTGGCAGCTGGCACGTCATTTGAGGGTGCCGCCAACCAGCAAGCCGACAGTCTCGAGCAAGCCGTGAACGAGAAGTATCAGCCGGCGCAAGACGAGTTGCTGCCCGCCGCGCAGGACCTCGAACGCGAGCGCGATAACGCGGAGTCCCGCCATCGCGGCTTCCAGACGGCAGAAGCGGCTTTTCAATTAGGGATCGTGCTGGCCTCCATCTCGATCGTCGCTCGCGCTCGGTGGTTGCTCCTGGTCGGCGGCGGTCTTGGTGTGCTCGGGCTGCTGCTCGGCCTGAACGCGTTTTTGCTCATCATCCCGCCGCTGTAATACTGGTCGTGACAGCTGCCGAAGTCTGGCTGTTCAGCCTGGCCGACCAGGAGCGCGGCGTGGGCTGGAATCCGCGGGCGAGCCCCGAGGCCCAGTGGAAGCTTGGTCGCACACGCGCATTGCTGGACCTGGCCGGCGCGCCCGATGGCCAGCTGCGCATCGCGCTTGTGGCTGGTACCAAGGGCAAGGGCAGCACGTGCGCCATGCTTGCGAGCATCCTCGGCGCAGCTGGTTACCGCACGGGGCTGTACACGAAGCCGCATCTCCAGGTGTACAGGGAGCGCATCCGCGTCGACGGCCGCACGATTTCACCAGAGGACTTCGCCTCCGAGGTTGAACGCTTCAGGCAATTGGCGGCGGACCTCCCCGCTGACGCGGGTGAACCAACCACGTTCGAAGTGACCACTGCCCTTGCGCTGGACCACTTCGCGAACCAGCGCTGTGACCTCGCGGTGGTGGAGGTTGGCCTTGGTGGACGCCTGGACGCGACGAATGCAACTGAGCCCGAACTCAGCGTCATCACCTCGATCAGTTATGACCACACGGCCATCCTCGGTCGCACACTGGGCGCAATCGCCGGTGAAAAGGCTGGCATCCTCCGGCACAGGCGGCCGGCGCTTCTCGCGCAGCAACGCCCTGCTGCATTGCGCGCGCTACTCACGGCGTGTCGCGGGGTGGGCGCGGTGTGCCAGGTGGTCCCACCTCTCGAGAGTGACGTCGCGTTGGCGGGTTCGCATCAGCGCCAGAATGGTGCGCTTGCCGTGGCTGCCGCCCGCGAGCTGCTGCCCCGGGTCACGAAGGAGGCAATCCAGAGGGGCCTGCAGCGGTTGCGTTGGCCCGGTCGCTTCGAGGTCTTCGAGGGTGCGCCACCAATCGTGCTCGATGGTGCTCACAACGGTGCATCTGCGGAGGCGTTGGCCCAGACCGTCACGGAGTACGCGGCGGGTCGGCCGATTGCGCTGGTCATTGGCATCAATCGGGACAAAGATGCGCGCGCTGTGCTGCGACCACTACTGCGCATTGCCACGCGCGTGTGGGCCACTCAAACCTCAGCAAATCCCCGTGCGTTGCCGGCCGACGAACTGGCGCGAACGTGTCGGAGGCTGGGTGCGAAGTCGGTTGGCGAGGCGGACCTCAGTGGTGCGCTGATGCAGGCACGTCTCGAGGCCGGGACAGTCGTGTGCGTTACGGGCTCCCTGATGCTCGTGGGGCAGGCGCGCGATGCGCTGGGCCTGCCGCCGCCCGAGCGGCTGTGGTGACCGCGCGATATGATCTCGCGGCGTGGACGAACGCGCCGTTCGCGAGCTACTGGCGGCCCTGACTGACTCAGCCGGCACGCCGCTGCTGGCTGAGGAGCTGATCACGTCGGTGACGGTGGAGCCTGGCTGGATCGCCGTGATTCTGACGGAGCAGCCGGTACCGCGCGACGTCTTGGTGCGCGCGCACTCGCACCTTTCGGCAGCATGCGCAGGCTACGAGGTCGAGCTGCGCTGCGGGGGCCGCGTCTTTCGCGGCGGCTATGGCTTTGGCGCCAAACGCCACGTGATCGCCGTCATCGGCGGCAAAGGTGGCGTCGGCAAATCGACCATTGCCGTGAGCCTGTCGCTCACACTCGCCGCGATGGGCTTCCGCGTGGGCGTGTTGGACGGCGATCTGAACGGTCCGGACATTCCCCACATGCTCGGGGTGCACCCCAAGAAAGACCGCCAGCGTGGCGCCTGGCCGCGCGAGCGCGTGAATGCGATCCGTGCACCTCAAAGTCGCCGCAAGCCGTATCAACGCTGGGGCCTCGAAGTCATGTCGGTCGGCTTCGTCGTCACCGAACGCGCACCACTTGCCGCCACCGGCCGATGGCTCGTCTCGAGCCTGCTGCGCAACCTGATCTTCGATGTCGCGTGGACGGCGGACATCATCGTTATTGACGCGCCGCCAGGCACCGGTGAGGAGATTCAGGTGATGGTCCGCGAGCTGCCGCTCAGCGGGGCCGTGTTCGTGACCACGCCACAGGATCTGGCGCAGATGGATGCCGAACGAACGCTTGCTCATCTGCGCGAGCACGATGTGCCGGTCATCGGCATGGTCCAGAACATGGCATCCTTGAGCTGCCCACACTGCGCCGAATCGATCGACCTGTATGGTGCGTCCACTCGACTCGAAGACGCCGGCGTGCGTGTGCTGGGCCGCATTCCGTTCGATACGCGGCTCTCGGTCACAGCGGATCGCGGGCTACCACTTGTCCTCGGCGATCCGCGCGGACCGGTCGCCTATGAGTTTGCGCGCATCAGCGCTTCCGTGCGCCGCTGGCTCGCCGATCGCGACCAGCAATTGCTGGACGCCGCGGCCGCCTGACCACCGCTCGTGGCCACGGTGTGGCAGACCCTGCAACGTGCGCTCTCACCGGTGGAAGATCGCCCGCGCGTGGTGACCAATGTGGAGGCAGCCGCGTACACCACGCGTGGTGGGTCGCAGTACGTGGTGGTGCACAATCCCACGGCCCGCACCTACGCCCGATTGGATCCGCGCGAGTTCGAGCTGCTTGGCTTGATGGACGGCCGACACAGTGTCAAGGAGCTCGTCATTGCCTACTACCAGCGGCACGGCGTCCTCGCGCTGGCGCGCGTCGCGGGCCTGGTTGGTCTGCTGCGCCAGCAACGCTTCCTCACCGCCGACCCAGCCGATGTCTACGCCACGCTCGGTGGGCGCCTTCGCGGCCGAGACGGTCGCATCCGAGAGCAACCATTCGTCACATCCGAGGTCGACACCTTCTTCACACGCGCGTACTCGACCGGCGGACACCTGTTCTTCAACACCGCGTGGTTGTGGGTCGGCCTGGGCATGGGCGTCCTGGGCCCGGCCGTTGTTCTGACGGAGCTAGCGGCGGGCCGTTACGCGCTTTACGACGTCGGCGGCTGGGGCGCGCTCACGATCGTCGTTCTGCTGGCGCTCACGCTGGTGGCGCTGGCTATCCACGAGCTGGGCCACGGTCTGGCCGTGAAGCACGCTGGCCGCCGCGTGCACCAGGCGGGGGTCCGGCTCTACTTCGGTTTGCCAGCCGCGTTCGTGGACACCACCGATATCTGGATGGCTGCGCCCGCCCAACGCCTACTCACCGCTTTTGCTGGGCCCTGGACCGGGCTGGTGTTCGGCGGCGTTCTTGCGTTGGCGGCCGCGGTCGCTCCAACCGACGGCGCTGGGACCTTGCTCTTTACGGCGGCCTTTGTGTTCCTGGTCGACAACCTCTTCAACTTCAACCCGCTGCTGGAGCTCGATGGCTACTACATGCTGATCGACTTCCTGGACCGACCGATGCTGCGCGCGCAGGCCCTGGCATTCGTACGCGGAACACTCTGGGTGCGGCTCTGGCGCCGCCAACAGCTCTCGCGCGACGAGAGGGTGCTCGCCTTGTTTGGCCTCGGATGTGTCGCGTACGCCGTCCTCGCGATTGTCCTGGCGGTACGCGCCTGGCAGGCGCTGCTCTTGCCGCCCATCATCGCGAACCTCACCAGTCGCGACCTGCTGCGCCAGCTGCTTGGCCTGGTGATCCTGGTTGCCGTCGCCAGTGTGGCGCTGTTATTCGTCGGGTCGCTCGTGCAGCAAGTGGCGCAGCCGGTTGAGCGCTGGCTCGAATGGATGAGCGGTCGTGCGGCGGAACACCGCCACCGCCAGGCGCTATCGGCGTTGAGAGCGGTGCCGCTGTGGTCCGCGGTTCCCGGCCCGCGCTTGCTCGAAATTGCACGGGCCATGCACGCCGAAGATGTCTCAGCCGGTACAGAAGTGGTGCGGCAGGGTGAGGCCGGCGATCGCTTTTACCTCATTGCGCGAGGAGCTTTTGAAGTCCGAGTGGACGACCGTGCTGTTGTACGCCTGGGCCGGGGTGATTTCTTTGGCGAACGCGCGTTGCTGCAGCGCTCGACGCGTGCGGCGACCGTTATGGCCACCGAATCCGGACAGGTCTTTGTCCTGGAGCGATATGACTTCGAGCGGTTGCTTGCCGGCGATCTGGCCGTGCGGCAACGCGTCGAAGCGGCGCTGGCCTATCGCGATGAAGTCGCGGCAATGCCGCTGTTCCGCGACCTCGCCCCTGTGGAACTCGACGTGCTCCTAGCCCGTTTGGCCCCCCTCAGCGTTTCGGCTGGACAAACCGTCATGCGTCAGGGAGACGCCGCGGATCGGTTCTACGTGCTCCGCTCTGGCAGCGTGCGGGTCGAGCGGGACGGCGCCGAACTGGCACGGCTTGGACCTGGAGACGCGTTCGGAGAAATCGCTCTGCTGCTGGACGTCCCGCGTACTGCCACGGTTACCGCGCTCGAGTCGAGCACGTTGTTGGCGCTGGACGCAGACGGCTTTCGGGACGTGCTTGCAAGCTATCTAGGACGGGCGTCCGAACTCGAGCGCCTGAGCCACCTGCGGCTCCTCAGTCACAAGCGTCTGGACGAAGTGGTGTAACGCGTTACAGAATGGAAACACGGGACAAGGAGCCGGCATATGGTCCAGTTGGAGACACCTCCGGTCGCAGTCGAGAATGGGGAACGCGGAACGCGGGAGATGTACATGATCCTGTACCCGAAGGAGCTCGAGGACGAGGTGATCGAAGCGCTCGAGTCCACGGGGGTGCCCGGGTATACGGAGATGCCAAAGATGGTCGGCCGGGGTCGCCATATCCGCCACTTCGACAACGCGGTTTGGCCAGGGGCAACCGGCTGCGTGTTCAGTGTGCTCACGCCGCAAGAGGCGCAATCACGGTTCTTGCCCACGTTCCAGGCGCTGGCTGCGAGCCTGGATAAGCGCAGCAACGGACTGTACGGGCTGCACATCTTCGCGCTTCCCTGCGCGCAGCTGATCTAGCGGCGTAGCTCGCGCGCGACCGCCTCGGCGATGGCATCGCCCACCGCCGTTGTCGAGGCTGTCTTGTCGCCCGCGCGGGCGGTGTCGGGGGTGCGCAGCCCCAGTTCGATGGCGTCATCCACCGCGCGCTCCACCGCGCCGCCTTCGCGCTCCAACCGCAGCGAGTAGCGCAGCAGCAACGCCAGCGATTGGATCGCGGCAATCGGATTAGCGATGCCTTTGCCCGCAATATCAGGCGCGGTCCCGTGAATCGGCTCGTACAGTCCGAGATAGCCGCCATGCTTGTTGCGCTTGGCACCGAGTGATGCGCTCGGCATCAGGCCCATGGATCCGGCCAGCGCGGCTGCCTCGTCGGTCAGCAGATCGCCGAACAGGTTGTCGGTCACCACGACGTCAAACGCCGTCGGGCGATAGAGCAGGTGCATCGCCAGCGCATCGGTCAGGATCGCCTGGAACTCGACATCGGCGAATTCGCCCGCTACCCGAGAAGCGACGTCGCGCCACAAGCGTGAGGTGGCCATCACGTTCTGCTTGTCGGCAACATGCAGCTTCTTGCGCCGTCCGCGCGCGAGCTCGAACGCCATGCGCACCGTGCGCTCCACCTGCGGCTCGGTGTACGCCGTCGTGTCTACGGCGCGCCAGACGCCTTTGTCGTCTTGCCAGTACTTCTTCGGTTTCGCGAAATAGGTGCCAGCAACCAGCTCGCGGATGAACAGGACGTCTGTGCCCTGGACGATTTCGGGCTTCAGCGGTGAGAGATGCACCAGCGCCGGCTGCATACGCGCTGGCCTGAGATTGGCGAACGTCTCAAGCGCCGCGCGCAAGCCAAGAATTGCCTGCTCGGGACGTACGGCCGCCTTGGGGTCGTCCCACTTGGGCCCGCCGACGGCACCGAACAGGACGGCGTCCGACCGCCGGGCCAACGCGACAGTCTCCTTGCGCAGCGCAGTGCCGTAGGCGTCGATGGCCGCCCCGCCGACAACGTCTTCGCTGAGCTCAAACCGGTGTTCAGACGCGCCCTCGATGGCACGCAACACCTTGACGGCCTCGCCGACAACCTCGGGACCAATCCCGTCACCACCCAGGACCGCGATATGAAAACTCGTCAACGGTACACGTGACCGATGGCGTCGAACACCCCGTCGGCGGCGCGACGACCGTTCTGGGCGATCTGTACCAGGTCTTCGTCGGTGACCTCGCCCTGGTAATCGGTAAGGCTCATGTACCCCGCAAAGGCGTAGTTGAGCTCGTCCTGAGTCAACAGCAGACCGAGGTCGGCGAGTCGCTGGCGGAGCGTATCGCGGCCGGAATGCAGACCGTAAGTGCGCGCATCCTCCACCATCGCTTCGCCGTGCAGCCCGTTCTTGTCGCGAGCGTACGCGTTCAAGCCGACGATGGCTTTGTTCGGCTGGACCGTGACCCCCGTGAACTGCTGCAGCATGATGCTGGTCGGTAGCAGCTGGTCCAGGTTGATGCCATGGTCGACGGCATGCTGATCCCGCCGCACGCTCAGGGCCATCACGATTTCTTCAAGAGCCGCATTGCCCGCGCGTTCGCCAATGCCATTCATGCAGCAATGGACCTGTCGTACGCCAGCCTTGATGGCAGCGAGCGAATTGGCGACAGCCAGGCCGAGGTCGTTGTGACAGTGCACGGAGAGGGTCGCGCGCGCGATGTTGCTCACGTTCTCAAACATGTAGGTGACCATCGCGGCCAGTTCGTCCGGTTGCGCGAAGCCGCAGGTGTCAGGGATGTTGACGGTGGTGGCGCCTGCGTCGATCACCGCACCGAACAGCTCGCTGACGTAGGCCCAGTCGGAGCGAGTGGCGTCAATCGGTGAGAACTCCACCTCATTCGTGAGATTGCGAGCACGCGCCACCATCGCCGCGGCGCGAGCCTTTGCCCGCTCCCGCCCGAGCGCGCCCTGTTGGTGAACATCAGCGGCCGTGAGGAAGGTGTGGATGCGCGGCCGTTCGGCCTGCTTGATGGCGTCCCAGACGCGATCGATCTCGGCCTCAACCGGCGGCGCCAGCGCGGCGATGATAGGGCTGCGAACTTCGCGCGCAATGCGCTGAACGGTCGCGAATTCTTCTTCCGACGCGGCGGGGAATCCCGCCTCGAGCACGTCCAGTCCGAGGCGGGCCAGCTGGTGGGCCATCTCCAACTTTTGCGGCGAGGTCAGCGCAAAACCTGGTGCCTCCTCGCCATCGCGCAACGTGGTATCGAAGATCTTTACGTACTCAGACATGTGCGTCTATCCCGTGGTGGAGGTCACTCCCTGCTTGTTCATCAGCGAGCGCAAGTCGCGGCCCACTTTTTCCATCGGCTCGTTGGCCGCGTCCTCGCGGTAGCGGGTGAAGTTCGGGCGGCCCATCTCGTTTTCGTCCAGCCAGCGATGGGCAAAGGTCCCATCCTGGATCTCGCGCAGCACGTCGCGCATGCGTGCCTTCACCGATGCGTCGATGACCCGCGGCCCCGAGACATAGTCGCCAAACTCGGCGGTGTCCGACACCGAGTAGCGCATGCGCGCCATGCCGCCTTCGAACATCAGGTCGACGATGAGCTTCATCTCGTTGAGGCACTCGTAGTACGCCACCTCGGGCTGATAACCCGCCTCGACGAGCACTTCCCAACCCGCCTTGATCAGCGACGTGATCCCGCCGCACAGGACGGACTGCTCGCCAAAGAGATCTGTCTCGGTCTCTTCTTTGAAGGTGGTCTTGATCAAGCCCGCTTTCGCCGAGCCGACCGCGTTGCCGTAGGCAAACGCCAGCGCCCAGGCGTTGCCCGTGGCGTCCTGCTCAACGGCCACGAGCGAAGGCACGCCCTTGCCTTCGACAAACAGCTCGCGCATGCGGTGGCCCGGCGCCTTGGGCGCGACCATCCACACATCAACTCCCTCGGGCGGGACGATCTGTTTGAAATGGATGTTGAAGCCATGCGCCCAGACCAGCGAGCTTCCGGGGCGAACGACAGGCCGAATACTCTCTTCGAAGATCCGACGCTGTTTTTCGTCGGGAATCAGGTGGACGATCACGTCTTCCTCGCGCGCGGCGTCCGCTACTTCCTTCACGGGCAGGCCGGCTTTTTCGGCAAGTTCCCACGACTTCGAGCCCCGATAGAGCCCGACCGTCACGTCCAGCCCGGAATCGTGCGCGTTCAAGGCGTGCGCATGGCCCTGCGACCCATAGCCAATGACGGCGATCTTCTTGCCTTTGAGCGCATCGATGGGAGCGTCGGCCTCGGTATAGACGTGCGCTGCCATCAGCTGACCAGCTTCAAACGATCGGGTTTCTCGGAGCGCGAAACCGCCTGGCCCCGGGTCATTGCCACCACACCAGTCCGAACAAGCTCCTTGATGCCATAGGGTTTGAACAAATCAATCAAACTGTCGACTTTGACCGTCGGGCCGGTTACCTCAATCATGAGCGAGCCGGTCGCTACGTCGACAACTCGCGCGCGGTAAATGTCCGCGATCTGCATAACCTCAGCGCGCTGCGGCGCCGTTTTACAGCTGACTTTGACCAGCGCTAACTCACGTTCTACACGCGGATCTTCGCTCAGATCGCTGACTTTGCGCACCTCGACGACTTTGTAAAGCTGCTTGGTGACCTGCTCGACGGCGCTTCGCGCGCCGTCCACCACCATCGTCAGCCGCATGATCCCGAGCTCGTTGGTTTTGCCAATCGACAGGCTCTCGATGGCGAACGATCGCTGCCGAAACAGGCTCAGCACGCGATTCAACGTGGCGGGGCCCTCTTCAACGGTGGCTACCAATGTGTGTTGACTC
>JAFAZN010000132.1 GCA_019239775.1 Chloroflexota bacterium
ACCCATGGCAAGGCAGGATCGCGCAGGTACATCAACGGCCAGTCGTCGGTCGCCGGCGTAGGCGGTGTCGGATCGACGTCACCCGCGGTATTGGTATGCGCCAGCACGCCTTGACCCACGAGTGGCAACAGGATCGCGTTCGGGTCCTCGTTCAACTGCGGGGCTGCCGCGCGGATCTCGGTATAGGGCTGGGCAAGATCGGGACGTTGCGCCAATAGCGTCTGGAGCCGCGGACCGTCCACCAGCACGCCAGCGCGGCCCCAGCCGCCGAAGCTTTCCACGAATGGGGGCTGCCCGAAGGACGACTCGAGCATCCCCGCCAGCTTCCGAATGAGCCAGTCCTCGCGGTAGTAGTTGTACAGAACGATCGCGCCGTTCGGCGTCAGGTGCTGGCGCGCCTCCTGGAAGGATTGCTCGGTAAAGAGGAAGCTCTCCAAACGCAAGCTCGAGAACTGCGAGGTCAGCGTGAGCGAGTCCGGCAGCGCGAAGATGATCAGGTCGTAGGTATCGGTGCTCTTGCGCAGGAAGGAGCGCCCGTCGTCGACGTGGACGGCGACTCGCGGATCGGAGAAGGGCTGCTCGGGGTGGAACTGAGCGCCGAGCCGCGCGATGACCGGGTCGATCTCGACCGCATCGATGTGCCCGACCTGGCCGTACTTCAGGCCAATAGCCGTATCCGAGCCGCTGCCCGCCCCGATGATCAGCACATGCTGGAACTGCCCCGCTCCGAACAGCTCGTAGGGTGCGCGATAGAAGGGCTCCTTTTCATCTGACGGCAACATCGCCTGGTGGCCGCTTTCGTTGACGTTGAGCGCCCAGCCGTCGCCGTTGTCAGTCGGCGTAAGGCCGATCTTGTAGTACGGCGACCACCAGTAGCCCTGGCCGATGTTCCAGGCGATTGCCCCCGCGATCAGGAGCGGCACCACCATGAACGCGCGATCGAGCCAGGTTGGCCCAATGAGCAGCAGGCTGATAATCACCAGGCCAGCGAACCAGACGACGGGCGGTTGCTCGAACCAGGAGAGTGCGAAGAACGCCGCGATCCCCGCTAGACTGCCGCCGATGTCAAAGGCGTAGGCCCTCAACGGAGGCGTCACTTCTGAGAGCAAGACTCCCAGAGGTCTGCCGATGCACACGAACAGCAGGCTCACCAGCAGAAACGCCGCGGGCAGAACCAGCGCATTTTCGGTCGGCGCGGTGCCGCTTTCGCCAGCACCGTAGTACAGCACTCCGGCCGAGCCGATCTTCAGCTCGAACTTCGTGGCCGCGATCAGAATGGCCGCGAACAGCAGGATCAAGGGAAACGTTCGCGGGCCGAGTGGCAGTTTGCGCCGCGCGGAGAGGATGCCGACGCCCAGGCCAAGGAAAGACGCCAGCAGGATGAAGTTGGTGAAGTACGACAGAAAACGCACGTGCGCGGGCATCCAGCGGATGCACAGCAGCTCGGCGTACAGCCCCAGGAAGCTGGTGAGAAAGAGCTGAAAATCCTTTCTGCGGATGAGGGCGCCCGGCCAGGCTGCGATCACCGTTGACCTCCAAGCAAGTTGCGGAGCACGTCCGGGTGATTGGTGCCAATGGCATCAACACCAGAGGTGATGAGGTTCCGAAGGATGGTCGGGTCGGATGTCGCCCAGGGCGCGACTGCTAATCCCGCGTCATGCGCCAGCGCGACATCCTCCCTGGTGACGTAGGCCCAGTGCGGCAGCACCGCATCGGCACCGGTTGCTCGCGCGAGTCCAATCCCCGCGTCGGTCGGCCGACAGGCGTACAGCACGCCCGTGGCAATCTTTGGCTCGCGTTGTTTGACGCCTTTCACGGCGGCGTGATCGAACGAGATCACGATCACGTTGTCGGTCATATCCACCGCCTTAACGACGTCGACGACAGCCTCAGAGATCCCGTCGTAGAAGATCGGCGCGTTCTTGATCTCGATATCGACCACCACGTCCTTTGCGCGCGCCCACTCCAGGACCTCGGGCAGCGTCATGAGCTGCTGGCCCTGACCTGCATCGAGCTCGCGTAATTGCGCGAGGGTGTGCTCGCGCACGAGCCCGTGTCCGTTGGTGGTGCGATCCAGCGTCTCGTCATGAATAACGATGAGTGCCCCATCAGCTGACAGGTGCACGTCCAGCTCAATCCAGTCGGCGCCGAGCTCAAGCCCGCGCTCGAACGACACCAGGGTGTTTTCCGGACAGTAGCCCATCGCGCCGCGATGGCCCACTACCCAGACGCGCCCGCGCTCGCGCTGCAATCGCTCGCGTAGCGACAGGCGTTCAGTGGCTGCCTGAGTCATATGTCTTCGATAGTAGCTGTCACGCGAATGGCCAAAGACGGAAACTCCTGGCGTCGACGTGTGCTTTTGCGCATCTGGCGCGACGTGCCCTTCCCGGGTTGGTTGCGCCACGCCTTCCTGCGCTCGATCAATCCGTCGTTCATGGTCGGCGCCATGGCGTTGATCCAGGACGAGGCTGGCCGCGTTCTCATCGTCGAGCACACCTACCGTCGACAGATCCCGTGGGGCTTACCAGGTGGCTGGCTCAAGCGCGCCGAATCACCTGAGGCGGGCCTCATCCGTGAAGTTCACGAGGAAACGGGCCTGCACGTCAGAGTCGATGCGCTGCTAGCGGCGGATTTCTGGAATTCGAGCCAGTTCGACTTGCTCTACCGCTGCAGCGTGCTCAGCGGCACGTTCCGCGGATCGGACGAAACGAAGAGCTGTCAGTGGGCCCAACCAGGTGAGCTCCCCCAGTTACTGCCCAATCAGTGGGCTTTGTTACGCAAAGCCGGGCTGTTTGGTTGATGCGCTAGCCGTACAATCCGCGCAGGGGTCTCCCTGCGGGAAGACTCTGGTCCGGCGTGTCAAGACCGGACCGAATAACTCTGTGAAAGGAGGTGCATTCAAGAGTGGACTTCATGACCATCATCGTGGCCCTAGTTGCCGTCGCTCTCGGCGTCGGGCTGGGCTACTACTTCCTGAAGTGGCAATCGGCCCGCAGCCAGCAACGTCTGGCTGAGGCTGAAAGTGGAGCGAACGAAACCGCCGCGGAACTGCGCGCCAGCGCCGAGGCCGAAAAGAAGGCCATTGTGTTGGAGGCGAAAGAAGAAGCCGTCCGCATTCTGGCCAATGCCGAAGACGATGCGCGGCAATTGCGACTGGAGGTCGGCGCCCAGGAGCGCCGTCTGCGCCAGAAAGAAGAGAACCTGGATCGCAAAACCGAGGAGATCGAGACGCGCCAGCGTCGACTCCAGCAGCGCGAGGAGGAGGCCGAAAGTCGCGTGCGCGAGCTGGAGCATCTGCGCGTCGAGCAGATGCTGGCGATCGAGCGCGTCGCGGCGTTGACTCGGGACGAGGCGCGTACGCTACTGCTGCAGCGCGTCGAAGAGGAGGTGCGCACCGAGGCCAGTCGAAAGGCGCGCATCATCGAGCTCGAAGCGCGCCAGCAGGCGGAGACGCAGGCGCGCAAGATCCTTTCAGTGGCGATTCAGCGCTACTCGAGCGATACCGTCGGCGAGATCACCACGACGGTTGTGCCGATTCCGAACGAGGAGATGAAAGGCCGCATCATCGGTCGCGAAGGTCGCAACATTCGCGCATTGGAGGCTGTGACCGGGGTCGATCTCATCATCGACGACACACCCGACGCGGTGACGCTCTCGTGCTTCGATCCCGTGCGGCGCGAGATCGCGCGGCTGGCCTTGACGAAGCTCGTGCAGGATGGCCGCATCCATCCCGCGCGCATCGAGGAGATCGTCGCCAAGTCCAAGCAGGAGATCGAGCAGGAGATCCGCGAGGAAGGTGAGGCGGCGGCCTACGAGGCGGGGGTGCCGGGCCTGCACCCGGAGATCACCAAGGTCGTCGGACGGCTCAAGTTCCGCACGTCATACGGCCAGAACCAGCTGCAACACGCGGTCGAGGCCGCGCACATTGCCGCGATGCTCGCCTCGGAAGTTGGTGCGGACGTCAACATCGTTCGTCGCGCGGCGTTTCTGCACGACATTGGCAAGGTGCTGACGCACGAGGTCGAGGGACCACACCACATCATCGGCGCGGACTTCATCCGCCGCTTCGGTGAAACCAAACCCGTGGTGCAGGCAGTCATGGGCCATCACGATCACGATCCGGAGCACCAGGCGATTGAGGATGTCCTGGTGCAAGCTGCCGACGCCGCCTCAGGCGCGCGGCCGGGTGCCCGCCGTGAATCGGTGGAGAACTACGTTCGGCGTCTGGAAGCGCTCGAAGAGGTTGCCAATTCATTTGAGGGCGTCGAGAAGAGCTTCGCGATTCAAGCCGGCCGCGAGGTGCGCATCATCGTCAAACCCGAACAGGTGGACGACCTCGCCGCGATGCGCCTCGCCCGCGACATCGTCAAGAAGATCGAGGAGACCCTCCAATACCCCGGCCAGGTGAAGGTTACAGTGGTGAGGGAGACGCGCGCAGTGGACTACGCCCGTTGACCGACGGCGCGTCGCGCCCGCAAAGACTGGACCTTCACCTGCATAGCACCGTCTCCGATGGGCGCCTCACACCGTCGGAGTTGGTGCGCTTTGCGCACACGTCAGGCGTCACGACGATGGCGCTCTCAGATCACGACGCCACCGACGGCGTCGACACCGCCCAGCAAGTTGGCAGCGAGCTGGGCGTGCGCGTCATCCCTGCGATCGAGCTGAGCACCGACCTGCCAGGCGCCTCGGTCCACATCCTTGGTCTGTTTATCGATCACAAAGACAGCGATCTGCAGGTCACGCTCAAACAATTCCGCGAGGCCAGACTCGAGCGCGCGCAGGCAATGGTCAGTGCGCTGGAACGCCTGGGCGCGCCGATCACGCTGGAGCGCGTCTTCGAAATCGCCGGCGAAGGCAGCGTCGGTCGCCCGCATGTGGCGCAGGCGCTACTGGAGGCCGGTCACATCCAGACCATCGACGAGGCCTTCGACCGGTTCATCGGCCGCAACGGGCCGGCCTACTTCGAGGGCTTCCGCCTGGAGCCCGCGGAGGGCATCCGTCTGATCCATAGCGTCGGCGGCCTGGCGTCGTGGGCGCATCCCAACGAGCTGGACGGTCGCGACTGGCGCGACTTCCTCCCAGCGGTGCTGGAAGCAGGCGTCGATGGGCTCGAGGTGTACTACTCGAAGGAATACCCACCGCCGGTGCAGCAAGACCTGCTGGCCGCGTGCGCTGCGCACGACCTCGTGCCCACGGTGGGCAGCGACTATCACGGCTTCGGCACCTTGATGGTCCCGCCAGGTTCAGTAGCGTCCCCGCCAGACCTGCTAGAGCGCCTGGAATCCCGCGTGTCCCGCCTCAGGCGCGGCGTCGCGTGACGGCAACCGTCAGAGCAGCGAGCACCACCAGCACCACCAGCGCCATGCCCACGAGCGCATAGAGCTTGTCGATGCTCGGCGCCTCTGGCGGCGTATGCAGCGACAGGCCAATAATCCCCAGTACCGCTGAAACGACGTAAAGGGCAAGAACCGTCTGTCCAGTAGAAAGCCCAAGGTCGTGCAGTTTCATCGGCAAATGCTCGCGGTCCCCGCCGATCGTCGGCCGCGCCCCGCGCGTGACGCGCCGAAAGATCACCCAGCCCGCATCCAGAATCGGCACGCCCAGAACAAGCACCGCGGTCCCGAGCTTCGCCCCGCCAAGAATTCCACTGCCCGCCAGTCCAAACCCGAGCAGCAGCGAACCTGCGCTGCCCATGAAAATCGAAGCAGGTGGGCGGTTCCGCCCCAAGAACCCGAGACACACGCCCGCCAGAACCACCGGGAACAGTGCCACCGAGTACTCCGTAAAGAGGAACGCGCGAGCAAACAGGACCAGCGCCCCAGCAAAGGCCAGTCCGCCGGCCAGGCCGTCCATGTTGTCGACCCAGTTGATCGCGTTCATCATCCCGACGAACCACAGCACGCTGATCGGCAGATTCAGCCAGATCGGCAAGTCGAGCGGATCGCCAAACGGCTGCGCAATGCTGTTCACGCGCAGGCCAAAGGCGACCGGCACACACGCGATCAGCAGCTGCCCGACCAACTGTGGCAACGGACCCAGCCGGCGTCGGTCGTCGAGCACTGCCAGCGGCACGATGCAGACCGAACCGAGCACCAACCCGAGTACGCGCATGTCGTCGTCCGGATTCCAAACAGGCCCGACGTCCGGATCCACCAGAAAGCGTGATCGCAGCAGGTAGCCGACCAGCAGCGCCAGCCACAAGCCGATCAGCATCGCGTAGCCACCCGTACGCGGCACGCTCCAGCGTTGGACCTCTCCGGGCCGTGGGACGTCGAGCACCCCGAGCCGCCGACCATATCTCTCGGCCAACACGGCCACGCCGAATGTCGTCCCCGCGGCGACAGCGAACGCTAGTAGCAACCACGGAACAGGATTCACTGCAGCGCCTCGGCGGCTTCGAGGCACACCCGCGCCAGACCTTCGCGGTCACCTGCAACCACCAGTGCTGCAAGGTCATCGACGATCGTGTCGATGCTGGCCAGGGCCGTCACGTCGCGACTGGTGTGAACGGCGCGCACGCCTTGCGCCAGAGGCTCGATCGCGAAAGACTCGTTACGCGAGAGCAGCACCTCGTGGAGTCGCTCGCCTGGCCGGATGCCCGTGCAGGCAATTGGATACGGCACGACCTCGGGACGATACCAGCCGGCTAGCCGCCGCGCGGTCTGCAGCACGGGAATGGGCTCGCCGCAGTCGGGCATCGCGATCGCGCCAGGCAACCCACGCTGCGCCACCATCAGCGCGCTCCAGAGCGCCTCATGCATGCTGATCCAGTAGCGCGTCATGCGCTCGTCGGTCACGCTGAGCGGCCGCTCAGCAAGCACTTGCTGTGTGAACGTCTCGATCACGCTGCCGCGTGTGCCAACGATATTGACGTAACGTACGACCGCCCAGTGCCGCTCGCCGCCAGCGCGGTGCTGGACGAGGGCTTCGGCGAGCCGCTTGGTCGCGCCGTAGACGCTGGGTGGCTGAACGCTTTTGTCGCTGGACGGATACACGAACACCTCGGTGCCCACACGTTCGGCCATTTCCAGCAGGGTGCGCAGCGCCACCAGGTTGGTCGCCACGGCGCCCTCCGGAAACCGCTCCCCGTACGGCACGTGTTTCGCGGCTGCGAGATGAATCAGCACCTCAGGTCGGTGTTCCGCGAACACACGCTCCAGACGGTGACTGTCGCGGATGTCGGCAAGCTCGTACCGGGCGACCTCGGCCCCACGGAACGCGCGTTCGAGGCTGAATAGCGAGTGCTCGTGATGATCCAGCAGCACCAGCCGCTCAGGCGATGCTTTCAGCAACACTTCGCTGAGCGGCCAGCCGATGCTGCCCGCTGCGCCGGTGAGCACGACCCGCTTGCCGTGCACGAGACTGGCGGCCTGTTCGAGATCACCAGCGAACTCAGGCCGCCCAAGCAGCAACGCCGCTGGCGGCGCTGCTTGCGGGCTACTCACGCGAGTGCCGCTCGCATGCGCTGCAGCGCGTCACGCATGTTCACCGCGACGTCATTGTCCGCTTCCAGCGTCTCGGTCACGATGTGCTGCGTGTGCTCGCCAAGCCATGCTATGGCCGGATCGAGGTCCAGCTCTCCCTCGCTATAGGCCAGTCCCTCGCCTAAGAGGCCGGCCGCATTCGAGATCTGCGCGTTTTCCAGTGCCGGCAGGTTCGCCATGAAGCCCACGAGGTCATCCGGCTCGGCAGGCATCAGGTCCAGATAGGCGCGCAATGGGGCGCTCCAGGCGTATGCGGGGTCGGGCGGGAGGCGCCGCGCGTTGAGGTACAGGCCCGCGTGTGAGGTGTCCACCAGCACGCGCAGTGCCGGCAGCCATGCGACCAGGTAGCGGAAATCGGCCGACGTCATGCCAATCGGCGTGAACACGAAATCCGAACGACGCATGCGCAGCACCGGCGGCATGTGCTCGACCGTCGGCACTGCGCCCGCCTTCTGCATCAGCTCGACGAAGTGCGCCAGAAACGGCACCGCACGATCGAGCAGGTCAGCGCGGCACTCCAGCGACAGACGCGTCAGATCCGGGCTCGGAGCAATCACGTGAATGTTGACCGCCTTGGCGCCAATCCGTTCGGCAACCTCAGCGAGCCGCTTCAGCACGGTGCGATCCGCCTCGCTCTCACGCGTCACGTCAAAGTCCGCACCGTCGAGCGAGTCCACCGGTCCTTCGATCAACCACACGAAGCCTGGTGGGGTCGGCGCACCGCGTATCCGTTCGACCATGTCGTCGACGACAGCCTCAGAGGCGAGATCCGCGGCGGCCAGATAGAGCTCGACGCCATCAGGCCAGACGCCGTCAACCGGCCGCAGGCGGTCTGCCAGCTGGCGCGGCGTCGGACGCGCCTTCAGCAGCAGCTTCGCGCTCACCGTCGTGCCAGGAAGTAATCGAGCACGTCGACCAGACCGCTCTCGAGCGTATGCCGCGGCTGTAACGCGAGTCGCGAGCTGACCTGGAAGGTCGCGCCGGAGGTTGCGGCGGCGCCCTCGATGCGGGCGTGCTTGCCACGCTGCTGCACCAGCCGCTCTACTGTGCGGGCTACCCGACCGATGCTGGCAACTTCGGGCGCGGCGTTTACGACTTGCCACGTGCTGTTCGACGTGAGGTGCGCCGCCCCGAGCAGCGCATCGGCCGCGTCCTCGACGTGGATGAACGCCATGGGCCGATCCTCCAACACCCGCAACACCTCACCCTGGGCCGCACGCTGGCAGAACAGATTCGGCACGGTCATGAACGCGGGCGTGGTTTTCATGATCGGCGAAAGTCCATACGTCACGCCCAGACGAACCGACGCAAACCGTACTCCGAGCATGCGCGCCAGCTGCTCAACGTAGATCTTGCTCAGGTGTGAAAGATCGCCGACCCGGCCGTATGGCGTCGTTTCGTCAACGCACAGGCCTGCCAGGTCGTCACCGTACACGCGAAACGAGCCGCCGAAGATGACCGTGGCCTGCCGTTCGGTCGCGGCCTCGAGCAGCACCCGCGCCCCAACCAGGTTGCTGTGCTCGGTGAGCCCGGGTTCGCGAACGGCCATAGCCGCACTCGGCTGCGCCGCCAGGTGAAAGACCGTTACCGGAGCTGTTGTGCTGAGTGCATCGAAAGCACGAGCCACATCCGCTGTTTCGGCGACATCACCGTCGATGATCTTGACACCCGGTGGTACAGCGGCCAGGAAAGCGTCACGTGGCGTGGAGTACCAGTTGTCCAGGACGACCACCGGTTCGTCGTCGCGACCGGCGGTCTCGGTCAGCCGATCGAGCAGGGCCGCACCGATGTAGCCCGCGCCGGTCAGCAATGTCGCCACTCGGCGGGCATTCTAACGTTGACTGCGAGATGCGAGCCGTCGATGTCCTGGGCGTGCGGGTGGACGACGTCACGTACCCCGAGGCCCTCTCCTGCCTGCTTTCGGCCCTGGACTCACGCAGGCCGCTCGCTGTGACGACCCCGAATCCTGAGATCGTGATGCTCGCCCGGCGCGACGCGGACTTTCGGGCCGTGTTGAACCGTTCGGGCTTGAACATTCCCGATGGCATCGGCCTGGTACTTGCCTCACGGATGGCCGGCCGAGGCTTGCGCGCACACGTCCAGGGCACCGACCTGGTGCTGCAGCTGGCCGCTGAATCGGCGCGTCTGGGGCATCGCTGGTTCCTGCTCGGCGGCTTCGGCGACGTCGCCGCGCGTGCCGCCGCGGTCCTGGGCTCACGGTTCCCCGGCTTGACGGTGGTCGGCGCCGATCCAGGCTCGCCTCTGCCCGAAGACGACGTGTGGGTGCGTCAGCGCATCCGCGAGTGCGGGCGCGTGGACGTTGTGCTCGTGGCGTACGGCGCGCCCAAGCAAGAACGCTGGCTGGACCGCAACCTGGCTGTACTCGAGATCCCCGTCGGAATCGGCGTCGGCGGCGTCTTCAACTACCTTTCAGGTACCGCGCCACGCGCACCCGCCTGGGTCCGCCGCCTTCACTTCGAGTGGCTCCACCGCCTGCTCAGCGAACCCTGGCGCTGGCGCCGCCAGCTCGCCCTCCCGACCTTCGCCGCCCTCGCGGTGGCTGAGGCCGTTCAGGTCCGCATGCGCAGGCGGCTGCGCTGATAGTGCCGCTTTGCCTTCTGCCGATTGCCGCAGGAGGCCATCGAGCACCACTGTCGGCTGCGATTGCGGCTGGTGTCGATAAACAACCAGTGGCAGGCGTCGCCGCCGCATTCGCGCACCCGTAGCCGATCCTCATGTGAGACCAGCACCTCCGCCGCCGAGCGCGCAACACCCCAGAGCGGCATGTCCAGCTCGCGACCGTTCCACCCGTAGTGATAGCCGTCACCCAAAGGCTGCCATTCCACGCAAGCGTGCTGCAGCGCGAGACCCAGCTCGCGGTTGAGCGCCTCGAGCTCAGCCTGGGCCACCGGCTGATCCGCGGCAATGGCCGAAAAGACGGCGTACACCGCCGAACGCAGCCGATACGCGCGCGCCATCACCGCCTCAACCTCGGCTGAGTTCAGGGCCGAAGCGGCGTGCAACCAATCGGCCTCCGCCTGGGTTATGAGCTCGGACTGCTCGGCGAACGCGACCAGATCGGCATAGCCGTGCAGGTGCTCGCCGGACGTGCTGCTGAGCGTGTTGGCGAAGTCTAAACAGGCGCGCCCACCGTCCAGGTCAAACAGGAAGTCAGTCGCCGGCTCACGGCTCAGGCTGGTCATCTCACGTGTGCTCATCATAACCACCTTTACCGGCTTAACTGGTTATATAACCAATAAAATTCCATTGACAGGTTAGAGTGCAGGCGCTACACTATAACCAGTGATCGTCAAATAGGCGGTTAGGAACAGGACTAACGAAGAAGATGTCGCTCAGCTCACCCTCGTTTGAGGACGCCCGTCTTGTGATTCAGGATCGACTCGCCGACGCCGCGCACGAAGCACTGGTGCAGCAGGCACTCAGCGCGTCGCGGC
>JAFAZN010000371.1 GCA_019239775.1 Chloroflexota bacterium
AGCGTGAACGTCCAGAGCCCACTGGGCGGCGGCGGCGGCTTTGGTGGTGGCGGCACGGCCAGCGTAAACGTCCAGATCGCCGGCCCGGACCTCGATACGCTCAACCAGATCTCGGACCAGGTCATTGCCACGATGTCCAGCATTCCCGGCATGGCCGACGTCCAGAACTCCAGCAACGCGGGCAACCCCGAGCTTCATATTCAGCTCGATCGCCAGCGCATGGCCCAGTTGAACGTAACGTCGCAGTCCGTTGCGACGGCGCTGCGTACCGCCGTCAGTGGCACGGTGGTGACTCCTTACCGTCCCGAGGGCGCAACCCAGTTGGACATCACGCTGATCGCCAACGACACCCAGCGCATGGACATCAACAGCATCGCCGCGATCCCCGTCGGTACCGGTTCGGCAACTGGCGCGGGCGCTGGTATCCCCAGCACGTCCACTACGACCGTGACGTCGGGAACGTCTGCAACGCCAGGCATCGTGACCCTCGGGCAGATCGCCACGATCGGTTACGGCACGGGGCCCGTGCAGATTCAGCGCGTTGACCGCAACCGCACGATGACCATCTCAGGCACGGCGACAGGCCGCTCCCTGGGTGACGTCGCGAGTGATGTCAACAAAGCCATGTCGCAGATCTCGCTGCCGGCTGGCTATAGCTGGCAGATTCGTGGTGGTGTCCAGCAGTTGAACCAGTCGTTCGCGACCCTCGGTCAGGCGCTGGTGTTGTCCGTGGTGCTCGAGTACATGTTGCTGGTGGCGCTGTACGAATCGTGGTTCTACCCGATCGTGCTGATCCTCGGTGTGCCGCTCGGCATTGTGGGCGCGCTGTGGGGTCTGTTCCTCACCCACAACACGCTGAACATCTTCTCGATCATTGGTCTGATCATGGCCGTTGGTCTGGTGACGAAGACAGGCATTCTGCTGGTCGACTTCACCAACACGTTGCGCAAGCGTGGGTACTCGCGAACGGAGGCACTGGCGGAGGCCGCCCGGGTGCGGTTGAGGCCGATCTTAATGACGACAGCCACGATGACCTTCGGCATGCTGCCTCTGGCGTTGAAGCTCGAACCAGGCGCCGAGTCACGTGCGCCGATGGCTGTCGTGGTCATCGGTGGCCTGCTGACCTCGACCTTCCTGGCCATCTTCGTGACGCCGTCGCTGTACACGTTGCTGGACGATCTGCAGAGCGTGTTCTTCCGACCATCGCATGCGCCCGCGGCGGTACCCGCCGAGCACGCGCCTGCACCGATGCCCGCGCCCGTCCCGGTCGGAGCTGGGGCCGGTGCCGTCGCCGTCCATACGAACGGCAACGGTCACAACGGACAGAACGGCAACGGCCATGGTGTCGAGCCAGCGTGGCTACAACGCCTGAAGGCAGGCAGCTTCGAGGACGACTAGCGCACAGCCCTGCCAGCGTCGACAAGGCCGGCGCCGTACGCCTGCGAGTCGGGAATCGCTGCTCCACCGAGGTGGCAGTAGCCCGTCGGACAGGCGACGCCGGTCAGGTCGGCAGGGGACTTGTCGCTCGCGCTCAGTCCCTGGGTCTTGTTGCCAGTCAGGTGCAGCGCAGTGCGCTTGAGCGTGTTGACCAGTTCGTTGGAGTGATGCCGAGCATCTTTGTCGGCGCTCGCGATCAGCGCGACGACCGCTGAGGCGTGCGGCGTCGCCATTGAGGTCCCCTGGATCGCCGTATAGCACTGGTTGGTCGGGAATCCACCGCCGGTGAACAGGAAGCACGGGATCTGCGTGGCGAAGTTGGATGTGATGTTGAAGTCCTCGTAAGCCGTCGTGAGATCAGAATCGGTGTAAGGGAAGCCAGGCGTGCCGCCACGGTCGTAGCCCGGCAGATTGAACTTGCGCGCGCCACCTGGCGCGGCCACGTCGATGCGCGAACCGTAGTTGCTGTAGTAGGTCAGTTGGTTCATCTTTCCCTGGCCCGGCGCCTGATGGGGATCGCTGGTCGGCTTACAAACGCCAGTGAAGTTCAGTGGGTCCGTTACAGGGTTGCCAGTTGTGCCTGGGGGACAGTCGGCGCTGGATGGCACCACGACATTGCCGGTGGCCGAGACATCGACCACGCCGGGGATGCCGCCTGGCGTCTCAAACAGACCGAAGAAGTCCTGGAAATTCTGCGGCGGCGTACCTGGCGCGGTTTCTGGCCCATGGCTTGTGACGAGACCTGCCGGGCCAATCTGTAGGTGCTCATTGCCAGCGGCGGCCACGACGACGGTGCCCTGATCGCGTACCTTCTGCACGACCTGGATGTACTGGCCCCAGATCAACGCCTGACTCGGGTCAGAGAGATCCAGGTAGCCGCCGAACGAGATGCTGACGACGTCGATGTGGTGGTTGCCGGCGTAGATGAACGCATTGAGGATCGTCGAGTCGGCCGCGAACCCGCACCACTGGGCGATCTTGAGCGACACGAGCTTGACGTGCGGCGCGATGCCGTTGACGCCTTCGCCGTTGAGCGCGGCGGCGATGTTGCCGCCGATCCACGAACCGTGTCCAAACCAGTCGCCATCGGCGGGGCCGCCAAACAGAGCCGCCAGCCCCGAATCGTCGATCGGTCCGTTGCCGGTGATCGGGTTCGTTGGGAACAGGTCCTTGCACACGCTGGGATCCGAAAAGTCCACGACCTCGGCCACCTGTGAGGCCAGCTCGGCGTGTGTGAAGTCCAGCCCCGTATCGGCCACGCCCACACGGACAGCGGGTTCGCCACTGGTCACTTCCCAGGCCTGTGGTGCGTTGATCCGTGGCAGGTCCCACATCAGACCGGGGAAGAAGAAGGCCGGATCCGGCCTGAAACTTGACCGCTCGTTGCGGCCCGTCGCCGCGGCGATCGCCGCCGACGCGTCCGCGTCTAGCTGCGTTTTCGAACGCTGCCCCGCGCTATTGAGGAGGTCGGCCTGTGCCGACGGGCGGACGATCGTTTCAACATGGTCCTTGGCGACGCCTTTGGCTAGGCCACTCGCCGCAATCGCGGCCTTGGACCCCGGTGTGGCGTTGACCACGAACATGCCACCCTCGCGGATGTCCTGCACGACGGATGCGCCGGCGCGCTGAGCCGCGGCACGCAAGTTGTCATAATCGGCGTCGCTCCTGGCGACCACGATGTACCGGTCGGCTGAGCCCGTCGTCTGGGCTGTAGGCGCGGCAGTTGCGAGCGATGGCACTGCAAGCATCGCCAACGGCAGGAGCGCACCAATAGCAAAGCGCACGAGTCTTCCGCTCATGAGGGGTCCCCCAAAGAAATAGCCACGCTTGTGTAACAATCAGCGCGGCATTTCCAGTAAAAAGCGGCAACAGCGCGGTGTCAATGAAACGGTTTCGTACTTTCATGGCATTTTCAGGAGACGACCGCGCGTATTCAGGCAATAACGCTTGACGCCCCCCGGCGCGGCGCGCACGATGGGTGAGCCATGCGCCTGCGCACGAAAATCTTGCTGGCAATTCTGCTGACGTTGCTCGGCGGCGACATCCTGGGGACGGCCATCGTTCAGGATCGGCTAGCGAGCGGAGCTCAGCGTGAGGCAGCCAATCAGGCGCTGGCGCGCACCCAGCAGGTGCAATCGCTCGCCACCGAACGCGCCGCAACGCTCGTCGCCGAGGGCCAGGCGATTTCCCTCTATCCAGCGGTTATCGCCGCGCTGGTGGGCAACAATCCTGCGCCCTTGCGGACCTGGTCGAGCGAGGTGGCTAATCTGCAAGGCACCAGCGTGACAGTCACGGACGCCACTGGAACTGTCGTGTCACGCGGCCACGCCCCAGACCAGGTCGGTGACAACCTCCTGGGCCAACTCGAGGGCCTTCAGTCCGCACTTGGTGGGGAGGCCGTAAGTGGCGTCGAGTCGAGCGATGAGCTCGGTTCTGCAATGCGCGGCTTCGTGCCCGTTCACCAGAACGGACTGGATGGGCCGATCGTCGGCGCGGTGATGATCGCCGATCCGCTGGATGACCGTTTCCTCGCCCGTCTTTCCGGTGGTGACGCCGCTGCTGTGCAGATGCACCTGGACCCTACCCCGGTGGCGGATGGCTGTGCCGTCCCTTCGGGCGTCACGGCGTCGTGCCACGTGGCGTTCCTTTCGCCGAGTGGCCAGCGTGTCGCCAGCGTAGGCTTCGATGTGCCCCTGGCCGAAGTCGAGCGCGCGCAGGCGGACGCCCAGCGTGGCTTGTGGCTCGCCAGCGCCGTGGTGCTCGTGCTCGGTGCGCTTGCCGCCTGGTTGCTGGCGCGGTCGTTGACGCGTCCCCTCGCACGCTTGACCACCGCTTCGCAGCGGTTGGCCAGGGGCGACTTTAGCCAGTCCGTTGGTCGCGGCGGCCGTGACGAGATTGGCACGCTGGCTCGCGCGTTCGAAGACATGCGCCAGCGCCTGGCCGATTTCACTGAGCGCTTACGCGACGAACGTGATGTGCTGGACGCGGTCCTCGGATCGACTGGTGACGGCATCTTGATGGTCAACTCTGTCGGCGAGACGGTTGTCGCCAACCGCTTGTGGTCGGCTCTGACCGGGGCGGACACCTTATCCGCGGCGTACTCGTTGGGCCGCGTCGACATGCCCGACTCACTCTTTGGTGCGCTGGCCCCGCATTGGCTCCGCGACATGGAGCACATCAGCGTCACCAACCTGGAGCGACCAGACCCGTACCAGCGCTTCCGTATGTACTCCGCGCCGGTGCGAGTCGCCGGTGAAGGACCGGTGCTTGGCCGTATTTTCGTTCTGCGCGACATCACCCGCGAGACAGAGGCAGAGCGCATGCGATCGGCGCTGCTGGCCACGGTTTCGCACGAGCTCCGCTCGCCGTTGACGGCAATCTGCGGCTATACCGACACGCTCCTGCATGATGGGCCGTGGGACGAGCGCACGGAACACGAATTCCTCGAAGTCGTGGCGCTGTCGGCCTCCCGATTATCTGCTTTGGTGGACAACCTGCTCGACGCGGCCACGCTCGAGGCGGGTGCCTTGCGGCTGCAGCGCGAGCCGGTGCGGGTCGAACGCGTCGCCGAACGGGTTCTGGCTCAGCGCCGCCTGCTGGCGAGCGCCTTCAGCCTGCATCTCGAGACCCGACCTGGCCTGCCTTTGGCCGATGCTGATCCGCTGCGCGTTGAACAGGTGCTGGCGAACCTGGTTGACAATGCCATCAAGTACTCTCCGCATGGCGGGCCAATCCACGTGCGTATCGGCAGCGACGAGCATGGCATGCTGGCCGTCAGCGTCGCGGACCGCGGCAGCGGCATCCCGCCAGAGTCGATCGACCACGTGTTCGAGCGCTTCTTCCGTGCTGAAGACACGCGTCGAGGTGTGAAAGGCGCAGGTCTGGGTCTGTTCATCTGCAAGAGCCTGGTCGAGTCGCACGGCGGCACCATACGCGCCGAAAGTCAGATAGGTGTTGGCACCACGTTTACCTTCACGTTGCCAGGCCTGACAGAGACCGCTGAGTCGCGCCCCGAACCGGCGATGGTGGCGGCCACCGTATGAGCGAACGCCAGCGTGTGCTGGTCGCCGACGACGATCCTCTGATTCAACGTCTGGTGCGTACGCACCTCGACCGCGCCGGCTTTCGCGTGCTCAGTGCGGGCGACGGTGAGGCCGCCCTGGACATGGCCGCTGCTGAGCAACCGGATCTCATCGTGCTGGATCTGATGCTGCCGGGGATCGACGGCTTTGAGGTGTGCAAGCGCATCCGCGAGTTTTCTCTCGTGCCGGTGGTGATGCTCACCGCGCGCGGCGAACAGGTGGACAAGCTGCGCGGCTTCGAAGTGGGCGCCGACGACTATCTGACGAAGCCGTTCTCGCCGCCCGAGCTCCTGGCGCGCATTACCGCCGTACTACGGCGTGCCGAGCGCGGTTCTGCCGCCTCTTCGCCGTCCGTCGTGCGCTGTGGCGACCTGACCATCGATTTTGTCCGCCGCCGTGTGCTGGTGCACGATCAGCTCGTGAAGCTGACGCCGACGGAGTTCCAGCTTCTGCAGCAGCTCGCCTTGAACGCGGGCAAGGTGTTGTCGCACACGGAGCTGCTGACCAGCGTGTGGGGCCCCGAGTATCGCGATGATCGCGACTATCTGTGGGCCTACGTGCGCCACCTGCGGCGCAAGCTCGAGCCAGACGCCGAGCATCCGAGGCACATCCTGAGCGAGCCCGGCTACGGCTACGTCCTGGACTGCCCCAGCGCCGAGTAACCGCGCACCACGCTTCGTTCGGTTCTGCCCTGTGCGCCCGCGCATCACGGTTCGTGCTCTCAGGCATCAGTGCGCCCTCACCGCTGCGCGACCCCGCGCCTTTCGGCAGATTTTCAGGAACTCCCGAACCTTCTTCGGCGGAATCTGTGTTCGCCGAACGTACTGTTCTCCCATCGCGGCCGTGCAAGAAACAAACCAGTCCGAAGGGAACCAGTACAAACCAATGTTTACAGGTCTCAAGTTCTCAAAGCGCTTCGGCGCAATCGTCCTCGGAGCCGCACTCACGGCGGCAGCACTGATTCCAACCGCTAGCGGCGTGTTTGCCGCTAAAGAGGAAGCCCAATTCCCCCTGGTCGTGGCCAACGCCAAGCTCTTGCCGTGTCTAGCCAAGGACGCCGACGACCCGCCCACCGCCACCGCCAACGTCGAGCGAGGTGAGCTCAACGACACGTTGCATTTGCGCGTGAAGGGCCTCAAACCCGACCTCGCGTTTGATCTGTTCACAGTCCAGCGCAGCAACAAGCTGGCCGATGGTTCGCCCGATCCGAGCTTCACGAACTTCGGCCTCGCCTGGTACCAGACCGACGTTCAGGCCGACGACAAGGGCGAAGCCAACGTGACCATCAAGACGATCCTGCTCGACCAGATCTTCGGTTTCGACCCAGACGTGTCGCTGGCCCCGACCAACACCTTCCACGTGGGCTTCTGGTTCAACAACCCGAAGGACGCGGCGAGCTGCGGCTTCGACGTGACCCACCCGACGCCATTCAATGGTGAGCACCAGGCCGGCCCGCTGGCCATGATCAGCCTGCCCGACGCCGCGACGGGCCTCGGCCCGCTGTGCCGCAACCCCGACACCTCGAGCGGAACGATCCGCTGCAACCCCTAATCAACGCAAAAGCGAAAAAGGAAGCCACCGCCGATCGGCGGTGGCTTCCTTTGGCATTTAACGGAGCGCCTGTCGCTTGGCGCGCAGTGCCGCCTCACGCGCGCGCAGCACCCGGCGAGTCAATCGTCGGCAGTTGGTGCGCATGTCCGAGGACACCGGCGTGCCATCCCGCCACTGGCTCATCCGCCCCTCGCCAATGGCCAACCAGGAGTAGTACGTGCCGCGATTGATGCCATAGGTCCGCAAGACCGAGACAATCGTCTGGCCGCCCGAGATGGCGCGCTCCAGGTCCTCAATGAACTCTTCGGAGAGATAGGTCCAGCCGCTCTCCTGCATCGTGGCTACGTACAGTAGAACCGATGCGAGCGATCGCCGTCGACTGGTCCGGCGCAACGCACACTGCGCGTAGCCACATCTGGTTGGCAGAAGCGGTCCAGCCAGGCCAACTGGTGCGCCTGGAGGCCGGCCGCGATCGCGACGGACTGTGCGCACATCTCCTCTCGCTGCCGCCAAACGGAAGCACGATGATCGGTTTTGACTTTGCGTTCTCATTTCCTGGGTGGTACCTCCAGCACCTCGATGTAGCGAGCGCGCCCGAGCTCTGGACGTATGTGGCGCGCTGTGGCGAAGCCTGGCTCAGCGCGTGTGAGCCGCCATTCTGGGGCCGCCCGGGTCGAGCGCGACCTGTACCTGCTGGACCCGCGTTGCGTCGCACCGACCTTGCCGTGCCGCGAACTGGCGGCATTGCTCCGAAGTCGATCTTCCAGATCGGCGGCGCGGGCGCGGTGGGCACCGGCTCGATTCGCGGCATGCCGCTTCTGGATCGCCTGCTTGGCGCAGGGATGCGAGTCTGGCCATTCACCGACGCGGGCGCTCCCACGGTCGTAGAGATCTACCCGCGCCTCCTCACTGGGCCTGTGCGAAAGTCGAATGCCGCTGCGCGGGCAGCATTCGTCGGGCGTCGCTACCCCGCCTTAGACGGGCGCCACCGCGCCCTGGCGATCGCCTCGGAGGACGCGTTTGACGCGGCAGTTTCCGCGCTCGTGATGATCGAGCACGTCGCTGAGCTGTCCCAACTACCGCCCGAGCGCGACAGTCTGCTGAGGCTCGAAGGCCGCATCTGGCACCCGCGTTGGCGCGAAGATCTGATCGAAGGGCCGGTCGAAGACCCGATCAGGACCTGACTTTCTCGCGCTCCTGCTCGATCAGTACCCTGCGCAAGATCTTGCCAGTTGCCGACTTCGGGATCACGTCGATCGTCTCCAGGAGTCGAATCTTCTTGTGCGGCGCCACTTTCGCGGCGACAAAGTTCATGATCTCCTCTGGCGCGGTCGGCGTTTTGAGTACCACGAACGCCTTCGGCACTTCGCCGGCCTCTTCGTCTGGACTCGGGATGACGGCCGCGTCCGCGACGGCGGGATGTCCCAGCAGAATGGCTTCCAATTCCGCGGGCGCTACCTGCAAGCCCTTGTACTTGATCAGTTCTTTGACGCGATCGACGATGAACACATCGCCATCGGCGTCGACGTACCCGACGTCCCCAGTGTGCAGCCAACCTTCAGCGTCAATCGTGGCGGCGGTTGCTTCGGGGCGTCCCAGGTAACCCTGCATCACCAGCGGGCCGCGCACCCAGATTTCGCCCTGCTGTTCGCGATCGACGGCTTGGCCGGTTGCCGGATCGACTACCAGGCACTCCGCGTTAGGCAGCAGACGGCCGCCCGAGGTCGGCTTCAGCTGTCCAGGCAGGCACGAGCCGACGTGCGTGGCGCCCGAGACCTCGGTCATGCCGTAGGCCTGAACAAGCTGGGTCCCCAGGCGGTTGGTAAACGCCTCAGCGGCCGGACCACCCAGCGGTGCCGCTGCCGACAGGGCCCATTTCGCCGTCGACAGATCGTACTTATCGACGATGGGGTGCTTGGAGAGTGCAATCACGATCGGCGGTACCAGGTGCAGGTACGTGACGCCGTAGCGCTGGATGTGTTCGAGGTATTGCTCCAGGTCGAAACGCGGCATGTTGACGATCGTTGCGCCGTGCCGCAGCCCGAAGCTGAGGAACATCATGATGCCGTAGATGTGGAAATACGGCAGGAACGCGAGGAGCGTGTCGTGCTCGCCGGGGAAGACAAGGTCGGGTCGGCCATCGGCCATGCACAGCTCAGCGACCAGGTTGTGGTGCGTGAGCATGACTCCTTTCGGCAGCCCTGTCGTGCCGCTCGAGTACGGCAGCGCCACGAGATCCGTCCTGGGGTCGATGGTGACCTTGGGCGGTTGGTCGCCATGTTCGAGCAGACTCGCGAAGGGCGTCGCACCTTCGGCCTCGCCGAACACGAGGATCTCGCGCAGCGTTGGCACCTGCCGCGCCGCCTCGAGCGCGTTGCTCATGAACATGGGCACGGTGAGCAGATAGTTGGCTTTCGCGTCGTTGAGCTGCTGCGCGAGCTCGCGTGACGTGTAGAGCGGGTTGACCGTCGTGGAGATGCCGCCCAGGCTGGCAGTGGCATGGAAGGCGACCGCGTATTCAGGCACGTTCGGGCTATAGACGCCCAGGACGTCGCCCTTTGCCATACCGTGTGCCGCAAGGCCAGCCGCCGCGCGGCGAACCATTGCCACGAGGTCCGCGTACGTCAGCGTTCGGCCAGTTGCGCCTTCAATAAGCGCCGCTTTGTCGCCACGCTCCGCCGCTTGCGCGAGCACGAATTCAGGCAGCGAGATCTCGGGAATGTCGACGTCAGGAAACGTGCTGTGGATGATGCGTTCGGTGCTGTGGACGAGTTCGGCGACCATACAAGTGCCCCCCTGATCGGCGGTCGTTTTTGCTGAGAAGTATGCCGGCCACTGTCAATTGGGTACGCGGCGAGCCGTCCCGCGGATCACGCCCGGCGAAATACTGCGGTTGTGGATTTGAGCGACAAACATCGCGAGTTCCTCGAGAAGCAGCATTCGGCGGCGATGATCACCCTTCGCCGCGACGGTACACCGGTGGCAGTGCGTGTAGGTGTGGCGCTGGTCGATGGCAAGTTGTGGAGCAGTGGCACGCAGGACCGGGTCAGGACGCGTTGGCTGCGGCGTGATCCACGGTCGACCCTCTTCGTGTTCGACGCGGCGGGCTTCAACTACCTGAACCTCGAATGCCGCGTCCGCATCCTGGAGGGTCCAGACGCGCCCCAGCAGAACGTGCGTCTATTCCGCGTGATGCAAAGTCGACCGACGGGCCCGCTCTCCTGGTTCGGTGGCGAAAAGAATGAGACGGAGTTCCTGCAAACGATGCGCGACGAGAAGCGGCTGATCTACGAGTTCGAACCGCTGCGTGCCAGCAGCTTGTGACGCAAGATGGCTCTGGCGGCGTTATGGCCTGGTGCGCCGGTGACCCCGCCGCCCGGGTGTGTGCCTGAGCCACACAAGTACAGGCCGCGGATTGGCGTCGCGTAACGCGCCCAGCCCGCAACAGGCCGAAACGCAAAGAGCTGGTCCAACCGCAGATCGCCGTGGAAGATATTGCCGCCGGTGAGGGCGTAGTCCTTCTCGAGATCCAGCGGCGACAGCGCATGCACGTGCTCGATAGCGCCGCGAATGTTCGGCGCGTACTGCTCCAGCAGCGCGATGCAACGCTCGACAAACGCGGCCTTGGTCGCATCATCCCATTGCCCATTTCCCAATGCGTACGGCGCGTACTGCGCGAAAATCGACAGAATGTGCTTGCCCGGCGGCGCGAGCGAGGCGTCGTAGGCCGTCGGAATGGTGATTTCCAGTAGCGGCTCACGCGAGACCGCCCCGTACTTGGCGTCATCCCAGGCACGTTCGAGCGCATCCAGGCTCGCGCAAATATGCGTGGTGCCGCGGTGCTGTGGTCCGAGCGTGACGCCCGGCAATGCCGAGTAGCTCGGGAGTTCACCTAAAGCCAGGTTGATCTTGAAGCTCGCGCCCGCGCACCGATAGCGCTTCACCTGGACGACGAACTCAGCCGGCAGCTCGCGCCGATCGAGGAGTTGCAGGAACGTTCGCTTGGGATCCGCGTTCGACACAACCGCACGTGCCTGGAAGTTGCGGCCGTCGCGCAAGGTCACGCCCACTGCCCTGCCATTGCGCACGTCGATGCTGGCCACCTCTGCCTCCGTGACAACTTCCGCGCCGTGCGCCTCGGCGGAGCGACACAACGCGGCGGTTAGCGCGCCCATCCCGCCTCTGACAAAACCCCACAGGCCGCGCACGCCGCCGACGCCGCCCATCACGTGGTGCAGCAGCACATACGCCGTCCCTGGCGAGGCCGGGCCGCCGTTGGTCCCAATGACGCCGTCCGTCGCCAGTGCCAGCTTGAGCTGGTCGGACTCGAACCAGTCGTCCAGCACTTCGCGGGCAGAGCCTGTGAACATCTGCGCCAGCTCGGCCCATTCGGTCGGCCGTTTCCGCATGAGTTTCCAGGCGAGGCGTGCGAGTTCTGTGAAGTCCTGCGGGTCGCGTGGCGGAAGGTTCGGCGGCGCCCTGAGCAGCAGCGGCTCGACGAACTGCGCAACGCGCTCGATGAACGCTTCGTACGCCGGGTAGCGCTCCGCGTCGCTGCGGCTGAATTCGGCAATCGCCTCACAGGTCCGCTGTTGGTCGGAGTACATGAACAGGTACCGGCCGTCGGCGTACGGCGCGAAATAGGCCGGTTCTTTGGGCAACACCTCGTACCCAAACCGGCGTAGCTCCAGGTCGCGAACCACGCGCTCCTGCATGAGGCTGACCAGGTACGCGGCGGTCGAGACCTTGTAGCCGGGGAACACTGGCTCGGTGACGCACGCCCCGCCGACGACGGCGCGCCGTTCGAGCACGAGCACCTTCCAGCCAGCCCGCGCCAGATACCCGGCCGTCACCAGCCCGTTGTGCCCCGCCCCGACCACAATCGCGTCGTACACGCTGTCGCAGGCTACCTTCTCAGCCACAGCGGACGTCCTTCTCGCGCGCGCGCGCTTTCGCACCCCATGTCGTGCCGCCGATCACGGAGTGTGTCCGCCCATCACGGACTGATGTCCCTCCCCACGGAGTGATGCATCCCCATGGAGTGTGTCCGCCCATCACGGAGTGTGTCCCCCTCTCGCGGGAGTTGGTCCTCTCCTCACGGAGTGTGTCTGCCCATCACGGAGTGTGTCCGCCCATCACAGGAATGTGTCCCCATCACGGAGTGTGTCTGCCTGAACGTGCTCACCTACTGGGGTTCGGCGTACATCCCAGCCGGATCTTCAACCTTGTGGTGCGCGCAGTGGCGTATCCTGCCGCTCGTATGATTGCTCTCTTCGTCTCGCTCAAGGTCAAACCCGATCAGCGCGACCGGTTTCTCAGCGCCGCCGAAGATGACTCCATCTGCTCCGTTCGCGACGAAGGCGGCGGTTGCCTGCGCTTCGACGTCTACCAGGACCAGCAAGACGAAAACCGCTTCTTCTTCCACGAGGTCTATCGCGACGCGGCCGCGCTTGACGCCCACCGAACCATGCCGCACTTCGCGCGCTGGAGCGAAGCGAGCCGCGAAGTCCTGGTTGAGCCGCCGAGCCGCGAGCTGGTGAACGTTCTGTTCCCGCGCAACTACAAGTAAGCGCCGACGCGACCTCCCCTGAATGGAGGAGCAACGCTCCCCCAACCTGGTGGGGGTCCAATCCCGGGCCGATGCCGAAAGGCCCACTCATGCTCGCCAGCTTCGGTCTGGCCGTCAACGTGTTCCTGTGGGGAGTACCAGGCATGGTCGCCGCCGCGGGCGCATCACACCTGGTTTTACCCAACTACACACTGAGTATTTCGGAAGGGCTTACGGGCCTCGAGCAGACCTCAGGCCCAACGCCGAGTCTCGAAGACGCGTTGATGAAGCTGATCGGTGCCGAGTCGGACGCTCTCCAGGTCGCCGGCGCCGGCCTGCAGCAACCCACGCCACCAGATCTGGCCTCACGCGCCAATGCGGCTGGCGTGCAGGTCGAGGACGCGGTGCTTACCTACGTGCGCGCCGCACAGCAGGTTGTCTCGCGCTAGCAGTACGCGAGGTAGCGGTCCTTAATCAGGGCTAGCACCTCGTCGCCGGGCATGTCCCACACCGCGCGGTTGAAGATTTCGACCTCAACCGGCCCGGTGTAGCCCGCGGCGTCGACCGCTTCACGCAAGCGGCGCACCTCGATCAGCCCGTCGCCCATCACTCCGCGGCCCAGCACGTGATCGGGCGGCGGGGCCAGCCAGTCACTGACGTGGCAGCCCACGATGCGCTTGCCTTCGCCGGCCCTGGCGATCTCGACGTAGACCTCTGGGTCCCACCACACGTGGTAGACGTCCACGGCTACGCCGACAAAATCAGAGCTGATTCGCTCGGCCATGGTGTTCGCCTGTGCCAGCGTCACGACGACCGAACGGTCGCCCGCGAACATGGGGTGCAGTGGCTCGATGGCGAGCCGCACGCCGCGTTCGGCGGCGTATGGCAGGATCGCGCAGATGCCGTCTTCCACTTGGCGGCGGGCCCGGTCGATATCGCGATCGGCGGGTGGGCCGCTCACCAGCACCAGGACGGGTGCGCCGACTTCGGCTGCCTCGTCGATGGCGCGCCGGTTGTCGTCGATGCGCGCGTCGCGCTCGGCCCGGGTTGCCGCTGGAAAGAAACCGCCGCGGCAGAGGCTCGACGGCTTGATCCCCGCGTCCCGCAGGTGCTGCGCGGTAGCCGAGACGCCTAAGGCCTGAAGCTTGTCGCGCCACAAGCCGATCCGGCCGATGCCCGCCCGAGCGCAGCCAGCAATAGTCTGGCGCATATCCCAGCGCTGGATAGTGGCCTGGTTCAAACTGAGCCGCTCAAGCCGCGGCTCACTCACACCTCACCCCACGGAGTGATGTCGCCCGCGGAGTGATGCACCCGAACCTCACCCATTGATCCCCGCCAGCGCGAGCACCTGTCGCATGCGCCGAACCGCCAATTCGGGATCGCGCAGCAATCGCGCTTTGTCCGCCAGTCTGAACACCTTGCCAAGATGCACGATCGATCGTGCACTCTCCTGCCCGCCAACCATCCGAAAATGGCTGTGGTACCCATTCAGGTAGGCCAGAAAAACCACGCCGGTTTTGTAAAACCGCGTGGGCGCGGCAAAGATCTGGCGTGAGAGCGCCACGGTAGGCTCAAAGATCTGGCGATACCGTAAAGAGTCACCATCATCCAGCGCACCAAGAGCGGCCGCTGCCGCCGGCGCAATGGCATCGAAGATGCCGAGCAGTGCATTGCTGCACCCACGGTCATCGCCGAAAATGAGTTCGGGATAGTTGAAGTCATCGCCGGTGTACATGCGCACCCCGGCTGGCAGCCGCCGCCGCAGTTCGATTTCGCGCCGCATGTCCAGCAGCGAGACTTTGATGCCATCGATCCTGGATGCGTTTGCGCCGATGACCTCCATGCATGTGATCGATGCACGGTCGAGATCAGTCGTGCCCCAGTACCCGCCGAGTTGCGGATCGAACATGTCGCCGAGCCAGTGGATGATGACCGGCTCCTTCACCTGCGAAAGCACCCGCGCATAGACGTGCACGTAATCCTCAGGCCGCCGAGCGCTCGCGGCGAGTGCGCGACTGGCCATCAGGATGATGCGTCCGCCATGCCGTTCCACGAACTCGCACTGCTCCATGTACGCGGCCACGATGTGATCGAGCGTGTAGGTGCCCGGCGGGAGATGATCGGTTCCCGCGCCGCACGCAATTCGGTCTGCGACGCCGATGGCCCGGGCTTCGGCGAGAGAGCGCCGAATCAGCTCTTGGCTAGCGGGCCAATCCAGGCCCATGCTGCGCTGGGCGGTGTCCATGGCTTCGGCCAGGGACAGGCCGAGGTCCCACAGGTGGCGTCGATATGCCAGCGTGGCGTCCCAGTCCACGGCGGCCTCGAGCCAGGGGTCGTTGGCCGCCAGTGGGTCAGCCACCACGTGAGCGGCGGCAAAGGCGATGCGGCTCCGGGCGGGTGCCGCTTGCTCAGGCCACGGCGAGGCCTCACCGACCTCATAGCGCTCCAGCGTGCCGTCCGTGCGCGGCAGCGTGATCTCTATGGAAGTGATCAAGTCCCTGCGGAAAAGAGTAGTTGTTTACTCCATCGGTGCGCTCGCGAAGATCCCAGGCGTGGACGAGACGATCGGTCCCTCACCCGCATGGTCGTTGGTCGCGCCTGTCGCCGGCAGGTCCCAGCCCTCCAGCGGCAACCCACCGTCGCTAGCGCTGAACGGCACGATGTCGCTGCTACGACCACCCGCGTGCAGTTCCATATGCACGTGCGCAAGTCCGTTGTTGCCGACCATACCGGGCGCATCAACTGATCCGAGCAGTTGCCCGCGTGAGACCTTCTCGCCCCGCGACTGCAGGGACGGGCACCGAGGCGTTCAAAAACCTCAGGCTTCGGTGAGCATTGCCAGCAACGTCACTCGATGGCAGTGCTCCTCGGGCGGCATGCGCTCGTAGCAGAACAACGTCACGCGGCCGTGCTCACGCTCCATGCGGCGCAGATGCTCGACTACGTGGGGCCGGTCGTGCAGGATCTCGCGGCGATAGCGTGCTTCGAACTCGTCCCACGGCAAACCCTCGTGGTGGTACGCGTTGAGCAGCTCGCGCGTTGGTGCGGCGTCTTTCATCCAAACGTCGATGCGCTGCTTGCGAATGCCCCGCGGCCAGAGGCGCATGATCAACACCCGCAGCCCGGTGTTCTCGGGCTCGGGTTCGTAGATGCTCGCGTGCGCAAAACTCACGCGTAATTGCTTGGCGTCGCGTTCCGCTGACCTGCGTCTGTCGGGCCAGTAGAAGACCAGCTGCGCTGGATAGCGACGATGCGGTTCTGCCACTGATCGCCTGGAATACCGGTGTGCGGAGTCAGATATGACACCGTCGTGAACATCTCGTTCAGCCAGCGGTCGATGGGAATGTACCGATCCTGGCCGAGCCAGAACGACGCCCCCGGGTCCGGATCGGCCACATAGAACCCCAGCAATTGGGCACCGTTAGGATCTTTCCCCGGGTCCCCGATGGCCCGCACGCCCCGCACCAGCACGTAGTGCAATCCCTGCCAGATCAACGCGATCGACGGTTCGCGCATCGCCGGATTCGCCAGCAGCCACGCCAAAACGCGCGATCCGGCAACCGGATCGTCATACGCAAAATGATCGAATCCCGCGTCCGCCATCCAGTGGCTGGCCGCCGAGGCCACCGCAAACGGTGAGCAGTCCCACTGGTCCACGCTGAAACCCGCGTTGTGCGAGGTCTCCCAATCCCAGATGGAGCTTTGCAGCGACCGCGTTCCACCGGCGGTGTCGCGGCCCTGTCGGTAGCTCATCCACATCTCCAGATCGGCTGGGTCACACCAGATCGCGGTGAGCTGCCGCGCGTACGGGATCGCCAGGTCCAGGTCGAACACATCCGCGGAGGTACTCGGTTGGCCCGTGCCCTGGAGGAGATCCGCGCTGACGTAGCCCACGCCCGCATCGGACGCGACGCGCCACCACGCTCCGCTCGCAGATGGCGCGATCAGGTCCACGAGAGCCCCCACGGCCAGGCTCGTCACGACAGGCTGGTCTGTGCCAGGTCCACCTCGGAGATTGGCTGCGTCGCTCGTAACGCTCGCCTGCGTACTCGCTGCCAACGCACTTTGTGCAGCCACCAAGCTCGGGCCCCCGAGCATTGCGGTGACGCCGAGTCCCGCTGTCGCGCGCATGAAGTGCCGACGTCGCATCACCGACCCGTATACAGGACCCAGAAGTTCGGCCGACAAGCCGGTTTGTCACCCGAGACGCAGTCGGCCGAAGTTCTGAGACAAATGTCTTCCAGGAACGCGGCAGTCAATTCCATACTCACTCGGTGGGTTTGCGGCCGCGTTCCTGGAAGTACCTGAACAAGCTCGGGTTCATGAAGCTGGTGATGCTGACAATTCCTTCGGCATCGGCCTCAACCACCTGGAGCACCGACGGCTCATCGCCTGCGTAAATGCGGAATGCGGGTGCACCGTTCGCGTGCGTCGGCTCGGACCGATACGGCCCACCTCCGCCCGGTCCGGTGACCCATTGGAAGAACTCCGCAATGGCTTCGCGACCGATGTACCACTCCGGCAAAGGTGGCATGCTGAGCCGCGCATCTGCCTTGAGCAGCGCCAGCAGCTCCTGGACATCGCCGCGCTCCCAGGCGCCCATATACCGATCGACGAGATTGCGCTCAGCCTCCTGCGTGAGTCGCGGAGAAGTCGGAGTCACCGGCCGTCCGACATTGGCGCGCGCCCGCTGCAGCACGCTGTGCGTAGCCGCGGTTGAGAGATCGAGAATCTCCGCGACTTCGTCAGTCGACCAACCGAGCACATCCCGCAGCAGAAGCGCTGCACGCTGGCGGCCGGGCAGCTGCTGCAGGGCGGCCACAAAGGCAAGCTCGATCGACTCTTTGGCCTCATAACGTGCCTCGGGGCCGGGCGATTCGTCCGCCAGCTCCAGCCAGGCATCGGGCATCGGGTCGAGCCAGGGTGTCTCGGCCGGCACCGGCGGGCCTGGCGTGAACGAGCTGTGTGGCGTCCCGCTCATGTCCGGCAATGCGCGGCGTGCGCGGCGATCGATCTCGTCGAAGCACGCGTTGGTCGCGATCCGATACAGCCACGCTCTGAGCGACGCACGACCTTCGAACCGATCCAGCGACCGCCATGCTCGCAGCAATGTCTCTTGCGTGAGATCCTCAGCATCCTGGAGTGACCCGAGCAAGCGATAGCAGTGCACACGCACCGCGTGCTGATGCGCCTCCACGAGCTGTTGGAACGCGTCGTCGCCCTGAACCTGCGCGGTCATGCCTTTCCGGCGCCAGTCTATCTATCTATCAACCTATCCACCGGCATGACCGATGAACTCTGGCCTGCTTCGCCGTCTCCTCTAGTGCCGGTCGGAACGCCGGCGAAAAGGAGAATCCGCCGCTCATGTCGAAGTTCATGGTCCTGCTGTATGCCAACGAATCCGCTCTGCCTCGGCCCGGCACACCCGAGTTCGAGGCCCAGAACGCCGCGTACGGTGCCGTGTTCGAGAATTTCTCGAAGCGTGGAGTATTCGTCTCCGGCGATCCGCTGAGTCCGAGCTCAGCCGCGACTCAGGTGCGGGTGCGCAACGGTCAGTCTGCGAATGCGTCGGGGCCGGCGACGAGCGGCGCCGAGCAGCTCATCGGCTACTACGTGCTGGACTGCCAATCGCCGCAAGAGGCGATCGATCTCGCCGCCACCATTCCATGCGCTCAGGTCGGAACGGTGGAGGTGCGCCCCGTCTTACAGACGTAGCCCAGCGCAACCGAGCCTGCCCGTCCCGCCGGGAAGCCGAAAGCGTGCTTCCTGGCGACCGCGGTCGGAGATGCTTCGGACTACATCCGCGCCGCCTATGCCGCGCTCAGCGAACTGGACATACGCACGAATGCTGGGAGGCCGGCGTCGTGTTGGGCGGTGTCTCGGATGGTTCGCTGTGTTGGCACATCGGCGGAACGACGGACTCGTTCGGTCCGCGGCTGCAGCCCGTGACCAATGGCCTGGGCTGGCTGTCTTACGCCAACGGCGTGCACTACGATTCCGAACCGCAGCGTCGCCCCTTGCTTCACAAGCTCATCCGTGAAGGGCTGCTGCCAGCTTCGTATTCGACCGACGACGGCGTGGGCCTGATCTACCGCGGTACCGAGATGACCGAAACTGTGACGGTAACGAATGGCAAGGCGGCATACTTTGCCGAGCTCACCGCGGCTGGCGAGGTGCGCGAAACGTGCATCGTCCCGCGGTTACTGTCCTGATCCATTGCCGCTGCGCCGATATTCGCGGGTGCCGGTGCGCGGGTCTTCCCACACCTGGATCAACTCACCGGTGGTCGGGTCCTGGAACTTCTCGCCGGTGGGCTGCAGCCCGCTTGGATTGGTGGATTTGGGCTTGTAGCCGCTTCGTTCGAAGAGCACCGCGGCGCCCAGGACGGCCGCATCGACCAGCAACCACCACGCCGGCACCCCGGCCACGCTGACCAGCACGAGACCCAGCACCAGGAGCAAAGCGCTGGCCAGCAGGATGGCGCGGCGGAGGTTCAGGCAGGCTCCACGACAACGGCCGTGCCATAGGCCACGATCTCGGACATCGTCTGACCGATCTCCGAACTGTCGAAGCGCATCATCACGACCGCGTTCGCGCCGACGGTCGTGGCGTTGGCGACCATCCGATCCACGGCATGGCGGCGCGCTTCCTCCAGCAGTTGCGTGTACTCGGTGATTTCGCCGCCCGCCAACGAACGCACGCCGGCCATGATGTTCCCGCCCAGCCCGCGGCTGCGAACCACGACTCCAAACACCTGGCCTTTGACCTCACACACCCGCTGCCCGGGCACGTTCTCAGTGGTCACAACCAACATGGTCCCGGCAGTCCAGTCTAACGTTCGGTGCCGAGCCGGCCGCGGTCGCCCGCGCCGGTCAGCAACCGCCGAATATCGTCGGCGTACTTCACTTCGGAGTCGTCCTCAGGCGCGTAGCCAATCACGCTGCGGGCATTGGTGATGCTCCAGAACGCCCGCGTATTGTTCGAGATGCCGTAGAAGATTTGAAACGGAACTTCCCACTCGTCTTCAAGCGGTCCAACCTCGATGGAGCGCACTACCAGCTGCTGCAGGTCGCGTGCGCTGAGATACGCGCCCAGATCGCGTTTGTATTGGGCTGGCCGGTCGACGAACTCCGCCGCGTCAACTTCACGTGGCGCGCCAATCCGCAGCTGCACCATCTCGAGTTTGCGCCCGAACGCACCACACGCGTACATCCAGCCGAGCGCTTCGTAGGCGATCTTGGCCCAGCCATAGTAGTTATCTGACCTGGGCAGATCTCTGGGACCGATCGCATCGATTCTGCGTTCGTGGAGCAGCGGCTCCCACCAGTCCGCGGCGTGGTTCGAGCTGGCCACCACCACACGGCGCACGCCATGGTCCAGTGCGAAGCGAAACACGCGTTCGGCCATGTCGACATTGGGCCGCTCTTCGAGATAGCTCTTGTCCTGGCCGGTGACCGTTTTCCCGGGTGGCCGCCAGTAGCCAAGATGCACCACCGCATCCACACCTTCGAAATGGCCTGCAAGCGGCGTTGGATCTTCTGCCAGAAAGTCGGCAACCTGGGCGCCCGCGACTGGCTGGCCGCCGGCGTCGGTGGTCCGCACATCCAGCAGCACCAGGTCGTAGCGCTCACGGAACACCGGTAGCAGTTGCGAAGCGATATACCCCGTGGCGCCGGTCACCAGTACGCGCCGACGCGCGCTCGCCTCAGGTAAGCGCCCCGATGTCGTCATCATCGAGAGTCCATCCTAGAAGTTCGGCCGACAAGCCGCTACGCACCACGAGTCGCAGTGGCCTGGATAAAACTTCTGGCACGGAAACCCACTAGCCTCAGAGGCATGCACCACCGCCTCTGCCACGTGACGTTATGAACGTCGGCGCGATTGTTCGTCTCGGTCCTCAGTCACCTGGCGGCAGCCCACCCGGATACGCCGCCATTCGCGAGATGGCACAGCACATGGAGCAAGGCGCCGGGCTCGATTCGATCTGGCTGTACGACCATCTCCTGTACCGCCGGCAAGGCGAACCGACCGACGGCATCTGGGAATGCTGGACCATGCTGTCTGCGCTGGCCGAAGCGACCACGCGCGTGGCCCTCGGCACGGTCGTGATGTGCACGCCGTTTCGCAATCCCGCGTTGCTGGCCAAGATGGCGGCAACACTGGACGAGGTCTCGAATGGTCGATTCACCCTTGGCGTTGGAGCAGGTTGGCACCAGCCCGAGTTCGACGCCTTCGGCGTGCCGTTCGATCACCGTGTAGGTCGGTTCGAAGAGGCGCTGCAGATCATCGCACCGCTGCTGCGCACCGGCCGCGTCGACTTTCACGGTCGCTACTACCAGGCGCCCGACTGCGAGATCATCCCACGTGGGCCTCGGGCTGGCGGACCACCGCTGCTGGTTGCTGGCATACGACCGCGCATGCTGGCGCTGACGGCACAATACGCGGACGCCTGGAACACAGCCTGGCACACCGACGCGGCGTCAGCTGCGGTACGGCTCGACGGTATGCGCAGCGCATGTGCCGACGCGCGCCGCGACCCAGCCAGCCTGCGGCTTACGGTGTGCGTAACCCTCGCGTTCCCTGAGCTGGGCGAGCAGACTCCGCCAACCGCCCTGACTGGAACCACCGAGCAGTTAGCGGAGTCCCTGCAGGAATACACCGACCTCGGCGTGTCGGAGATCATCTTCGACGTAAACCCCTACACACCCCAGGCTTTCGACCGCCTTGCCCAAGCCATCAGCCGCTTTCGTAATGAAGTCCGCGTGTGAGGTGACCAGTTCGGCCGAGGATCTGTGGGCGGCAAACGCGGACCTGGCTGAGGCGTGCCTCGAAAGCGCCTTTGTGCGCGGTCTGGCCGATGGTTCCCTACCAGTCGACTCCTTCCGAGCCTACGTAGCTCAGGACGCGTACTTCCTCGATGCGTTCGCTCGAGCGTACGCATTGGCCCTGGCTCGGAGCCCCGATCGCTATGGCCTGGAGGCATTTTCTAGCCTCATCAGCGGAGTGATCGACGAATTGAAACTGCACGCTGCCTATGCGAAACGGTGGCAGGTCGACCTCACTCACACCCAGCCAGCCGAAGCCACGCTCGCCTACACGAACTTCTTGCTGGCGACCGCCAGCCTGCGCAGCGTCGGCGCAACGTGCGCCGCGATGACTCCCTGCATGCGGCTGTACGCCTACCTGGGCCAGCAGCTCTCAACTTTTGACACCGAGTCCAACCCGTACCGGGAGTGGATCAAAACCTACGCGGCCGCGGAGTTCGAGTCGCTCGCGGTGCAACTGGAGCAACTCTTGAACCGCTACAGCGTGAGCCCCGCCACCGAAGCGGCCGCCTACCGCCAGGCGATGCACCCCGAGCTCGCGTTCTTCGAGGCGCACGCCCCACCGCACTAACGTGCTTCGAGCCGCCCGCCCCACTGCACTAACGTTCTTCGAGCCGCCCGCCTCCGTACTCCGCCTCCGTCCTAACGTTCTTTGAGGCGCACGCCCTTCCGCACTAACTCGCTGGTTTGCGCCAGAGGCGTCTGGGCAGCACCACCTCCGTGATCACAACCTCCCGCACGGGAAACATCGCTGGTCGTTACTGTGAACACCGTTAGTTCCAGCAAATTCTGTAAGTCCAGACTACAGGTGTTAGTCTGTCACCACAGGCCGATGCCACGCTCCAGGCCCCCGCACTCAGTACTTTGGGAGGTGCCGTCACGCCCAAGGCCCACCCTCACGCGTGACGATCTCGTTCGCGCCGCCCTCGCCTTGCTCGACGAAGCTGGTTTCGACGGCCTCACAATGCGCAATCTCGCCGAACGCCTCGGGGTGCAAGCGGCCTCCCTCTACAACCACGTGCGCGACAAGCGCGAGGTGCTCGCGCTCCTCGCCGACGCGATCATGGCAGAAGTTCCGCCGCCTGAAAGCGCGGATGCGCCCTGGCACGATGCGCTGTACTGGCTGGCCTGTGACTATCGCCGTGCGCTCTTGACGCATCGTGACGCCGCGCGGCTGCTGAGCGAGACCACGCCGCTCGGACCAGGACCAAACCGCCTGCGCGTGCTGGATGACCTGGTGGGCATTCTGCGTGGGGCCGGCTTCGCAGGCGAAGCTGCCGCCGATGCGGCATGGCTGTGCAACACCTTCGTCACGGGCTTTGTCCTCGAAGAGCAGACGCAGCTTGTCTCGTCGGATGATGCCGCTGCAGGGGAGCGGCAGGCCGACGTCGCCGGCTGGCTGAGTCAGCTTCCGCTCGAGCACTACCCCAACGTGTTGGCCGTCGCCGGTCCACTGATCGATGGCGAGACTGATCGGCGCTTCCTGTTCGGGCTGAACACAGTGCTCGATGGCCTCGAGCTGCGGCTCTCTACATCTCGAGGATGACGCCGGGTTCGGGATCATTCTCGCGGCGGAGCCGAAAGCATTCGCGCGGCTGACGAGTGCACGCCAGCTCCAGCCCTACGCTGGCTGACATGAACAACACCGCTGCCGTCACCGCCGCCACGCATCCGTCCGTTCGCACTGCCGGCACCGCCGCCACGTATCCGTCGGTTGTCACCGCTGCTCAGACCCAGACCGTCCGCCGCCTGATCATTCCCGGCCTCGCCGCAGGCGCCGCCTTCCTCGGCTTCGAGATGTTGGCAGGTGCACCCTCCACCAGCCTGTGGGCCTTCCCGCAGTCCATTCCGCAGACGGTTGGCCTCACCGCGCCGACCGCCGCGCTCGATCCGTTAGCGCTCGTTCTCGGTGTGGCGATTCATCTGGTCTTCTCGGTTGGCCTCGGTCTGGTCTTCATCGCCTTGGCGCAGCGCCTCGGCCTGCGAGGCACCGGACGCCTGTTGATCGCCGGCGCACTGTTCATGTGGGCCGAATCGGGCATCAGCATCTGGGCAGTGATCCACACGTTCTTCCCCTCGAACATGTACATCCTGTTCGGCGCCGTCCCGTTCTGGGCTTCGTTCGTAGGCCGCACCGGCTTTGGCCTGATTCTGGCCGCCCTGTACGCGCGAATGTGGACCGCCACGGCTCCGTCTTCCAAGTAAGTTTCCGTCCGCTAGCACGAACAAGATCTCCCCAACGCACGTTCGGCCTAAGCCAGGGCCGAACGTGCATTCTTGCTGTGTCCACGGTTCCCTACCCTGCGCGTACGCCCCCACACGGAGCCTTATCCAGTTATCCAGGCAGTCAGTCGCTGCTGCGATCCTTAGTGCTGGGCGGAGGCTGCAGGAGTCGCGTGGTGTCGAGCCAGATGCCGCCGCAGCAGGTCGCGGCCGTAGTCATTGCCGTTGGGTGTGCGCACCATCGTGTGAATGTGGTTGCGCGACGGCTCGTCATTGTCGAAGGCGATGCCATTCAGGTGATCGAACTCGATCGAGACCACCGGACTCTGAACGCGGTAATAAAAGACGCTGTCGTCGCCAAGACCGCCAACCCACACGAAATAGGTGTCATCGAGGTGCTCGGCGATCTCGCGCATGCGCACGTCCGCGTGACCTTCGCGGGTCCGACCAATGTAGATCCGTATGAGTTCTACCAATCGATCCCGTTGCGGCGGTGTCAGGTTGGCGGCTGGAATGCCCGCGTACGGCAGCAAGAAGTTGTCGCGAAACGCGGCTGTCTGGATGCGCCCATCCATCCGCTGCGCACGGAAGACACCCTCGGTCGACTCAGGTACGGCGATCGTGCGCTGGTCCGCGCTCAGGCCACGCGCGAACTCGAGCCCGCGCTGCTCTTCGTCGGCGAATACGCGCGTTCCCGCGTACTTGCCCGAGTTGACTGCGGTTGGCTCCGAGCCGAAGAAGCTCGGGGTCATCACGAGCTGGTCACCCAGCACGAAACAGTTGACGTTCAGGTGATGGCCGTCGAGCTGCCAGCCCCACGGCGTATCAGCTGAGGGCTGTCCAAAGATGCTCAGCCAGTAGTACCACTCGCCGTACTCGGCGGGGCGACCCGTTAGCTCGCCGAGCGCCTGGTTGAGGTGCATCACGTCGCGCGCGAGCGAGAATCCGCGTGCGCTACAGGTCGCCTTCAAGAGGTCCAACGCCCGCTGCCGTTGCAGCTCCGAGCAGTCGTCCAGTGCCACCCCGTGGCGCATGATGAAGCAGTGGATATTGCTCCAGCCGCGCCACATGGGATCGTCGATGTCGAAGGTGGCTCGGCCGCGTTGCTCGGCGCCGAGGCTCTCTAAAAACGCCTGTGCCGCCAGGCGGAGTGGTTCAGTCGAAACACCGGTCGACTGCAACGCGAACAGCTCGGGCACAGGATGACCGTCAGTGGTGATTCCCACCAACGGTTCGGCGATCGCCCGCCGCCCCGCTTCGCCATACTCGCGAAACCGCTGCGCGATCGGATGATCGAGGGTCTCCGCCGCCCGCTTCGCCGGCAGCGAAGGCAAACCGCGAATCCCAAAGCCTGAGTAATAGACGGCCACGCCACCAAATCCTAGCGCCGCGCCGAGCTCACGTCGCGCACCTCCAACGCACTGAGCGACTTCTTATTTCCAAAGTCCCCCCACCCCACGTGCCATGCAATTCGCCTCGTGCAAAACTTCCGCAGCGCCCAAGCGACTCACCTCGCGTGGACGCCGCACCGCCAAGCGATTTGCCCCACGCGAGACTGCCTCGCGCCAGGTAATGCGTCTCGCGCTGAACCGCGTTTCGGCCTAGCCGCTCGCCTCCAGCAGTCCGCGCTTTTCGATCTCGCGCCGGCCGACCTCCTGATCCTCGAAGACGACGGTCAGCTCGATGTGGTACCCGTCGGGATCGTCGACGTAGATGGACATGCGATAGAGCCCATGGGTGGTCCTGCGGAAGGCCACGTGTTTGGCAGTGAGATGCTCGACCCAGTGGTCAAAGGTGCCCAGGTCGATGACGTAGGCGTGATGCTGTCCCCAGCTGCCGGGACTCGGCGGGTTGTCAGCGCTGGCAGGGAAGAAGTCGATGACGGTTCCCGCAAGGTTGACGGAGGCAGGCCCGCCGGTGCGTTTCGGGACCGCTGCACCGAGCACCTCCGCATAGAAGCGCTGGGTCCGCTCGACGTCGGTCGTGACCAACGTCCAGTGATCGAGCCGTTGAATCGCAGGAGCGCTTGTCGATGTGGTTGTGGTCACACGCGAACTCCTTCGCCGATCGGCGTTGCTGGCCATGGTAGCTCCGCCAGATGCCAGCCTAAGTCGCCACTCGCATCGCGCTATGCGCAGGGCCGCGCCCGCGCCGAACGTGTGCTGCCGTCCGGGAGACGAGCTCATCGCCGCTGGAGCACTCCCCCCTGAAGGCCAGATCATCTAGCTCCTGTTCGCCGCGCGACCTCTTGGCGACCTGATCTCCGTCCTGCTGGGCACATCACCTTCAGTTATGTTGGCCCTGTGACCTCCGTCCTGATGACGGTGTGACCTTCAGCCCTGTTTAGCCACCCGATCGCCGTGCTGCTGGCCACATCACCTTCAGGCCCGTTGGCCACAGGTCCGCAGCACGTTCGCGGCGCGAACTCCGTCCTCTGGCCGGCGGCTGCGCGCTCGCGGTTCGCCGATGCCTGCTGGTGCGACCCTCTCGGCCCTTTCAGCGCTGGTCCAGCCCCGAGCGCGCTCCTGGGGTTGCCGAGTCGTACTCTCGCAGACGAACGCCATGCAGACCTTTGATCAGTTGCTGAATCTGGATGTGCTCAGCCTGGGGCTGATCGTGTTGCGAACGCTGGTTGTGTACCTGGTGCTGTTGTTCGCGTTAAGGCTGGCGGGCAAACGTGAGATTGGCCAGATGACACCGTTTGACCTGGTGGTGTTGCTGGTGATCTCGAACGCGGTGCAGAACGCGATGGTGGGACCTGATAACTCGCTGAACGGCGGCATCCTTGCTGCGTTGTGCCTACTCGCGGTTAACGGACTGGTCGACCGGCTGGGGCTGTCGTCGAGGTGGCTCCACATGAAGCTGGTTGGCCAGCCGGCGTTGCTGGTGAGCGATGGGCATTTGATCGAAGAGCACCTGCGCCACGAGGGCGTCAGCGTCGACGAAGTGATGGAGGCGCTGCGTGAGCACGGCGTGAGCGACCTGAGCACGGTGAAAATGGCGGTGCTCGAAGTCGATGGCACGATCAGCGTAGTGCCAAGCGACGCCAAGATCTCGCGCACCCGCCGCCGCATCCGCGGCCGCAAGCCGGCCGGCTAACAAGGGACTTTTCCTTCCGCCAGAGCGGGCCTTTGGGCACTAACCCCAGTCGAATCGGCCACGAGCTCCGACACACGTAAACGCGCGATCAACCCAGGCGATAACGACCGACCAAGCAGACTTTTCCGCGAACGGCCGAGCCACCCGCAGCGCCTGTCCGTTGAAAACACGGCGAACGCCACGCTGGAGAGTAGGTAGCGGGGGTCAGGATTGAACTGACGACACGCGGCTTATGAGTCCGCTGCTCTACCACTGAGCTACCCCGCCGTGGTTGGACAATTGTAACGGCTGGAGCAGGGTGAATCGAGATTGCGGCGCTGCGGCAGGTTGTTGAGCTTTCGGATGCACGTCCTTTCGACAGCTGGGACACGTGGCTCGCGGGTTTCGCCAATTTGCTGACGTGTCCTCGGACGTCGAGTTCGCCGAGAGCCACCAAGGAGCGTTTACAAGGCGATGGCATCTCGGCATGATGGCGGCCATGCACAGAGTTGCGGTCATGGCCGCCACCGTGGCCCTTGCGATTGGGGTGATGAACCCGGCGACGCCTTGGGCTTTGGCGCACGATATGAATCAGGACGGGCCTGATTGGCAGGACACCTCGCTGACCAGTTCCACCTCGCGACTGTTCACACCATCCAGCGGCGCCCTACTGGCCGTCACCAGCGACGGCCTCATGCGTAGCGACGACGCGGGCGACAACTGGTACCAGGTGGATACCGCGCAGCACCAGGTCGTCTACGTCGACCCGACCAACCAGGACAGCCTGTATGCGACCAGCCCGATGGACCCGCTGCTGGTCAGCCCTGATGGCGGCGCTTCCTGGAAGTCCCTCATGTCCGGGCCGCCCTACGCGGGCAAACAACTGAACGCCGTCGCCGTCAGCCCGGCGGCTGCCAACGTCATCTATGCTGGCCTCAAGCAAGGCTCGATCTCGGACGAATACTGGTTCTATCGCAGCAACGACGCGGGCATGACGTGGACCGAGCTGTTCCACGCGCACAACAGCCTGTGCGGCTGGGGCGTGGCAATCCTGCAGCCACATCCCACGGACGCTAGTCGACTCTTCTTCTCAGGCGGCTGCCACGCGGGACGCGACGTCTCCGAGACGCTCAAGCACAGCACCGATCAGGGCCAGACGTTTATCTACAGCTGGTCAAATCCGGGCGCTTCGACCGTAGCCGCAGCCGGCTTCCCCAAGTCGCTGGCTGGCGGCCGTGGCGCCAATCCGCAGCGCTGGTATCTTTCCGTGAATCGCGATGCCCGGGCAGGTGGCTCGTTCCTCGTGGCCAGCGACGATGACGCTGTTTCGTGGGACACAGTGCTTGACTACGCCGGCGGAGGTACCGAGAGCCCGGACAGGGACACCAGCTTTTCGACAACCATGCAAGCCGTTGCCTACGACCCGAGCAATCCAGACACAGCGTATGTCGCGCGCAGCGGTGCATACGCTGGCTACCCACCCACGCCGGTGACCAGCGGTGTCACGGTCACATCAGACCGCGGACAGACCTGGAACGATCTCGGAAATCAGCAAGAAGGCACGCTCAACGATCTGGCGCTGGGTATCGATGGCCAGTACCTGTTCCTGGCCACGGACCACGGCGTATCGCGCATGCCGCTGCAATAACAAACGAACGCCTGAACGCACCGGGCTGGTGAAACGCGGTCCTACAATCGACAGACAAGCATGACGGCCGGGATCGTGGAGGCGAACGCCAGCAGCACTGAGAACCCGCGCGACTTCGACCAGGCGGCCGAAGCGTTCCTTGCGCTGCTGCTTGCGCATGGCTCGCGCTACGTGTTCATCAATCCGGGCACGGACACCTTTCCTTTGCAGGAGGCGTGGGCGCGCCGGGCCGAGCAGGGTAAGCCGAGCCCGACGCCGATCATGTGCTTGCACGAGCACACGGCCGTCTCTGCCGCGCACGGGTATTTCCTCGCGACAAATCAACCCCAGACCGTCGTCGTGCACGTCGACGCGGGCACCCTCAACGCCGGGGGCGCGCTCCACAATGCCCAGCGCGGCCAGGCAGGCATGCTCTTTTGCGCGGGGCGGGCGCCATATACCTGGGATGGCGAGATGCCCGGTGGCAAGGATCTCCCCATTCATTGGTGGCAGGAGCAGCTCGACCAGGCCGGCATCGTGCGCGGCTTCGTGAAGTGGCACTACGAGCTCTCGCGTACTGAAAACCTCGCTGGCATCGTCGAACGTGCCTTCGCGGTCGCTGCCAATGAGCCAGCGGGGCCGGTCTATCTCACGCTGCCGCGTGAGGTGCTTATGCTGCCGGCCACCGACGTGCGCATGCCCGGGCCCCACGCCTCCAATCGAGCCACGGCCGCCGCCGCGGATCCAGAGGCTATCGCGCAGGCGGCGACATATCTGGCACGGGCCGATCGGCCACTCATCGTCGCAGGACGGAACGGGCGCGATCCACAGTCGGTCGCACCGCTCGAGCGCGTTGCGGAGCTGGCAGGCGCGCGCATCGTGTATGCCGCGGAATTCGTCAGCGTCACCGGCGACCATCCCCTCAACCTCGGCCCGAATCTGGCCGCCGAGCTGCCGAAGGCCGACGTGGTGCTGTTCGTGGACCCCGACGTGCCATACGTGCCGAACGCGGTCAGGCCGTCGGCCGATGCGGTGCTCATCCAGATCGACCGGGAGCCGCTGCACGAACAGTCGGTCGTGTGGAACTGGCCAATGGCGCTACGCATCACGGCGCGCGCCGCGACGGCGCTGACGTCACTTGCGCTTGCGCTCGAGGATGCCCAGACCGCGAGCCAGAAGCAAAAGGCCCTGGACCGGCGGCACACGATTCAAGCCGAACGCAAAGCCTGGCTCCAAAAGGTGGAACGCCGAGCACGCGCCAAGGCCGCGCAGGCGCCGATGGATGGTGAATGGGTTGCCTGGTGCCTCAAACAAGTGCTACCTGATGAGGCAATTGTGGTGGAGGACGTGGTCACCAACCGTGGATGGATCCAAACGCACCTGATGCGCAACGAGCCGGGTACCTACTTTGCGCCAGGCGGCTCGAGCCTCGGCTGGCCGCAGAACGCGGCCATCGGCATCAAACTCGCGCGACCCGACAGACCTGTCGTGGCGATCACTGGCGACGGCGGCTTCGTGTTTGGTAACCCGCTTGCTTCGCTCTGGACCGCCCAGAAGGCCGGTGCGCCCGCGTTGACCGTGGTTTTCAACAATGGCGGATATAACGCCTCGAAAGCACCGATCCGCGAGCTTTATCCAGAAGGCGCGGTTGTTCGCGCCAACGATGGCGTAGTGACCGCGATCGATCCGACGCCGAACTACGCCCAGATCGCCCAGGCGTGCGGCGCATTCGGCGCCACCGTCCGCGATCCCGCCGAACTGGAGTCGACGCTGCGCCGTGCGCTCGACGAGATCCAACACGGCCGCAGCGCGGTGGTCGACGCGGTCTTGAAGCCGATCTGATGAGCGATCCGGCACCCCGCGCACGCGTCGCGGTCATCAACGACGACACGGTGTTCCTCGACCTGATGCAGGAGTTGTTGGAGCAGGAGGAGCACTATGAGGTGTTCATCTGCCGCGAATGGGATCACGCGTACGAATTCGTTCGGGATCACCAACCCGATCTCGTTATCCAGGACATTCGCATTGGGGGCGAGGAGCACGGCTGGACCATCCTGAACCTGCTCACGCTCGATCCGCGCACCCGCCCGATTCCGATTATCGTGTGCTCGGCGGCCATTCAGTCGCTGCACGAGCACCAGGAGTGGCTGAGTCAGTACGGCATCCGCGCGCTGCCCAAGCCGTTCGACCTGGACACACTGCTGAACACCGTCGAGGAGATGATCGCCGCGCATAAACACCAATCGACTGACTGACCGATTGCTCAGTCGAGTGGCGGCGCGAGATAGAGCGGTGGCTCGCCGCGGGCGACGCGCTGGATGTTATCGAAGCAGGTGCGCACGATGCGGGGCCAGACTTCCTCTGCCTGGCCCCCGTTGTGGGGCGTGAACACCACATTGGGCAGATGTAAGAGCGGGTCGTCGATGGATGGAGGCTCGGGATCGAGCACATCCAGGCCGGCACCTGCGAGCCGACCATCGCGCAGGGCAGCGAGTAAAGCAGGTTGATCCACCACGGGGCCGCGTGAAGTATTGATCAGTACGGCGTTTGGCTTCATCAACGCGAGCTCGCGGTTGCCGATCAGCCCGCGGGTCGACGGCGCGAGCGGCACATGCAGGGAGACCACGTCAGAGGTTGCCAGCAGCTCGTCACGTGGCAGTGATGCGGAGTGTCTTGAGAAGTGGACGACTTCGCAGTCGAAGGCGTGCAGGCGAACTTCAACCGCCTGGGCGATGTAGCCGAAGCCGATCAGCCCGACGCGTTTGCCGCGCAACTCGCGCAACACTGGCTCACTTCCGCGCCAGGTCCCCGAGCGGACCGCAGCATCCAGCTGCAGCAATCGGCGGTACACGGCCAGCATCAGCAGCAGGGTGTGCTCGGCGACGAGGCTGGCCATCGCATCGCCGAACGTGGCGACTGGCACGACATGGCGCGCCGCCAGATTGAGGTCCACGTGCTCGTAGCCAGCGCTCATCAGTTGCACGAGCTTGAGGCGCGGAGCGGCGGCGTAGTCGGCCTCGGTCAACGTCTGGGTAGTGGTCACCCATGAGCCCATGAGGAACTCGGCATCGGCCAGCGATGTGGCGCGCTCTGCCGCGGTGGCGTCACGCGCTAGTGGCAGCAGCGTGAAGCCCGCAGGCAGAAGTTCGGAGACGAGACGATCGACGAATGCCCAGGGCTGCAGGCGGTACACAATGGCTGGCATGCAAAACCCCATTCGACACGACGTACTTCGGCATCCCGTTCATTTTATACGCGAAGCCAACCTTATCCTTGATCGACGGCCACGCTGCCGCCAAACCCTCGTACGTTTTCCGACCAAGCAGCTGGATGTCGGCGTCGTTCAATTCGTCCAGCTTGAACTTGTCACCCGCCTGGCCACGATCGAAGCGAAACGCCCAGCCCCCGAACGGTGTCTTCTCGCTGCCGCCTGGATCTTCCATGACTCCGTCGAGCGTGAGGAACTCGGTAACGACCAAACGCAGCGTGTCTAAAACCTCCTTTGTGGTGCGTGTACGCGGAGACGTCGAACGCCGTGCGCGGAAATCGACACCGTCAAGTCCCTGCGCAATCGCAATCTGAGGTTGTCGACGCTTTTGGACGGAGGTCTGCCCGGCGACTACTCGAGCCGCTGCTCCAACAAGCGCCGTTCGGCGGGATTTGACGTAAGGGCCAGCGCCTGCGCATCCGCCTGACGTGCTTCCGCTGGACGTCCCAGGTCGCGCAGCAGCTCTGCACGTGTGGCGTGGAACAGCCGGTACTGTCCCAATGTCGGCGCAAGCTCATCCACCTCCTCGAGGGCAGCCGCCGGGCCGTGCACATAGCGCGCGGCGATCGCGCGGTTCAGTCTCGCCACCGGCGATGCGGCGTACGCGAGCAGATGGTCGTACAACGCCAGAATCTGCGGCCAGTCGGTTGCCTCCCAGGAAGGCGACTCCGCGTGGCACGCGACGATCGCTGCCTGAAGCTGATACTGGCCAGGCTTGTGCAGCCGCGCCGCGCTTGCCAGCAGCTCACCTGCCGAAGCAATCGCCGCGTGATCCCAGCGGGTCCGATCCTGATCGCGCAACATCACCAGGCCGCCGCCAGCGTCGAAGCGCGCGGCAACACGCGCACGATGCAAGCGCATCAGCGCGAGTAACCCAAGCACCTCTGGCTCGTCGGGCAGCAACTTCGAGAGCAGCTGAGCCAGCCACACGGCGTCACTGGCGAGGTCAAGGGGCTGGGACTCGCCGCCACTGCTGGCGAGGTAGCCCTCGTTGAACACGAGATAAAGCACCGTGAGCACTTCACCGAGCCGCTCGTCGAGGTCTTCGTCGCTTGGCACGCGGTACGGAATGCCCGCCTCGGCGATCTTGCGTCGTGCGCGAACCAGGCGCTGCGCAATCGTCGGCTCAGAACTCAGGAACGCGCGCGCGATCTGCGCCACGCTGAAGCCGCACACGGTCCGCAACGTGAGCGCGACCTGCGCCTCGCGAGCCAGCGCCGGATGGCAGCACGTGAAGATCAGCCGCAGCCGGTCGTCGGGTTCGCGCTGAATCGGATGTTGGAGTAATGACAGCTTGTGCTGGTAGCGCGCGTCGCGCCGCAGGATGTCGAGCGCGCGGTTGCGTGCAACGGTCAACAGCCAGGCGCCAGGCCGCCGCGGTAGCCCCTCGCCGGGCCAGCGCGCGGTCGCGGCGACGAATGCATCCTGCACCAGCTCTTCAGCCAGATCGAAATCGCCAAGTGTGCGCACCAGCGCGGCCGCGAGCGCGCCCGCCTCCTCGCGGAAAACGCGCCCAAGGACCGCGCTGGTCGCTTCGCTTTCGGTTAGTCCTGGATTGGTCGGATCTCGACCGTTGGGCACGCTGGAAAGGCTCGGGCGATGCGTAGGGCTGCGTCAAGGTCCGGCACGTCGATCACGCTGTAGCCACCGACAACTTCGCCGCCCTCGACAAACGGACCGTCCGTAACAATCACCGAGCCGTTCTTGTGGCGTACGGTCGTCGCGGCCCGCGGCCGCTCGAGCCGATAGCCCTGATCGACGAAGCTGGCGCGGTACTGCGCCTGCCACTCGGCCACCTGCTGGAACAGCTGGCCGCGTTGTTCGGCGGACATAGCGTCGAACCGCCGATCGTCTTCGTCGGACTTGCAGAACATGAGCATGTACTTCATACCGTGGATATCGATCAACCTCCTGTCATCTATCCGACGAAGACCAGAGCGTAAATAACGACAACGCGCGCACGAGTTTTTCAGCACTGTTTTGTTTTGGAACGCCGCTCTCGGCCCCCGCCCCATCGCCGCTGAGCCCGTGCTGCCTGCCGCCGCTGTCCGCCGGTGGCGGTGCGCGCCGCTGCCAGTACCACCGCTGCTGCCGCCCACCGTTGTGGCTGCCCGCCGCTCTCGGCAGCCGCCCGTTGTGGCTGCCCGCCGCTGCGGGTCGCGCCCCATCGCCGCTGAGCCCGCGCTGCCGCCGCCGCCGCCCGCCGGTGGCAGTGCGCGGCGCTACCAGTCACCGCTGCGTGCCCCGCCGCTGCCCGTCGCCGTCGACGCGTGCTGCAGCCTCAGCTCGCCGCGGGCGCCGCTAGCCGCCGCGCGTGACGGGCCAATTGTTTCACGTGACGGTCCAATGACAGTCCAATGTTTCACGTGACAGTCCAATGACGGTCCAATGTTTCACGTGACGGTCCAATTGCAGGCCAATCCTTCACGTGACGGTCCAATTCGCGGGGCGTGACGGTCCACTTTACGGCGCGTGACAGTCCACCATGTGCCCGTGACCAAGCGCGTGAGTCCTGTGACGGTCCACGTTGCGCCGCGTGACGGTCCATCTCGTCCCCGTGACGCTCTCTGGTCGGAGTGACGGGGCCAATCCGCGTTGGAGCCGTCGCCGCGCCGAGCGGGCAACAACCTGTTGGACGGGCGCCAACCTCACGGATTGGCGGCACCAAACGCCCGTTTCGGTCCATCCGCGGCGGGGCCTGAACGTCGACGCGGGAAGCGCGAGCGCGGGCTCCACCGTCGGGCGCGTGCGGCGCCAAAAAACAACCTGCCCAACCCTTTGGCGCGGCACACCTGGCCCGCCACTCCGTTTGAAGCCCGAGGCTAGCTCGGCGGCAAATAGGCCCGATGCAGCTCGTGCGACACGTCCGATGCGAACTCTCGACGCGCTTGCTCGTGCACGCGCAGTTGATCGCCCAGACTGTTGAACGCGTCCACGAGCTTGCGAATCGGCGTAACACGGTGGCAGAACGGGACGACCTTAATTCGGCGCCAGATAGCGGGATGGAGGCTCGCTCGGCGGGTAACTCAGCTCGGCGGCAGATAGCGGCGCAGGAAGTCAGCCGTTTGCGGCCACGCCGCGCGCGCGGCCTCGAGGTGATGAAACATCGGCGAGGGATTGTCAAACGCGTGGCCTGCGCTCGGGTGCACGTGCGACTCCGCATCGGCGCGTCCGGCGAATGCCGCGCGAATGCGTTCAGCTTCTTCGAGTGACAAGTACTGGTCCGCCTGGCCGAACTGGAACAGAATCGGCGCGCGCACCTGGTCCGCCGCGCCGAGCTCACTGCCAATGCCGGAGCCGTAATAGGAAACGACGACGTCCGGATCGGCCGCGACGGCGAGCTTATAGGCGAGCCGTCCACCCATGCAGAAACCGAGTGTGCCGGCGCGGCCGGCGGTCTGGGGCATGCGTCGCAGGTGCTCGAGCGCGGCCGTGGCATCATCGACTGCCAGCGCCTCGTCGAGTCGTTGCAGGTAGCCGAAGGCCTGCTGCAGGCCCGCGATTGTGTTTTCGGGAATCTCGACGTCGGCGCCCAGGCGCCAGTACAGCTGTGGCGCCATTGCCATGTAGCCAAGGGCGGCGAGGTCGCGCGTGCGCTGCTTTATGTAATCGGTGACGCCAAAGATCTCGTGAAGCACCACGATGCCCGGGCCGTGGCCAGCTGGCGGCATCGCCGCAAACGCGGGCATGTGGCCGCCATCATGTGTTGTGACAATCTGCGAGCTGTCTGACAGGGTCATCCGAGCGCGTCACCTCTCAGGGGCAAAATCGCGGGATTGATGGTACGCAGCCTGGCGCCGCGCACTAGGCAGCACACTATTTGAATTGACGCGACCAGAGGTACGCGACTTGGGACTCGCAGGCAGTGGCAGGCAGTGGTCTGCCACCTCGGATGCGCGGGGATCAGTCATGCACGCGACTCGGGGTGCGCCGAGGTGGGTTTATCTCCTCACGGAGGGACTACCCCACGCAGGGACTACCCCACGGACGTGTGGCCGCGTCGCCGAGGACCGCGTTCGGATGGACGCGACCGGGGGGTGCACACGACTTGGGATAAGCACGCCGGTTCTGGGTGCACGAGACTTGCGATGGTCCAGCGGGTTTACCTCCTCACCGAGGGACTACCCAGGCATGCGGGTCGGGTGGCCCTGGTGACTGGTGCCTCAGGTGGGATTGGCGCCGACCGGCCAGAGCTTGCACGCGCCGGTGTGTTACTGGGTCACGGCGGACTCGTGCGCAAAACG